>CAJUKX010000008.1 GCA_910586975.1 uncultured Muribaculaceae bacterium | reverse complement strand
CGATATGATGCGCTACGAGGGTGCTTGTAACCCTGATGAGGCGGCTGCATTATATCCCGTTGTGTGGAACTACAAATATCCCGTTGCCGGCAAACCCAACTCTAAGGTAAGTGTGCACAGCTATGATGTGGAGACTCGTAAACTCAAGGAAATTACCCTGCCCGATAACCGCATCGAATACATACCGAGAATAGCTTACGGCCCTAATGCCGAGAGCCTGATCGTATCAACACTCAACCGCGACCAGAACCACTTTGAGATTTACCGTGTAAACCCTAAGTCAACGGTAGCCAAATCCATTTATAATGAGGATTCAAAATCGTGGATTGATCCCGTTACATACGAATCACTGTGGCTGGGCAACGACTCGTTTATAATCAATTCATGGAAATCCGGCAACAATCAGCTTTACCAATACACATACGCCGGAGCTGAGATGCGTCAGATTACCAAGGATGAATGCGATGTTACGGCTTACTACGGCTCTGATGCGCTCGGCAACCACTACTATCAAGTAGCTGCCCCTACACCTATGGACAGGACTATCAGAAAAATTGACCGCAAGGGTATCATAACCGACATTTCGTCCAATAAAGGTACATCTTCGGCTCAATTCGCCCCCGGCTGCACCTACATGACTAAAACATACAGTTCTACTGAACAGGCTCCGGTATATACCATCAATACCTCGGCCGGCAAGGAAGTAAGAGTGCTTGAGGATAATTCAGCTTTCATGGCAAGAGTGGGCAACAAGGTCGCCAAGCGCGAATTTTTCACTATGCAGAGCGAAGGCGTCACACTCAACGGTTTTATAATCCGTCCTACAAATGCCAAGTCGCAGAAGTCACCGTGTATCATGTACCAGTACAGCGGACCCGGCTCGCAGGAAGTGCTCAACCGCTGGCAGCTTGACTGGATGGATGCTTTCGCACAGGCCGGTTATGTAGTGATATGCGTTGATGGTCGTGGTACCGGCGGCCGTGGCCGCGCATTCTGTGATGTGGTATATAAGAATCTCGGTTATTATGAAACCATTGACCAGATAGCCGCAGCCCGCTACGCAGCATCGTTGCCTTACGTAGATCCGAACAGAATAGGAATATTCGGTTGGAGCTATGGCGGATATGAAACACTGATGGCCGCCACTGCCGATGATTCTCCGTATGCAGCCGCTGTAGCTGTAGCTCCTGTCACAGACTGGCGCTTCTACGATACAGTATATGCTGAAAGATATATGTTGACACCGCAGCAGAACGAAGACGGTTACCGCCGTTCGGCTCCGCTTATGCGAACTTCGCGTCTTAAATGTCCGTTATTGATAATGTACGGAACCTCCGACGATAATGTACATCCGGCCAATTCCATCGAATTTGTATCGCGACTCGAAAGACAAGGCGATATATGCGATATGCTTATATTCCCGAACATGAACCATTCAATCAACGGTTGCAACGCACGTTCGGTTGTTTATGGAAAGATGCTCAATTGGTTTAATAAAAATCTTTGATGAATCATGCTTAATAACAGTGGAAAAAATACACATACATTGATGTTGTCGCTGTGGACCAACTGGGCGATTGCATTCGGATTTATTGCGATAGTGCTGATTCTGTCGAGATTTGTACCAAAGATATGGCTACCGTTCCCGGTATTCATTCTTGCCTATCTTGAACTTATAGTTCTGCGCCGACGCACCTCATTTTCCGTGCCGGGTAGCACTGTGATGTTGAGTGTGTCGGTACTCACCCTGTTCTGGTCCTCGATGGTGATGCTTGGCATAAATATACTGAACGCTCATCCTGTATTCGAGCAGTTCATTGACAAGGCTACAGTCAATAAGCAGATACCTTACATCACTTCGTTGATTGTATTTCCCGTAATGATAATCATGAGTCTGTGGGTAATGCTGCGCAATACCTCTCTGTTGCGCAATGGTGTGAGCACATCGGCCAATAATGTGATTACTTCGCTCTACAGGCGCGAATCGCACTATCAGGTACAACTCATGCTTTTTATTTCGGCCGGCATGAGCGCTGTCGAGTGGTGGTATTACTTTAATTATTATATCAATGTGAATATGAATACTCCCGATGTATTCTTCTTCACATGGATGCCTGTAGCACTCTATATATTCTCACTTTATTTCGTATGGAACCGCTGTGGCAACATCGCTGCTGTAATAGGCCCGATAGCTTACGGCGCTAAGAAAACAGGTACTATAATCCGATATATAGTACTGTCTGATGATCGCATGCTGCTCACCATGAATGAGCATGACCGTTGGGATACGCCTGCTGTAACTCAGATATCCAAGTTTGATAATATAGGTGAAGAGGCAGCTAAAAAAGCGTTTGAAAACATTTCGGGATGTAAGGATTTCGAATTGCGATACCTTTACGAAACAAGCCTTAGCGACATATTGCCTCAGATGAAACATTATGCTGCATTTGTAAAGGCCGAGGACTATCCTGCAGTTAAAGACCATGGTACATGGTTTACTCTTGACCAACTCGACAGAATGATCAAGACAGCTCGTCTCTCAGCCGAATTGACTGACGAAATATACAGAATTTTCACCATTACGATGGCATGGAAAACATACGACACCGAGGGTCGTCGTCTGTATCCTATAAAACATTATCGTCCTACATTCCGTCTGCGCGATCTCAAGAGCTGGACTGTTGATTACAACGATGTAAGCTGGTTTGCCATTGCAAACAATAATCAGGACAGACCATTTTTCCGTACCCGTCGTTTCTGGCATAAGATAACAGGCTCAAAATTCTGATGAAGCGAGTAAGCACATTGGCAATTGTTGGTCCTACGGCCTCTGGAAAGACTGTAAGGGGCGTAGATTGTGCCATGGCCTTTGGAGGCGAGATTGTAAGCGCTGATTCACGGCAGCTTTACCGTGGAATGGACCTCGGTACCGGCAAAGACCTTGAGGAATATGGCGATGTGCCGTATCACATGATTGATGTGGCGCCTGCAGGATATAAGTATAACTTGTATGAATACTTGCGCGATGCCAACGCCGCAATAGATGATATACGCAGCCGCAACAGGTTGCCTGTAATCGTCGGCGGTACAGGTATGTATGTAGAAGCCTTGCTCAACGGCCTTGTACTGCCGGAAGTGCCATGTAATGAAGCATTGCGAAAGGAGCTTGCCGACAAATCGCTCCAAGAGCTTACCGACATACTGGCTTCAATGAAAACGCTCCACAATACTACTGATGTAGACAGCGTTAAACGCGCTATAAGAGCCATTGAAATCGAAACCTATTATAACGAACATCCCGATAAGGCCGTTAAAGCTTTGCCTGATCCTATCGAAAACGCGGTTGTAATAGGGGTTGACATTTCGCGCGATGAGCGTCGCTCGCGCATCTCGGAACGATTGCGCAGACGACTTGACAATGGCATGCTCGATGAGGTACGCAGGCTGTTGGCTGAGGGCGTTGCGCCAGAAGACCTCATTTATTATGGTCTGGAATATAAATACCTTACCGAACATGTTATCGGGCTTACTACATACGAAGAAATGTTCAGTGGGCTTGAAACCGCCATACATCAATTTGCCAAGCGTCAGATGACATGGTTCAGAGGTATGGAACGTAGAGGACATCATATCGAATGGTTGCCTTACGATCTCGACAGGGAAGAATTTGTAAACAGAGTAAGGTCTATAACAGGATTATGAAATGCCTTCTGACGACATTATTTTGCTTGATGGCAATTATGGCGCAGGCATGGCAGCGTATTCCCGTAACCACTTCATGGCTAAGGGTGCATCACCGGATGCCGGTAGATGGAAAAATAAAATTCCTGCTGAAGCTTGCGGAAGAAGACTCTACGGGCAGTTACAAGCAGTTCTTGGCAACTGTCAATAAAGATTCGGGATATGATTTTTTTAATCGAGATTTTGTAAATCTCAGAATCAGCACATTTACGGATGGCGTTGAAAAAGTGGATTCAACGCTTACATTCCCGCTGTATGAACACGACAAGAAACGTGACGGAATTTCATTCAGGCTCTCGCTTGTGAAACCCGGACGCGTTAAAATAGAGTTTGGCCAGACCGAAGCTCTGTTCAATTATGCCTTCAATATTAAAGGAAGTGGAATTTATTATGAAGTGGAGCACAACAGCAAATCCAAGCCTTTGCGCGAGGATGTGGAGATTGTAGCGGCTCCCGACATAACAAAATGCCGTTTTGACGATATTGAACAGTTATATGGTTATATTTCATCGTGCACAGATCCGATAGTCGGTATATGGGATCATTACGATCAGGATTCGCCGGCGCTCAGAGTTTCATCTAAAGTGCGTTATACCTTTGCCGTTGTACCGGCAGAGGACGACGGATATGAAATAATATTGTTAAAGCCTACCGGTGGAGAAATCAATCATATTTGGGAACCTTTGGCTGTTAAAGGCCGTTTTTATAGTACCGGTTTTGATGATATATACAATCTCGATTGGTATGACATGAATGGCACAAAGGTTGATACAGATGCCACAATCAGTATCTCGGGCGGCAATATGCTTACACTGCGTTTCCCTTATTGGGACACAACTGTGAGGTATGTTAAAAAAAATGGATAAAAATGACTTCAGAAAACGAGTTTCAATCTAAATTGCTTGAATCGGCTGTAACGGAGCTTTCAAGGCTGCCCGGAGTAGGCAGGAAAACAGCTTTGCGTCTGGCTTTGTATATGCTCAGGCGCGATGAGCGCGAGGCTGTAGCTCTCGGTCAAAGCATTATAGACCTGCGCCGTGGGATACGCTATTGCAGCGAATGTCATAATATCAGCGAAACCGAACTATGTCCTATTTGTGCCGACAGCCGTCGCGACCGTAGCAAAATATGTGTGGTCGAGAATGTTCGCGATGTGCTTAGCGTGGAGCGTACAGGCCGTTTCACCGGTCTGTATCATGTGCTCGGAGGGGTGATTTCGCCTATCGACGGCATTGGCCCCGATCGCCTTGAAATAGCGTCTTTGGTTAGCCGGGTTTCGGCCAATCCTGAGATTGATGAGGTGATTCTGGCTCTTAGCCCTACGATGGAAGGTGACACTACAGCTTATTATATCTACAGAAATCTTACGCAGAATTCGCATGAAAATCTTATTGTGACAAGACTTGCACGTGGCGTGGCTGTGGGTAACGAGCTTGAATACACCGATGAGCTTACCTTAGGACGTTCAATACTCGACCGCCGTCCCTTTGATTCTTAATTCATAATGCTATGATTACCTTACGAGCCCCCGAACAAACCGATGTCGACAGCATTTTCCTGTGGGAAAATGACCCCGGTTTCAATGAATCCTTACCACAAAGTGCCCCTTTGTCTCGCTACCAGGTGTGGGAATACATCAAGAACTACCAGGCAGATCCGTTCAGCACACGCGAACTGCGTATGATGATTAATGACGAGTCACTAAATGCTGTCGTTGGACATATCGACATGTTTGACTTTGATCCTGTAAACCGCAGGGCCGGAGTCGGCATTTATATTGATGAGTCGCGTCGCCGCCAGGGCTATGCCAAAGAGGCTCTGGAAATGTTTGAGGCTTATGTCATACGCACTCTCGGCATGCATCAGCTATGGGCTTATGTGGCAATCGACAATGATGCTTCAAAAGCATTGTTTACCGGTGCAGGATTTAAGCCGGCAGGCAGACTGCGCTCATGGCTCAGGAGAAAGACAGAATATGCCGATGCCCTGATTTTCCAGAAATTGTTTAAATAAGACGTAGTGACGCCGGCCGCCGCGTATCGTAACTTTCGGTGCGCGGCGGCCGGCGTCTTATGTTCGTTTAGTCTCTGTAATAAACGCGCTTTACGCGGGGAGATACTGATGAAAGAAGCTCGTAGGGTATGGTTTCAAGGATTTTTGCGAGTTTCTCAACGGGTTGTTGTGTTCCAAAAATTTCCACATCGTCACCTATAGACACTTCCGGCACTTCGGTTACATCAATCATGCACTGATCCATGCAGATGTTTCCTACAGTAGGACATTCCTTGCCTTTGACAATAAATGACGCATTGCCACAGCCCAGATGGCGGTTAATACCGTCAGCATAGCCGATAGGCACGGTGGCGATAACTGAATCGCGCGTTAGTCTGCCCCGACGTCCATAGCCTATGGTTGTACCGGCTTCCCAACTCTTCAGCGAGATTATCGTAGACCGCAGTGTAGCTACCGTACGTATGTCATTTGAATCACCGTCAAGAGGGCTGACACCGTACAGGCCTATTCCCAGACGAACCATGTCGTAATGGCTTTCGGGATGTGTCATGATACCGGCAGTGTTGAGTATGTGCCGCAGCACGGGGTGGGGCGTATTGTCAACTATTATCCGGGATAGACGGTCAAATGTCGCGAGCTGCATCTCTGTATATTCGGTTTCATTGGGACAATCGGCCGTGGCGAGATGCGAGAATACCGAAGCCACATACACTTCGGGGGTCTCACCAAGAGTTTTGAGCAGTTGAGGGATTTCGCTTTCCACAAAGCCTACGCGGTGCATGCCGGTGTCGAGCTTGATATGTGCCTTAAACTGAGATACACCGGCTTTTCGGGCCTCATTCACCAGTATATTCAGTTCGCGGAGCGAGAATACCGACGGTTCAAGCTTGTTGTCAAACAGAGCCTTGTAATTAGTGGTTACGGGATTCATCACTATGATGGGCATAGTGATGCCGCCGCGACGCAGTTCAACACCTTCGTCTATTACCGCTACAGCCAGATAAGCAGCCCCTTGTGCCTGAAGCGTCTTGCTCACCTCGAGGGCTCCTGTGCCATAGCCCGAGGCTTTAACCATGGCAATAAATCCGGTTGATGAATCAGTAAGAGATCTGAAATAATTGAAATTATGGATAAGTGCGTCAAGATTTATTTCAAAAATGGAATCGTGACGCGCGCTTTCGAGTATGGATTTGATTTGCAGGAAGTCTGACGAAGGCTTACCGGCAATCAATATCATCTCTGAAGAAAAACGGTTTATATCATATTGTTTGAGAAACGACGCGACTGTATCGACCGACTCTATTTTGATTGACGGATCAAATTCTGACGTATATTCATTTATGGCACTGCCTATGCTTATTATCCTGTTTACCCCGAAATTCTTGAGCATGCGGGCCAGCTGTGCATAAGTTTCTTTGTCTGCTTTGAAATCAGACGTTATGAGGGTGGACGTGCGGCCCGATGTAGAGCGTCGGCGCATAAAGTCGAGCGCGGATTTCAGTGAACGCATATCGTGTGTGAACCCGTCGTAAATCATCACACAATCATTTACGCACTCATGCACATCCATACGGTTGGCAACCGGCTCTATATTGTCAACTCTGCTATCTTCAATTCCCAGTTCTTTCAAAGTTGTCTTGGCCAGCGCTCTGTTGATCTTGTCTGCCGTATCGGCTTTTATGGGGCGCAGGTTCTCAGCCGGGAACGATTCTCTGACTATGGAGTCTACCATCGAATCTGAGGCATCATAAATCAGTATGGATACGTTTTTGAACAGCTTAAGCTTCTCTCGGATTTTTTCTTCACGAGAGCTGAAACCGTTGTCGTGCTCATCAGTTATGCTTGTAAGTATTCCGAGATCAGGCTTTACGATTTTTTCAATCGCTTCCATATCGCCCGCACGGTCAATGCCACACTCAACGAGCGCCACTGACGCATCGGCCGGAACTTCGAGGAGCGATACAGGTACACCCAGACGTGAGTTCCAACTGCGGGGACTGCGCCAGGCTTTGTCGCCGGCCGCTTCGTATATCAATTCCTTTACAACAGTTTTGCCTTGAGATCCTGTTATTGCCGCCACCGGGCATTTGAGCGAGAGTCGAGCATGATTGCCAATGATTTCCACAGCCTTGAAAACATTGTCAACCTTGACAAAAACAGCATCACTGCAACGTTCAGCCCAATCAGGAACGCGTTCAACCATGAACATGCGTACACCCTTGGCGTAAAGGTCGGCGATGAATGAATGACCGTCGGCCGAATCGGTGGAAATGGCACAGAACATCGTATGCTCAGGCTCGCTGAGCGAACGCGAGTCAAACAGAAATTCATTGACTGCCATATCCGTGTGCTTCAACTTATCGGCACCGGTTATCTCTATGATTTCAGAAAGAGTCATGACCTTATTTTAAAATTTGTCGGTGGGCACTGCGCAGAAATTGTTTGCGACAGATTTCTGCGCGGGCAATTGTATCTTTGGAAAAGTAAGTATCTGAAAAATGTTCGTAAATATATGTTACTGCCGTATCTGAGACATGACGCAAGTCGGGATTGTAGAATCTGTAATCGCGCAAATCATCGTTAACTATCTCGTATGACGGAAAATAGTCAGCTCCTACCGCTGCACACAGTTGATCTATGGCTACGCGCAGTGTGGCTTTAGACAAAAAGCCCTGCGGAAGTCCGTCGCCGGGATACCTTACAGGGCTAAGTGTGAATATGGTTTTCCGGCAGAATTTGAGTCCTTTTGCCAGCTCAAGTATTTCCTCTACAGGCAGGAATCTTTCATTGAAAAATGCAGCCGGCAGTTTGTGACAATTCCCAACTATTGAATTGTCTGACGATAATTCATAAACCTTGTTAGTGCCAAATGTGATGATTAGCACAGTGGCATTTTCGATAGCATCGCATAAGGCCAGGTACTGCTCGTTGAGTGTATCAGCCAAGCGCACAGGATCGGTGTCCTGATAGCGGTTTGCAAAACTTAGAGCATGCCATACACCGTTGAAATTTATAAATTCGTCGGGCGAAAATTCTTTGCGTCCGCGTTTCAATACGGAGAAAATAGATGCGGGATTAAACAAAGGCCCGAGGGGATTATATACCACATTGAAACCATCGTGCTGCAGTTGCTGTCCTACATTGTCGGCAAAACATGAACCGAGCAGCACTATGCTGTCGTCGTGGCTAATTTTAAATCCACCCTTCAAAGGCCCTATTTCTGTACGGAATTTCATCATCAGAACATTTGATAGTCAATCGAGAGAACTTGGAACTCGGTACGACGGTTGATTTGATCGGCTATTTCCTGATCTTCCGGAGTGAGCTGAAGAATGTATTCTTCAGTAAGGACGTCACCCTCCTTAAATTGCGGGTATATGCGGGCAAGTTTCTTGGTAATTGTCTTTGGCCGCGATTCTCCATAGCCTTGACTTTGCAGGCGATCGGCTGAGATACCCTTTTCAATCAGATAATCTATAACCGATTGTGCACGACGACTCGAAAGGTTGATGTTATATTCATCTGTACCCTTGCGGTCGGTGTGCGAGGCCATTTCAATGGTCACATTGGGATTATCCGTCAGCACCTGCACCATCTCATCAAGAGCCTCTTTTGATTCGGGCCTTAGTGTGGCTTTGTCAAAATCGTAGAAGATATTGTCAATCACCACAGGCTTGTGAATCGAAGCCAATATGAAATCAACACCATATTCTGCATCTTCTTCAGCAGTATCACTTGTAAACTCCTGACGGGCATTAAGATATCCTTTTGCGCCGGCAAGCATCACGTAGCTTACACCTCGCTGCAACGGAAATGAGAAAGAGCCGTCATCGCGGGCCACCTGCTTCTGATTGGAGCCGTCGTTCCCAACAATTCTTATGACTGCGTTGGGCACAGGTTCTTCATCTTTGTCGAGCACCCAACCCGAAATCAATATCTTAAGGTCGGGAAGCTCAAAAGAATATATGGCATCATAGCCACGGGCGTCATTGCGGTTAGATGAGAAAAATCCGCTTTCACCCTCGCCGAATGTTATTCCGAAATCGTCGGCAGAGGAATTTACCGGTGTGCCCATGTTGGTCACCTGCCAACCGCCTGACTTCTTAAGCTCTGCTTTGAAGAGGTCGAGGCCGCCATAGCCGGGATGGCCGTCTGAGGCAAAGTATAAGACTGAGTCAGAGCGTACAAAAGGAAACATTTCATCGCCGGGAGTATTGATCCACTCACCGAGATTTTCGAGAGTTCCAACTTTCTCAATAAGGTTTACACGCCAAATATCCCTTTGGCCGGAGCCTCCGGGCATATCGCTTGAGAAGTATAGCCATTGACCGTCGGGCGAAACGGCCGGATGTCCCATGGCCGAGAGCGTGTCGCCCGAAATTACATATTTAACCGGTGCACTCCACTTTGCATCGCTGCGTTGCGAAGTGAATATCTCTACGGTAGTGGGCGAATTGGGTTCACGACGGGCACGTGTAAGGTACATCATGTTGCCGTCGGGGGAGAAGCTCATTATACCTTCGTCCATCTCGGTATTCAGTTCGCCCTCTACAGGTTCGGGACGTTGCCATACACCCTGTTCATTTTTTGAGGCAAACCAAATATCGCCCTTTTTCATACCCGTTATTTCGCTGCGCGGTCCGTTGACTTTCTCGCGTGTGGTTGAGAAATAAAGCCTGTCGTATTGACCGGGGATGAACATCGGAGAAAAGTCGCTGCGCGGAGAATTGAACATATCTGCCTTGCGCACTACATATCGTGTGCCGCCACTCTTGGCAAGGGCTTTTCTTGCGCCGGCAAGGCCGGTTTGAGCCGCTTTGCTGTCGGGGCGCATGTCAAGGAATGCTTCGTAGCTTTTTACCGCCTGGGCATATTGTCCGGCGCCATGTTGCATCTCGGCGAGATACAGATAAGCCATGGTGTCGGGCCACTCATAGCGTATGGCATTCTGGTATGCTGCCGCAGCTCGTTGGAACTGGTTGAGCTGACGATGACATTCGGCCATCTTGAAGGCGACCTCACCACGCAGCGGGCGTTCTTCTTTCTTTGTATGTTTATTATAAATTTTTCTATAAGTCTTGGCAGCATCGAAATATTCACCTCGTGCCATCTGCTCGTTGGCCGTGGAGAGTTTGGCTCCGCCGCACGAGGGCAGCGACACAGCCATGCCTGCAAATATACATGCCGCAAGAATATATTTTATTGCATCATATTTCATATATTTATTAACGTAAAAAATCTGTAATTATTGAATATGTGCGATTTTTTTGTAAATTTGCAGAAATTCAGATTATTATGCTGACTCTTTAGAAAATATTACTCATTTAAAAAATATATTATTATGAAATTATCTCATTTTCTCATCGTCGGAGCGCTTACAGCAGCTTGCGCCGGTTTGATGTCGTGTGGCGGCTCGGGCAAGAGCGTCGACACTGATGCTGACAGCCTGAGTATTGCTGAACTCCCCACGATAACAGTAGACCGTCTTTTGGCAAACCCTGCTGAATATGCCGGTGATACTGTTACGGTTGAAGGTGTATGCAGCCATCTGTGCAAGCACGGCGGCACTAAAGCATTCCTTGCCAACCCCGATACAACGGCTACTCCCTCGCTGCTTATGTGTGTGGCGACCGAAGCAATAGGCGGAGCTTTTGATCCTTCTTGTCCCGAAAAGACACTCACCGTATCGGGCATAGTTACACCTAATGTGGTGACTCGTTCTGAGGTTGATGCCATGGTGGCCAAATACGAGAAAGAAGTGGCTGAAGGCCACTGTGATGCCGAGGTACGCAGCGGAAACTCAGCACTTGGCATGAAGGCGCGCCTTGACTCAATGGCAACTGTAAATCCGGCTGATACAACACTTACAGTAGGCTATTACATAGAAACACTGAGCTACGCTCTTCCTCAATAAAACCAATATACAAAAATCGGTACAGATTCCTTAATCCTTGAATCTGTACCGATTTTTTATGCCTGTATAAACGAAATAAGATAAGTGGTCCCGTCGGGGCCTGACTCGTGGAACTCATTGTTAACGTATGCTCCGGTCACATTGAGGGCATCGCACGCGAGGGCAAAATGGCATAATCCTATTCCCATATCAAGAATTTTGGCATTGCCGCTGCCTGTGTAGTAAAAATCAACTTCATTGCCTTTAACCAAGGCTCTCCACGGCTGAGCATTTACGGCCGACGGTGCCCAACGCATCATTTCGAGCGGCTTTGCAAATTGTCCGTCATCGGGAAGAGGTGTCGAGAAGTTGTTCATGAAAAACATGTCGGAGAATGGCTTGCGGGTACCGCATTTGGCAAATGTACGCATCAGCTTTTCTATGAAGCTTTTTTGTTGTGCCGGTACTCCTACAGGAATCACCGCTATAAGTTTTTGACCCTGTGGCAAGTCGGCAACACGCTCAAATGAGCTGCTCCTGAAAGTTCCTGACACCCAGCACGTGGCCAGTTGCATGGCCGTTATATCAAGCACAACCTGCTCAAGCGCATAACCACCCGATAGCCACGAACGCGCGTCGGACACATCAAGACCGAGTAATAAATAAGATTTAGCTCCTTTTATTACACCGTATGTTGAGGGTTTGAATTCATCAACATCGTCAACATTTACGAGTTTTATAGTATAATTCCCGCCAAAGGGTGATGAAGCATGCTGTATACTCTGTCTGATCTGTTTTGCCTGAGAATCAGAAATCGCACATCCGTCAAAATTGCGGACGCTGCGACGCAGACTTATGGTTTCAAATATATTCATATATGAATGCAAAATTACATAATAAGTATTAACAAAACAAACAAATAATATCATTAAATAGAGGGCGGAAATCAGAAAATTATCTGTTAAAAATACGAAATATGCTTAATAACACATGTTTTTATGTATGTGAAATTAAATAAATGGATTAATTTTGGGGACTTATCATTAAAATCAACTACCATGGAACTACCTATAGCTGAATCTTGGAAAATAAAAATGGTTGAACATATACGTACTTCAACCCGTGAAGAACGTGAGCAATGGATAAAGGATGCTCACTATAATCTCTTTCAACTCCCTGCCGATCAGGTTTATATAGATTGCTTGACCGACTCGGGCACCGGAGCGATGAGCGATCGCCAATGGGCTGCCCTGATGATGGGTGATGAAAGCTACGCCGGTTCGCGCTCATTCTATGAACTGAAAGACGTGATTACCCGGCTCACCGGTTTTGAATACGTTATACCCACCCACCAGGGCCGAGCTGCCGAGAATGTGCTGTTCTCGCATCTGGTTAAAGAAGGCGACATAGTACCGGGCAACTCACACTTTGATACTACAAAGGGGCACATCGAGAGCCGCAAAGCTACCGCTCTCGACTGCACCATTGACGAGGCAAAGAATACCCAGCTCGAATTGCCTTTCAAGGGTAATGTCGATATAGCCAAACTCGAAAAAGCGCTCGCCGAAAATGGCGACAAGGTAGCATTTATTGTTGTCACTGTTACCAACAACACCGCCGGCGGCCAGCCCGTATCAATGGAAAACCTCAAGGAAGTACGCCGTGTTGCTGATAAATATGGCAAACGTGTGATTCTCGACTCTGCTCGCTTTGCCGAGAACGCCTACTTCATAAAGACCCGCGAAGAAGGTTATGCCGACAAGACTATAAAGGAAATCGCCCGCGAGATGTTCTCATACGCCGACGGCATGACAATGTCGGCCAAGAAAGACGGTATCGTTAACATGGGTGGATTTATCGCCACCCGCCACGAGGATTGGTATGAAGGTGCCAAGAAGTATTGCATCCCCTTTGAAGGCTATCTTACCTACGGCGGTATGAATGGCCGCGATATGGCTGCGCTGGCTGTAGGCCTTGATGAAAATACAGAGTTTGACAATCTCGACACCCGTATACGTCAGGTACAGTATCTTGCTTCGCGTCTTGATGAATTCGGTATTCCTTATCAGCGTCCGGTTGGTGGTCATGCAATCTTTGTTGATGCCGGCCTTGTTTTGACAAAAGTTCCCAAGGAAGAATTCCCTGCCCAGACTCTTGCCATAGAGCTGTATAAGGAAGCAGGTGTACGTGGCTGTGAAATAGGATACATACTTGCCGACCGTGACCCTGTAACACGCGAAAACCGTTTCGGAGGTATGGATCTTCTGCGCCTGTGCATTGCTCGCCGTGTATACACCAATAATCACATGGACGTGATTGCTGTGGCACTGAAAAATGTTTTCGATCGTCGTGAGAGCATAACACACGGTTATAAGATAGTTTGGGAAACTGAACTCATGCGTCATTTCACCGTTCAACTCGAACCAATCCAATAATTTTCAGAAATAAAAAAACAGGAACGCAGCAACTGACAGCTGTGTTCCTGTTTTTTTAGTTAATAGGGCTTTAATAGCCTTTACGATATTTTTCGTCTTGTGCGTCATCAAGAATCGAGAGATATGAGGCATAGCGGCTTTGTGCTATACGGTTTTCTTCAAGAGCTTCTAATACTGCACAGCCGGGTTCGTGGGTATGTGTGCAATTGTTGAACCTGCAATCTTTCGAAATTTCAAAAAGCTCGGGGAAATAATGGGCAACCTCATATTTGTCGAAGTCAATAGTTCCGAATCCTCTCACTCCGGGAGTGTCAATAATCGCTCCGCCATCGTCGCCGGGCAGTCTGAAAAGCTCACTGAAAGTGGTAGTATGAACCCCGGTATCGTGTACTGCCGAAATTTCTGAAGTCTTGAGATTGAGTCCGGGTACGAGGTCATTAATGAGTGTCGATTTGCCTACACCGGAGTTGCCCGAAACAAGAACTATCTTGTTGCTGATTATTTTACGCAATTCCTCAATGCCTTGCCCGGTCTTGGCTGAAACGAATGCTACCTGATAGCCGATTGATGTGTAAAGATATTTTATGGCTTCGAGGAGTTCATTGTCTTCGGGTTCGGTAAGTAAATCAATTTTGTTTATTACTAAAAGCGCCGGTATGTTGTAGGCTGTGGCAGTTGCCAGAAACCGGTCGATAAAAGTAGTGGAAGTGGTAGGGTGGGCTACTGTAATCACCAGCATGGCAAGGTCGACATTTGCCGCTATGATATGCGACTCTTTAGAAAGATTGCTCGCACGACGGATTATATAATTTCTGCGAGGTGAAATAGCGGTGATAAACGCCACTCCATCGGGTCCCGGAGTACCTATGGTCACATGGTCGCCAACTGCCACCGGATTTGTAGTGCGTATACCCTTAATCCTGAAGTTTCCTTTTATTTTGCATGGAATTTCCACCGACGGGTCGTTGTCAGTGGCAACTATATAATTTGAACCTGTATTTCTTACTACTAAGCCTTGCATTGTTATATTAATCGTCTCTTTTGAAATTTATTACAAAGATACAACAATTTTCATAGAAGAAATATAATCAAAGTGAAAATTTTTATCATGCTGATATAAAGCTGTTTATAAAAAATGCAACTATTTTTTGTTAATTTTGTTATTTTAATAGTAATAAAATAACGAGAAAATCCGTATATTTGCAAAAAATTATTATGTAGCGTAAACCTACTTATGTCTAACAACAATATAACAATTTCAACTATGAACGTAGAAGTTATAGGAAAAAACGCCGGTCTTATATGGCAGGCTCTTGCAGCTGCTGATGCCATGGGTATCAAACAACTCAAGAAAGTAACAAAGCTCAAAGATAAAGAAACATTCGCCGCACTCGGTTGGCTTGCCCGCGAAGGCAAGATCGCAATCAATGTGGATGATGAAGACGAAAAAGAATTCATCGTTTCTCTTGTACAGGAATAAATTTCCATAGAAGTTTATAACAATGCAGCCGCTGCGAAAAAATCGCAGCGGCTGCATTGTTATACGGGAGCGTGTTATTTTTTCAAACCACCTTTTACACCACCTCCGAGAGCAAAGATATTCTGGTCGAAGGTAAGGGTTTTGTTCTGCATCGAGCGCTGGCGTTTAAGCGCGAGTTTTACAAGCTTGTCCATTAAGGATTCGAATGACAGACCACCGGCTTCCCAAAGGTAATAGCTCAAAGAGCCGGGTATGGTGTTGATTTCGTTTACATAAACCTTATTTGTGTCAGCATCAATAATAAGGTCAACTCGACTCACCCCATGGCATCCGAGAACGCTGAATGTATCACCGGCCAGGCGTGAGCATTCTGTGGCAAGATCATCTGAAAGCTCAGCCGGAATCCTCTTTTGTGCGGCATGCATGCCACCGGCCATATATTTGTCGCCGTAGCTCAGTATTTCTTCAGCTTTGATGGGTTCTTCGAGGACTGAGGTCTGATATTCATCAACATCGCCAAGAACCGAGCAATTGATTTCGCGAAGATTGGTGACCATGTGTTCAACAATGATGCGCGAGGCAAAGCGTGTGGCATTGTTGATTTTTTCTATCAAAGCTTCTCGGTCATGGGCAGTGCCGATGCCGATGGAAGAACCGAGGTCGGCAGGCTTCACAATTACCGGATATGATAACTTTTTCTCAATCTTTTCTATAATTGCATCGCGGTCTGCGGCCCACTTGTGGTCGGTAAACCACACATAATCAACTACAGGAATACCATCGGCGCTGAGAATCATCTTCATGGTGATTTTATCCATGCCGTTTGCCGATGAAAGGGTGTCGCAGCCTGCATAGGGAATACCTATTGTCTCAAGTAGGCCTTCAAAACGACCGTCTTCCATATTTGTACCGTGAAGTACGGGTATCGCAAGATCGAGAGTGTCAAAAATCTCTTTGCCAAACATTGACTTTTTTGCATTATAAATGTTGAAGTCTCCGTATATTGGCTTCATGTAAATCTCGGTAACCTTTTTCAGGAGTTCGGGTATGTTGCGGTAGTTCGACAGGGTGAGCAGTTCACGGCCTGTGTACCATTTGCCTTCTTTTGAGATGTAAATTGGAATAATTTCGTATTTTTCCGGATTGAAAGCATTGATGGCCTGATTGGCAGAAATTATAGAAATTTCATGCTCGGTGGAACGGCCACCGAAAAACACTCCAATTTTAGTTTTCATTTCTAAATTATTTTATTTGTCTTTTATTAAAATCTAACAGATACGAGTGTTTATTACTTGAATGTATCAGGTAAATCGTTTTCGTAAAGAACGGTGTCGCCTTTTGCCGCTATCGAGGCAAGGATTTTTTGAGCTTCGGCAAATGAGTCTACAAGATACAGCTTATCTTCTGCGAAGCCCTTGATGCGTATGCCCTCGGCAATAGCCTCGCGGTTGTAGTTACCTACCACTATTGCGATGTCAACGTTTTCGGCTATTGTTTGACCGAGCTGCAAGTTAAGCTCATGCTGTTCGGTGCCAAGTTCTATCATACCCGGAGTTATTACAATGCGTTTGCCGGTGCGCATAGTACCCAGAACTTCCAGCGCCATGCGCGATCCAACGGGATTGGAGTTGAAAGCGTCGTCAAGAATTGTGATTCCGCCTGCCGTGCGTTTCACAGACAATCGGTGTTCTACGGGTTCGATTGAAGCAACCGCTGCTTGAATAGCTTTGTCTTCCAGTCCAAGGTTTACAGCGCATACAATGGCGGCTAACAGGTCGCTGACATTAGCTTCACCCATCAGTTGAGTTTTCAGCGAAAGCTCATAACCTTCAGGTCCTTTGACGGTGAAACTTGTGCCGTCGGCTCCATAGCTTATGTTTTCAGCACGCCAGGGAGCATCGGCTTTTATTGCATATCTCAGACACTCGCAGTTATTAACCTTTCGGTCGGCTATTTTGGGGAAATCGTTGTTTATGATAGCAATGCCGTCAGAAGGGATTGCATCGGCAAGTTCAAACTTTGTGGCCTGTACATTCTCTATAGTTTTGAAAGATTCGAGATGTTGAGGGCCCACAGCAGTTATGATACCCATGTGCGGATGTACAAGGTCGCATATTTCTTTAATATCGCCAATATTTTTGGCACCCATCTCCACGATGAAAATCTCGTTGTAAGGCTTAAGGTATTCGCGTATGGTACGGACAACTCCGAGGGTGGTATTGAAGCTTCCGGGGGTCATCAGAGTGTCATATTTTTCAGACAGAATACGGTGCAGATAGTGCTTGGTGCTGGTCTTGCCGTAAGAGCCTGTGATACCAATGATTTTAAGGTCTTTCATTCCCTTAAGGATGTTTGCGGCATCATTGTAGTAATGACGTGTGATGGCGGCCTCAACCGGCTTGAGGATGAAGTTTGCCACAATAATGATAATGTGCGAGGCGCAATATGCGGCAAGCAGTGCCGAGGCCAATGCTGTGATTTTCTCAAAAACAAATGAGCCGGCCGGTGAAATGAACCACCCTGCTATGGCAATGGCCACAGAAAGTATACAAGCCACGGCGTATATTCGTTTGGCTCGTGCTGTCCATGCAAGGGGTTTCTTGTATTTCTGCTTTCTGAGATGCGCTGTGCATATTAATCCAAAAGCTACGGTCAGAAAAACAGTAGCGTACGGATGCGTGAAAGAGGAGATGGATATAAAGAAAATAACCAACGCGGCAAGACGCCACATCGAAGTGGTGTCTTTTGATTCTGACAGCCATGTGCGGTATCTTGACGGACGGTAGGAATTCTGCTGAAACATCATCAGGTCGCGCTTAAGCTCATAAACGAGCGTGCAGGCCATGATTAGTGTAGCTATTATTGCAAAAATAATATTGATTGCCATGATTATTCTGAAGTTATGGATGTCGATATGAAACGCCTTACTACTGCTGTTGACTGGTAAGGATTATCAACGAAACTGAAATGTCCCGCACCCGGGAACGAAACAAGCCCTGCATTTGGTATAAGCTTTTGCATTATCTTGGCATCGCGCATAGGAGTGGCAGTATCTTCCTCGCCCCAAATGAGCAGCGTGGGAGCCTTGATTTTGGGCATTACGCTTTTGAGGTCGCTGTTTACCACATTTACCATTACTTTGCGCATTTGCGGTGAGCAATTTACGTAGTCGTACGACCCTCTGCGCGAACGCATTTCTTCAATCAGCTCATCAGCGCGTTTGCGGCCTACCAGATTGGGGTAAATCCACTTGGCGAATTTGTAGCTGTAGATTTTATAATAATAGGATAGGGTGCGTTTAGGTCTGACACCTGCAGCGTCTACAAGCAGCAGACGCGATACCTTATTTCGCGAGGCAAATAGAATGGCTATACGTCCGCCGAAAGAATGTCCGAGTATAACAGGATTGTTTATTCCGAGAATCCTTACAAATTCTTCAAGCATCTCTGTGTATTCCTTTACACCCCATGGTGTAGGAGGTTCATCTGATTTGCCGAATCCCGGTAAGTCGATATTATATACTTCGTGATGCTCCGAACCCACTCGTTCAAACAATCTGAGCGCGCTGCTGTCGCAGCCCCACCCGTGCATCAGAATCATAGGGTGGCCTGAGCCAACCTTGTTATATGCTATATTTATACCTTTTATTTTGATATTTTGATTCATTTCTTAGATATTCGCAATTGAGAGAACAAAGATAGCAAAAATTTGCTAAAGTTGTCCTCTCATTTATGCCTCTTGTCAAAAATTTTAGTAATCGTACAGTAGTTGCAGGTCGTCAAGATATAATATTGATCCCGTACCACCTGTGAAGTAGTCTCCATACTTCGACGCCGAAGCTGTGATAAGTATGTATTTCGGTATCCGCGATGTTGACTTATACTCCAGTTCGAACTCAAACGGAACGTAATCGGTTACAGTCTGGCCATATTCCATTTTTCCGTATGCAATCACCTCCGGATCGTTTTCATCAAACAGCTTGCGGTTCTTGGGATTGGTGCGTATCTCACAAGGCTGGTCAGAGTCGATCAGCGCCACCCATACAATGCACGAGTCTGGTTGTCCCTTAAGGTTGGTCCATTCGCTTGAAACGTAGTTGATGGGCGAACTGTTGTATTTGAAGTAGCCCCTCATTTTGGTAGGCCTTTGTGTGAAAGGTCTGCCAAACGACAGTATGCCGTTTGTACCTTCAGTCTTGACATATCGACCGGCAAAAAGGTTTCCTGCAGCAAGTTTGCCAAGTGCACCTATACCGATGAATTTTGTTTCGAGCTTTGCAGCCCATCCTTGTCCCGATGAAGTGTCATCAGTAGGAACTGAATTGGAAGCACCCAGCGTTGTAGCTCCTTTATTGCCGGTATCCCAATACTGCTCACCGCCTTCTGTCCAAGGATTCCAGATTTTGCCGTCAAGCCACCAGTCGTCAAGACTGCTGTTTGGAACTTGAGCAGCGGTGCCGGTCGTAAATTCTATAGTTTCTCCGAATATGTCATCAGAGTATACACGGCCTTCGTATGTGGTCGCAGGCGAAAGGTGCAGGATGCGGGCATAGAAACTGCCACCGTCGCTCACAATGTCGTTTTGTGAAACTTTAGTCCACTCAGTATCGCCTTTTATTCTGTATTCAACGCCGTTGGTCTTGTCAGCTTCTCCGCTGCCATACACCCATGCAACATTGGTCCAGGCGTCAATACGCTCGGTGGTGATGTCGGATTCGGATTGTTCTACGAATATAGTCCAGGTAGATGTACGCCCCCATTCTGTTACTTCTACTTTAACAGGATTCGTGAAGTCAACACGTTTCCCTTCAAGGTCAGGCAGCATGGTTGAGCCTTCTGCTCCGAGTTTGATGCTTTCAACCAGTACTGATGCAAGTGAAGTTTTCTTTGTTACCGAAGCAACCACACGTCTACCGGGCACGTCGATAACCGACGTACCAACCTGGCCGCTTACAGTGAAATAACGCTCTATTTCCTGTGATGCAGTTATGCGCCATGTCCAGTCTTGATAAAGATGGAGCACTACGTCGTAAGGCTTGGACAGGTTGATCGGTTGAGAGAAGTCTCCGCTCACCATGCTTGCGCCCGGACTAAGGGTGTAGTCTGATACATTTACGTTATATATATCTACCGTCTCGGGAAGATACACCGTTACGCTGCGTGTGGCAGAATCGATGGCTGTACCTTTGGTTTGACCTTCTACATTGAATGTAAGGAAATTAGGCTGTATACGAGGGTAGGGTATATCGTTTTTTATGCAACCGGCGGTAGCAAGTGCCAGAGCCGGGATGGATATGTAGAATAAAGCTTTTTTCATATTACTACCATCATTCCTAAGTTGATGTTGAAGATGTTGAAGCGGAAATTGGCTCCTGAAGTAAAGCGTGTTCCTTCGTCAATATTATCGGTAGTCTGATGTTCGCGTTTGAAGTTGATACCAAATACGCCGAATGATACATTGAATGCAACATATTCTTGAATGAATACGCACACACCGGGGCTGAAATTAATGCTACCCTGAGTAATCACATTGCGTGTATCCTTGGGCTTGCCGTCATAAATACGCTTGAAGCGTGCTGAGCCGCTGCCCACTGTTATATCCACTTCATTGAAGATACCGAAGCGCTTGCTTTTGTTGAGGCCGATGTAATTTCTGTAAAAAAGTGATGTGGAATAGCTTTGTGTATAGTAGCTTACATCTTTGAGATTGAAATTAAGATCGTCATCAAAATCCACACTGAGATTGGCAAGGTCGCCTATTCCGCGCGAGTAGTTGAATCGTAAACCTACCGACTGGTTATTGCGTATGAAATATGATATGAAAGGTTTTACAGAATAAATCTTACCCTTGAAATCAAAGTCTTTCATCAGGGAAAGAATCTGTACATCTTCCGTGTTCATTTCACCGTATGAAGCAGTGAGTCCGAAACTCCACTTCCCTTTAGGAATGAAAAGATAATTATAGAGTCCGCGGTCGAATCGGCCGAGATTGCGTTCCGGTACCACGATAGGCACTGTGTCGTTGCCTACAATTACTTTTTCGTCCATGTCGGGATTAACGGGGGCCAGCTGTTTGCGTACGATTTGCTGAGCCATAAGCGGTGTGGGCGCTATGACCGATAGCATCACTAATATTATAAGGAAGAATTTCTTCATGATTATTAAATGTAGAATGCCATCCCGAAGGTGATTGAAAACAGATTGATCTTGAAGTTAGCCGACGACGTGCGCATGTTGGCCACATATATCCGGTCGGTGGTGTATTTGTTGTGCCTGTAGTTGAAACCGAGCACGCCCACATTTACTTCAAGGGCCGAGTAATTGTTGAGAAATACAATCAAACCGGGCGCCAAACCAACGTTAAAGTCAAAGTGCCTTGAATATGTTCCGGTGAAGTCCTCGCCTGTACCACTGCAGATTTTGGACTGTCCGCCGCCAAGCTGCAACTGCACTTCATTAAGCAGTCCGAAGCGGGTGTTTGCGCCGAGCGACATATATTGGCGGAAACAGTATGTTCCGGAATAGGAGTGGGTTATGGAATACAGATTGTCAACGTTGTAATCTGTCTCCGAATCAAGTACTACATCAGCGCTCTCAAGTCTGGTGCGTGAGCGCGAGTATGCAAAACGCCCGCCCATAGCCAGATTGTCCTTGAAAGCGTAGAGGAGCATCGGACTTACCTTAAACGTGTATGTGTCTCCGGATATTTTTTCAAAAATGAGGAATTGATAATTATTTTGGTCGCTTTGCGAATAATTCACACTGACGCCGCCAATCCATTGTCCCTTAGGAACAAAAGATATGTTTTCAATATTTCGGCTGAATTTCTCTTGAGCGTAAGATGTTATTGGAAATAGCATCGTTACAAGGCAAAACAGTGAGATGAAGCGATACTGTCGGCTTATATTCATATATGAAATAAATTTGCGCCAAAGTTACGAAAAATTTTACAAAAATTGCTTAAAATGAGTGATAAATATAACTTGGCTTCTTTCCCGCCGGCTATTTGAAATTATATGGATACAAAAAAAGAGCCTGTCCGTGAGCTGAATTGCTCCCCGAAGGACAGGCTCTGCAAGCTGAGAGTCGGGAATATCTTACTTACCCTGGTGTTCGTAGCGGAGTGTAAGCGAGGGCTGGTCGCATACTTCCGACGGACCGAAGTACTGGATGGGACCGGGGTAGATGTAGCAAGTGTTCATGGCCCAATCATCGCGCTGAGCGGCAAACTTCTTGAAAGGTGCGCCGTCAAGACGTACAAGAGCCTTTTGGATTACGGGCTTGTCGGCACCGTTGCGGTGTTCGATGTTCATCATCATGGTGATTGGAATACCGCCGGCAATCCACTGTACAGCAGGCTTAACAAGGTTGCGGATTGATGACATATAGCCGGTGACACCTGCATTGATCAGGCAAGCGGCATTGAAGCCGAGAGCATAGCAATAGTCGGCGTCGAAGTTAGAAGGATCTGCGCAACGGCCTTCATAACCGAAGAAGTGGTGCAGAGTAGAGTACTTGCCGTCATACTGACCGGCGGCCTGCATTTCTGCAAGGCGTTTGCCAACCATTTCGCTGAGGAGCTTTTCGGTTTCGATGAGCGATACCTGTACGTTGCCGTGGGGGTCGCGGTCGAGCATGAGCTGGCGGGCTACGGTAGTGGGCAGGCTCTTGATTGTAGCGGCATTCTCTTCATTGAGGTGAGAAAGAATGAATTCTTCGAGCTGGGCGCTGCTGAGACCGGCTGTTTCGGCAGCGTTGATAGCGAGGATGTTGTTGAGTTCCGCGATAAGCTTTTTGATAGCGGGGATGAACTCGATAAGACCTTCGGGAATGAGTACTGTACCGAAGTTATTGCCATACTTGGCACGCTGAGCCACGATGTTGGCAATGTAGTCTACAACCTGGTCAAGTGTCATGTCCTTGGCTTCAACTTCTTCAGAGATGATGCAGACATTGGGCTGGGTCTGAAGAGCACACTCAAGAGCGATGTGGCTGGCTGAACGGCCCATCAGTTTGATGAAATGCCAGTATTTCTTGGCAGAGTTGCAGTCGCGCTGGATGTTGCCGATAACTTCTGAATATACCTTGGTGGCGGTGTCAAAACCGAATGAAGTTTCGATACATTCGTTCTTAAGGTCGCCGTCAATGGTCTTGGGGCAACCGATAACCTGAACACCTGCATTGATGCTCTTGTAGTATTCGGCGAGTACGGCGGCATTTGTATTTGAGTCGTCACCACCAATGATAACGAGGGCGTTGATGCCGAGTTCTTTGCAGATTTCGAGACCGCTGTCAAACTGATCCTTGGTTTCGAGTTTTGTACGGCCTGAACCGATGATGTCAAAACCACCGGTATTGCGGTATTCGTTGATGATGGCCGAGGTGAGTTCGATGTACTTGTGATCTACAAGACCGCCGGGGCCCATGAGGAAACCGAAAAGACGGCTGTCGCGGTGAATCTTTTTGATACCGTCAAATAATCCGCAGATTACGTTATGTCCGCCGGGGGCTTGACCGCCTGAGAGGATAACACCTACATTAACGGGCTTTCCGGCTGTGGGAGCGGGATTTTTTTCAAATTTAAGTTCGGGCAGACCGTATGTATTGGGGAACAATGCCTGGATTTCAGCCTGATTTGCTACAGACTGAGTGGGTTTGCCTTCAATGGCTTTTACTGCACCGGTGAGTACGATGGGCAGTTTGGGTTGATAAGCCGCACGGGCTTTCTGAAGTGGACTCTTTTTCATCAGAATCGTAAAAAAAATTATATGTTTTAGTTTAAGTTGCTAAATAGTATGAATTGCCTGTGGTTGAATAGTGAAAATTAAGGCTTAAGACACATTTAGAAATTGTACCGGTAGAAATTGTACAGGAATGTTATTCCCACTCAATGGTTGCCGGTGGTTTTGAAGAAATATCGTATGTTACACGATTCACACCTCTTACCTTATTGATTATCTCATTTGAAACCTTGGCAAGGAATTCGTATGGCAGATGTGCCCAGTCGGCAGTCATGGCATCGGTCGATGTCACTGCGCGCAGAGCTACCGCACTCTCGTATGTGCGTTCATCACCCATTACACCTACGCTCTGTACGGGAAGCAGGATCACTCCGGCTTGCCATACCTGGTCGTAAAGACCCCATTCGCGCAGTCCGCGGATAAATATATCGTCGGCTTCTTGCAGGATACGAACCTTTTCGGGAGTGATGTCGCCGAGAATGCGCACGGCCAGACCCGGACCCGGGAAAGGATGACGAGTGATAAGGTGTTCGGGCATGCCCAGGGCTCGTCCTACGGCTCTGACCTCGTCTTTAAAGAGCCATTGCAATGGTTCGCATAAGCTCAGATTCATTTTTTCGGGAAGTCCGCCTACGTTATGATGGCTCTTGATTGTGGTGCCGGTGATCGAAAGCGATTCGATGCGGTCGGGGTAAATTGTACCTTGGGCGAGCCACTTCACATCTTTAAGCTTGTGGGCTTCTCTGTCGAATACGTCAATAAAGCCTTTGCCTATTATCTTGCGTTTGCGTTCAGGATCCTTGACGTCTTTGAGTTCTGCGAAGAATTCTTCTGAAGCGTCAACACCTATTACGTTAAGACCAAGGCAGCGGTAATCATTCATTACCTGCGCGAATTCATCTTTGCGCAACAGACCGTGATCAACGAAAATACATGTCAGATTATCGCCTATAGCGCGTGAAATCAGTACGGCAGCTACCGATGAGTCTACACCACCGCTCAAACCAAGCACTACTTTGTCGTTGCCAAGTTGTTGCTTCAGGGCTGCAACGGTAGTCTCGATGTATGCATCGGCATTCCAGTCGCCTTTAGAACCGCAAATATCCTT
Organism: uncultured Muribaculaceae bacterium; assembly: GCA_910586975.1. GTDB lineage: Bacteria > Bacteroidota > Bacteroidia > Bacteroidales > Muribaculaceae > CAG-873. The sequence continues at coordinate 71,260 of CAJUKX010000008.1, read as the reverse complement.
TACGAAATTGGAAAGCAGTCTTGTGCCGCAAGTTGAATGGAATACTTCGGGATGGAATTGCACCCCCCAGATATCGCGTCCTTCAACATGGAAAGCTGCACATTTAACGTCATCGGTAGAAGCGATGATCTTGAAATTTTCAGGAAGGACGGTGATGGTGTCACCGTGGCTCATCCATACGGTTTCGCCCGGATTAATGTCGTGGAACAGAGCGTCGGTATCGTTTACCTCAGAAAGTATGGCACGGCCATATTCTCTTGAGGGTGCGCTCTCTACCACTCCTCCGTTTTGCCAGGCAAGGAGCTGGGCACCGTAGCAAATTCCAAGCACCGGGTAGCGGGCGGCTATCGGGGCTACATCTACTTTAAATGACTTTTCATCATAAACCGAGAAAGGACTGCCGGAAAGGATAACGCCGATGATGTCTGGGTCATCGGCGGGGAATTTATTATACGGCACAATCTCGCAATAAGTGTTGAGCTCACGAACACGACGACCTATGAGTTGTGTAGTTTGCGAACCGAAATCAAGTATGACAATCTTTTGGGACATAAGCGCTTTCAATTATGAAAGTGATTCTTTATTAATATGAGTGCAAAGGTATAAAAAAATCCCTGATTATTCAAATTTTTGAAAAAATATATGGTTTAGAACGTATAACTGAGCATAAATGAAAAGTTGTTGCGACGGATATTCAACCGTCTTTGTCCTTCTGTCATCGAAGCTACATTCGTAATACCGGCACCGGCCGAAAAGCCCACGCTGTAACGCTGTTTATAGATAAGACCTACATAAAAATCCCATTGCAAATCAAGCCTGTTGAATCCCTGGCCGAACAGGTTGATGCTCTCTGCAGGCTCTATCGGATCGGCATTGAAGTTGGGAGTGGCTTGTTCGCGTGCATAAAGGTTTATGTTGAGCAAAGGGCCTGTGGCAAATGCCAAATTAAGGTCCTGGGCCAAACGAAGCTGATATCCCAAGAGAATGGGCACGCGCACGCCCCAGTTCTTTACCGTGCCTTCGTATATATTGTTATATTGAGGTATGAAATCAGTGCCCATTGAGTTATAAAATCCGCCTACGCCCGGTGCTATAAACATGTGGTCGGTTATGAAATGAGAGTAGGATATGGTGAGCGAGGCTCCTCCTCCGGTTGACCATCGGCCTGCACTTCCCGTAGGTGTGGTTAACTCAAAAGCAAGGTGCGTGGAAAAACCGTCCTTCCCGGAATTTTCTTTCACGAGAGGACTGTTTGCTGAATTTTGAGCGCCGGCACTTGCACTAATAGCTAGAAGTATCAATATGGGCAATAAGTATTTGTACATTTTTTTAAAGTTTAAAATAAAACAAGTGAACTGAGAAGTTAGTTGGTCGAAAAAACAGGGTAATAGAACAAAAATGATACATGTAAAAATGAGTTAACAAATTTTAACTCCGTCAATCTGCTATTTTTTTGTAATTTTGGCGTCTAATGAGCATAAAGAATAAACTGTAACTATGGGTATCAATTGATATTCCGAGTGCTTCAATCACGGGCATTTTGAAAAATTGATATCGGCTTAGGTATGGGAATTCAATAAAACTCTCAATAAAGTCAAGATGTTAAAAAAATTCTTCATCTCCATGCTCGGCACTATCGCGGGCTTCTGGATTTCGATTTTTCTTATTTTCATGGTATGCGTTTCCGTAGTGGGAGCGCTGATTGCGTCAGGCTCTGACAACAAGCCTGTGGTTGCAAAACACTCAATCCTGTACTTGAAACTTGATGGTGAGATACCCGAAAGGATGCAGCCGGCCGATGTATGGCAGATGCTGCAGAATGTGGAGGGTGGAACAGAATCTCTTGACGATATAGTAAAATCAATCCGCCTTGCTAAAGACGATTCAAAAATAGAAGGTATTTTTATCGACGCAGCCGGCTCGGCAATGGGCGCTGCTTCTCGCGAGGAAGTTGTAGAGGCTCTGAAGGAATTCAAGGAGTCAGGTAAATGGGTTTATTCATACGCCGATGCATACTCCCAGGGCGATTACATGATATCTGCTCTGTCAGACAGCATTTACCTGAATCCCATGGGCAGTGTTGACGTTCACGGTGTGGCATCGCAGGTGCCGTTCTTCAAAGGCCTTCTGGATAAAATCGGTGTAAAGATGCAGGTGGTGCGTGTTGGCACGTTCAAGAGCGCGGTAGAGCCTTTCATGACTACTGAAATGAGCCCCGCATCGCGTCTTCAGACCCAGGTTATGATAGATTCTATGTGGAACTACATGTCAGGAGTGATCACTTCTTCAAGAAAAGTTTCTGAAAAAGAAGTAAACTTTTGGGCTGATTCGCTCATCGCCATGTGGCCGCAGAATCGTGTGCTTGATGCTAACGCGGTAGACTTGCTCAGATATCGCCGTCTGGTAGAAAAGCGACTCCGCTACGAACTCAGCCTTGATGATGACGAAGACCTGCCTTTGGTACTCCCTTCCGAATATATGATGACACAAAAGGAGGCTAACTCCGACAAGAGACATATAGCCGTACTCTATGCAGTAGGCGATATAGTTGATTCAGGCGAAGGCGGTATAGTCGGCAACAGAATGGTTCCTGAGATTATTCAACTTGCCGATGATAAGAATGTGGCAGCGCTTGTGCTTCGTGTAAACTCTGGCGGTGGTTCTGCTTTTGCTTCAGAACAGATTTGGGAAGCCCTTGAATACTTCAAGTCCAAGAACAAGCCGTTCTATGTTTCTATGGGCGATATGGCTGCTTCAGGCGGTTATTACATCTCATGCGGAGCCGACAAGATTTATGCAGATCACACTACATTGACCGGTTCAATCGGTGTGTTCGGCCTCATCCCCGATTTCAGTGAACTTACCACAGGCAAGCTCGGCCTTGCATTCTCTACCGTGCAGACAAATGCCAACGCAGCATTCCCGTCGTTGCTCACAGGTCTTACCCCCTCGCAACTGCAAGCTCTGCAAGGCTCGGTTGAAAATACCTACGATCTGTTCACATCGCGTGTAGCCAAAGGCAGAGGAATCAGTCAGGATTCAGTGAAAGTTATTGCCGAAGGTCGCGTATGGACAGGTGGTGCAGCTTTTGGCCTTGGTCTTGTTGATGAAATCGGCAGCCTGGATGCAACGGTAAAAGCAATTGCTGAAATTGCCGGTATCAATGCCGACAAAGTGGTATCGTACCCCGTGGTTGAAGATAAGTTCTTCTCGCAATTCCTCGCTGAGGCCAAGAAGAACATGAATATCGGGAACATCACTTTAGATGCCAACAGTGTACGTATTCTCCGCACGCTCGACCGTCTGCAGACAATGAATCCCATACAGGCACGTATGCCCGAAATGAGAATAGAATAACAATTGAATTCTATTAATTAAGATACTTCTGAAAGTGACGTTCCGCTCATTTATATCGAAACTGATATTGTTGCCATGCTCCAAACTGTATGGCGCCATAATCTTTGTTCGTAATAAAATGTTTGACTGGAAGATTTTACCACAACATGAATTTGATATTCCGGTTGTAGTTGTGGGAAATCTCGCCGTAGGCGGGACCGGTAAAACTCCGCATACCGAATATATAGTGGAGGCTTTACGCAACAATTTCCATATTGCCATATTATCGCGCGGATACAAACGGTCAACCAAAGGCTTTGTACTTGCGACACCGTTTTCAAAACCTCGCGATATAGGCGACGAGTCTTTTCAGATGTATCAGAAATTCGGTAAAAAAGTAACCGTAGCAGTATGTGAGGATCGTGTCCACGGAATCCGCGAATTGCAACGCCTTGACCCCGAGTTAAACCTTGTGGTGCTTGATGATGCATTTCAGCACCGCTACGTCAAGCCCACTGTGTCGATAGTGGTGACTGAGTTCAACCGCCCTCTTTACGAAGACAAAATGTTGCCTTACGGACGCCTGCGCGAGCCTGTAAGGGGTATTAACCGAGCCGATGTAGTTGTGGTATCAAAGTGTCCCGACACAATGAAAGACCTTGACTACGCTCTCTTCAAAAAGAATCTTGGACTCTTCCCTTATCAGGACGTATTTTTCTCACGTTACTCATATCAGCAGCTGGTGCCTCTTTTTCCGGATCAGAGCCGTGGAGTACCATGCCTTGAATGGATGGATGCCGAAGACTCGATTCTCGCAGTGGCCGGTATAAATAATCCAAGACCCTTTATCCGCTATCTCAAGAGCTATATGCCAAAGGTGAGAGTGAATATTTTCCCGGATCATTATAATTTCAACCGCAAGGACTTTCAGATGCTCCTTAAGCGGTACAAGACTATGAAAGGGAAAAACCGCATACTTATAACAACCGAAAAAGATGCGGTAAGGATGGTAGCCAGCCCATATTTCCCGCCGGAGCTCAGAGCCATAACATATTATCTGCCGGTTAAGGTGGAATTTGATGTACACGGCAACCGTGAGTTCAGTCAGGAACTGACACGCTTGATAAGAAATAGTCGTCCTTGACAACATTTAAGGCTTAAATTCCGTTATTAAGGACAGTTGAGTACTATTATAAATACATAACACAACACAAAACAAACCATGTTAACTGAAATCAATCAAACTGCCGAATTCCTTCGTTCGAAGGTAACCGGCGAAATGCCCAAGACAGCTATTATTCTTGGCACAGGTCTCGGCTCTCTTGTAGACTTCATGGAAGATAAACAGTATATCCCCTATTCCGAAATACCCAACATGCCTGTCTCGACAGTAGAAGGCCATTCCGGTAACCTTATCTTCGGTTCATTAGGCGGTAAACGTGTTATTGCCATGCAGGGCCGTTTCCATTACTATGAAGGCTACAACATGAAGCAGGTTACATTCCCTGTACGTGTTTTCAAAGCTCTCGGAGTTGACACCCTGTTTGTATCAAATGCTTCAGGCGGTATGAACAAGGAATTCAAGGTTGGTGATGTTATGGTAATCACCGACCATATCAATTTGTTCCCCGAAAATCCTCTCCGCGGCAAAAACTACAACGAACTTGGCACCCGCTTCCCGGCCATGATAGATGCTTATGACCCTCAACTTATCGAACTTGCCGACAAGATTGCCGAAGAAAAGGGTCTGCGTCTCATGCACGGTGTATATGTAGGCACCACCGGTCCTACTTTTGAAACACCTGCCGAATATGAGTATTTCCGCATTATCGGCGGTGATGCCGTAGGTATGTCTACCGTTCCTGAAGTAATCGTTGCCCGCCACGCTTCAATGCGTGTGTTTGGTGTGTCGGTTATCACAGACCTTGGCGGCAAAGACATCAAAGATGTTCCCTCGCACGAAGAGGTGCAGCAGGCTGCCGTAAAGGCTCAGCCCACTGTGGTTTCCCTCATTACCGAGGTCGTTAAGCGTTCATAATAATTAAACCATATTGAGGAATTGGGAATGTATGTCAATGGCACAACATTCCTGATTCCTCCTTATATATTCTGAAAAAAATGTCTGAAATATCAACACTTGGAGAATTCGGTCTTATTGACAGACTGACAGAAAATTTGCCCAAATTAAACGAATCAACCTTGCGCGGAGTTGGTGATGATGCGGCCGTGATGCACTACGAATCAAAGAATGATGTGCTCGTCACAACAGACCTGTTGTTGGAAAACGTGCATTTCGATCTTACATACGTACCATTGAAACACCTCGGCTACAAAAGCGCGGTGGTGAATTTTTCAGACATTTATGCGATGAACGGTTGTCCGCGTCAGATTACAGTGTCGCTGGGTATCTCGCGCCGCTTCACAATAGAGCATATCGAAGAGCTGTATGCCGGAATTCGTCTTGCCTGCGAAGCTTACGGAGTAGACCTTGTGGGTGGCGACACATCTGCATCAAATCAGGGTCTGGTTATTTCGATAACTTGCCTTGGCGAGGCACAACGCGATAAAATAGTATACCGCGACGGAGCACGTCCAACCGACCTGATATGCGTCAGCGGCAATTTGGGCGCGGCATATATGGGCTTGCAGCTCCTCGAGCGTGAAAAGGTAGCTTCGGCCGGACGAAAGGACTTCGTGCCCGATTTCTCAGGAAAAGAATATTTAATCGAACGTCAGCTAAAACCCGAGGCACGACGCGATATAATCGAAGAACTTGCTTCAGCAGGCATTAAGCCAACATCAATGATGGACGTTTCAGATGGTTTGTCATCTGAGCTTATCCATATCTGTAAGCAGAGCGATACCGGTTGTCGTGTATACGAAGACCGTATTCCCATAGACTATCAGACCGCTGTAATGGCAGAAGAGCTTAACATGAATCTCGTTACAGCAGCTCTGAATGGAGGCGAGGACTATGAATTGCTGTTCACGGTGCCTCTTACCGATAAAGAGAAGATTGATAATTTAAAGGATGTCCGCCTTATCGGTTACGTGACCGATAAAGCCGAGGGATGTGCCATGGTAACACGCGATGGCAACGAAATTCCGCTCAAAGCTCAAGGCTGGAACCCGCTGAAAGAAGAAAATCAAGAATAATTTTAAAAATTTTCGGCGTCCGATTACAAAACAATCGTTAAAAAGTCGTAACTTTGTCGAGTTAAATCCATGAACCTCGGTTTGTGGATTATAACAAGAGAAACCCCTAACATCAGACAAAGAACATTCCCGTATGATAAATCGCATTCTTATAAGAATTAAGGTAGTTCAGATTCTTTACTCGTATCTGCTTTCCCGAAGCGAATTCAAGATTGATGCCGCCCCCGAGGCTGCATCGCGCGACCGCAGATTCGCTTATTCAGTATATCTTGATATGCTCTCCTTGATTCAAGAACTTTCGGGCATCAGGACTAATAACCCTGAACGCTCTCTTGCAGCGATAGACGTACATCCCAAGTTCCGTACAAACCGTGTAGGCAGGGCTTTGGCCGATAATACTATTTTGAAAGCAATCACCTACAAGGATATTGCTGATCTCAATTCATTCAGACCCTATCTGCAGAAACTTTCCGACAAACTCGCGGCCTCTACCGTATTCACTGATTATGCGCGCAAACGTTCGCATAGTCTTGAAGATGACGTGAAACTATGGACAGTATTGCTTGAAACAACAATTCTGAAAGACCCTGAGGTTACAGAAATTCTGCGTCAGAACCCCGACTTTTCGCTCGCCGGTCTGCACCGAGGTATAATGCAGGCGGTTAACACCCTCAATGCCTACAATGATTCAAGGGCTATGTATACCAAGGCCCGTAAGGATCTGGAGGATTCACTCGACCAGGCTTACAAGCTTTATTTCGACTTATTCCTACTCATTGTGGAACTTACACGTGAGGAAGTTGATCGACAGGAAGTTGCAAAAGGAAAATACCTTGCCACCGCTGCCGATTTGAATCCTGACAGCCGCTTCGTTGACAATGCTTTCGCTAAATTCCTTGAAAATAACGAAACATTAACTGAGTTTGTTGATGAACATAAGTCTACTTGGGTTGACTCACCCGGTCTTCTCAAGAATCTGCTCGATGCTATTCTTGCTTCGGATCTGTATGCCGAATACATGAAGTTGGAAACAACCGACTGGAAAACTGATTGCGAATTCTGGCGCAACATCATGCGCAATGTGGTATTGCCTTCTGATGCCCTTGCTGAAGCGCTCGAAGCTAAATCTATTTTCTGGAATGACGATTTGTCCACTATGGGTACTTTTGCCCTGAAGACAATACGTAAATTCGCCCAGTCTGAAAACGGAGAAGGAGTAAGGTTCCTGCCCCAATATAAGGACGAGGAAGATGCCGAATTTGGCATGAAACTCTTTACATACGCCGTTGACAAACGTGAGCAATATCGCGAATATATCGACAAATTCATCAATCCCGACTGGGATCCGGAACGACTGGCTTTCATGGATATCGTGATTATGATCGCCGCGATAGCCGAAATCGACAATTTCCCCGGAATTCCTCTGCCGGTTTCATTAAATGAATATATCGAGATAGCCAATGATTATTCAACCCGTCGTTCAGGCCCGTTCATCAATGGAATTCTGTATTCAATTGTGAACATGCTCATAGAGAATGGCGAGCTTCGCAAACCGTTGACTATTGACGAAAATAAAAAATAAAATACCCTAAACCGGGACAGAAATGTCCGACTAACAAATAACAAAATGATTCTTCAATTCATCCCTCTTCAAGATGCTGCTGCACAAGGCGGCGGTTTCAGTGGCATAATCATGATTGTGCTCCTCCTTCTGGTTTTCTGGCTGTTTATGATCCGTCCTCAGCAGAAGCGTCAGAAAGAAATCAAAAAATTCCGTGAAGGCCTTTCAAAAGGCGACAAGATTGTTACCGCCGGCGGTATTTTCGGTAGAATTACCGAAGTTAACGAAAAGACTTTCATGGTGGAAATCGCTCCCTCTGTAAAGATTACAATTGACAAGGGTTCTGTTTATCCTTCAGCTTCAGAAGCTGCTCAGGATGCCCAGCAGTCAAATAACGCAAAATAAAATCCTATAAACTACGGGCGCACCGGCAACTGTGCGTCCGTGTATTTATGAATTACACTATAAAAGACATATTCAGGAAGTTCCGTGACGGCTTGCACTCCAGCAGAGGGCACAGCTTGCTCACGTTCTTTGTCTTTTTAGTGATTTCAGCAATGTTGTGGTGGGTTACCGCACTTAACGACGAAGCCCAGGCCGATGTGAGAATGTCTGTAAAGATAACTCATGTGCCTGATTCGATTACCATTGTGTCGAGGGTGCCTCAGATAATGTCGGTAAGCATCAACGCCAAGGGTACTCAGCTTATGAAGCTCAACTGGGGACGAATACCCGACTTCAACATTGATTTCAGACAGTACAGGGTGGGGAACAGCATACGACTGACCGATACAGACCTCAAATCAATTGCAAGAAATGCTTTTGACGGGGCAAATGTTATAGTAATTTCTCCTGACTCAATTAATCTGTCGTTTACATCTCAGCCACCGGTAATTCTGCCGGTTAATCCGGACTATATTGTCACTCCCGGCCCGCAGGCTACTATAACCGGACAGCCCAAATTATCGTTTGATTCTGTAAAAGTATATACTATAGGAGTATTGCCCGAATCGGTGGAAGCCATTACCACCGAGCCGATACGCTTAAACTCTATCAACGAAACCATAACCAAACGAGTAGCTCTTATACCGCCGGCAAATTCGTGTGTGGTTCCCGATTCAATTGATCTTACGTTCAATGTGGAGCCTCTGATATTCAAGACACGAAAGGTTACTGTGGATGCAGTAAATGTTCCTGAAGGTCAAAAGCTTATAACATTCCCGGCGCAGGTAGAGGTAATGTACATGATATCTGTATCAGATTATAAGAACACAGATCCGTACATACGCGTTACAGCCGATTACAATTCTATCAACGACCGAAATTCAAGAATGATAAAACTGCGGATTTCAGAAGCATCAGATAATCTGCAGAATGTGCATCTGGCATCTGACAGTGCTGAATATTACATTGAAGAATTATGAAAAAAGCCCGGTTGATTGCGATTTGCGGAGGCATAGGCTCCGGTAAATCTGTAGTTTCGGAAATTCTGCGCTCGCTCGGGTATGAAGTTTACGATTGTGATTCAAGAGCCAAGCAGATAATGGATAGTGACTTGTATATCCATGAACGCCTGTGCGCCGAAATACATCCTGAATCAGTAGTAGACGGAGTCATCGACCGTAAACTTATTTCAGAAGTCGTATTTGGAAATCCCGAAGCTCTCGCACGTCTTAATGACATAGTCCATCGGGCCGTTAAAGCCGATATCGAGCGGTGGGCATATGAGCATGCTACAGATAACGCAGTAAAGTTTGTAGAGACAGCAATACCGGTGAGCAGTGGTATGGTAAGTATGGTGAACGATATATGGGAAGTAACCGCTCCATATAACGTGAGAATCGAAAGGGTAAAGAAACGCAATGGCATGAGCGAGGCACAAATCGTGGCGAGAATGAAATCGCAGGAAGTAGAGTCGCTCGACTCAATCCCTCATCAAAGAATCATTAATTCGCCGGATTGCGCCATCCTGCCGCAGATACACTGCTTGTTAAACCTTTTTCTTGGATAAATAACCTATTACTTCGTCCTGTATTTTTGAGCCGGATATTTTGTTAGCTCCAAAATAAAGACCGGAAGCTACCACGATTTCTATAATCAAAGTTATTACAGGTATATCGCTCATCCAGCCTGCTGCGGTCATTATAGGCAATATAAGCAGTGTAAGGCACAGATATGGTGCTATGTCGTATATAAGACGCAGAATATTAGTGCCGGTAAATTTTGCTGTGTAAATCATGGTGACGATGAATGTAATAACCGAGCTTATGATTTGACCCCACAGCAATATCTCAAGTCCCCATACAGGATTGCCCGGCTTGGTTTCATTAATGAATGGCAATGTGGCAACAAGCGCCAAGATGGCCACACTGTCGCGAAGTATCTCCATCCACATTATAGTGCGTGCATGCGACTTGGCAAGCAGGAAGTTGTTGTACAGGCCGGTGAAGATTGTAAATATACCTCGGAAAATTAATAGTTGAAACAAAATAATCGACGGATCCCACTTGCTTCCAAACAAAGTATGGAATATGGGTGTAGCCATAGCTATAAGCCCAAGCATACTCGGGAAAACAAGATAGGAAGTAAGCCTGCTCATTTTTGAGCATACGCGCTTAAATCGCTCGTCATCATCTTGAACGGCCGAAAGAGCCGGAAGAAACGAGGAGGTGATCACCTGATAGAGCGACATTATTCCCATCTTGCTCCATTTGTCGCTTTGTCCATAATAGCCCAGAGGTGCCATACCGCTGCGGTTACCGATTACAAATGAATAGATATTCTGGAATAACGTATTCAAAAAAGAGGTGAACATCATGCGCGAACCAATGTTGAAAAAGCTACGCAGTGAAGACCATGAAAATGTAAAGTCAGGGAACCAGTGCTGGGTTGTCCACAGTACCAAGGATTTGACCGATGCAAGCACTACGGTCTGCCATACTATAGCCCATGCGCCATATCCGGCAAGAGCCAGAGCAATACCGGTGACACCTGCAATGCACAACCCCAACGAATTGCTTACAGCCACCATCTTTACGTCCATAGCTTTCATCAGGCGGTTGGTCTGGACTATGGCCGATGCGTTGATTATAAACGACAGAAACAGAACGCGCGATAAAGGAATAAGCCTGCGGTCGCCCTGAAAAAAATCGGCAATTAACGGAGCAAGAAAATATAGCACCGCATATATGCCCACCGCCACCGCAATGTTAAACCACAATACGGTTGAATAGTCAGTTTGCGAAGGATTCTTTCTCTGGATAAGGGCATACGAGAATCCGCTATCAACAAGAAGCGATGCAAATGCTTGAAAAATCAAGACTACACTTACCAAACCAAAGTCCTCTACCGATAGTAATCGGGCGAGCACAATGCCGGTTATCGCATACAGTACTTGCGACGAAACCCTGTCGATGACATTCCACTTTATAGAGCGGGCAGTCTTTGTTTTAAGCGAATCCGAGTTGTCAGACATTCATTATTTCTGTTTTGTCTCAACCGGGAAAGCCTTTATACCCATCGATCTGTTGCTGACCTTCTCGGGATTTCCGCTATAGTAAATTTTACCGCTTCCTGTACCGTAAATAGTTAGTGATTCTGACGCTGAGCAGTCCACATCGTTAGTTCCCCAATGAGATACTTTTACGTTGCGTGCTTTCAGAGCACCGGCTTCGATTGTTCCTGTTCCCACATTGGTGTAGTTGGCTTTCTTAGCTTTGCCTTCTGAAATCACTATATGGCCTTTACCGGTTGCGACTGACGCACTGACGGTGTTTGCATCAATATTGTCAATAATGATGTATCCGTTGCCAATAACCTTGCACTTGAAGCTTGGTACGGTGACGTTATTCAATATATGAGTGGTTGAGTCAGATGAGTTTTCAACCTTTTGCAATGCAGATGAATAAACGTGTACGACAGGCAACTTGTCTAGAGAAACTTCATCAGCCGCAACCTGAATGTGCAGACATGCCTTGTCGTTGGAGAAAAGAAGCTTGGACGATACCTCAGGGTCGCATGTAAAATATACCCATCCGGCTGAGTCGCTTGAGCAATGGTATACGACATTTATGTTGTCGGTTACTTTCAGTTCAGAAAAATCCTGTACTTCAAGTTTGTAATCAGCAGTTTCTGCATGTAAGGCATTTGAGGCAGAAGCAAGGAATATAAATAATGGAAAGAGATATTTTGTCATTTTTAAGCTGATTTATTGTGATGAATATTTTGGGAGAATAAAATTCTGGATATGGTCGAGCACAGATTCAAGCTCACCGAGAGTTGATGCTCTGAGCATAGCTATGCGCGTCTGCTTGAAATCAGGAATACCCTTGAAAATAGGCGATGCTGCAAGATGACGGCGTATGTGGAGGATGCCCCTGTATTCGTCAATACGGTCGATGCTTTCGTGAATCTGACGTCTCAACAAGTCAAATTTAACAGATATAGGCAGTTCTTCGTAATGTCCTTCGAGAAGCATCTGCTTGAAATCATGGAAAATCCATGGTGCGCCTATCGAAGCACGGCCAACCATCACACCATCAACACCATATCGCTCAAAGGCTTCTTTCAGCTTTAACGGTGTGGTAATGTCGCCGTTGCCAATTACGGGTATTTTAAGACGTTGATTCTGTTTAACTTTGGCAATCATATCCCAGTCGGCTTCACCCGAATATAATTGCGAGCGTGTACGCCCATGTACTGTAATGGCTTGTATGCCACAGTCCTGAAGCTGCTCAGCCAGGTCAACTATGATTTTGGAGTCGTGATCCCAACCCAGACGTGTCTTGACTGTGACGGGGAGTTTGACCGCATCGACCACAGCGCGAGTTATTTCGAGCATCAGCGGGATATTGCGGAGCATGCCTGCACCGGCACCTTTACCGGCTACTTTTTTAACCGGACATCCAAAGTTTATATCAATCAAGTCGGGTGCTGCAGTTTCTGCAATCTTGGCCGCCTCAACCATAGGCTCCACTTCCTTGCCATATATCTGAATGGCAGTAGGCCTTTCGCCCGGATTGATTTTTAGTTTGCGGGTGGTCGCCTGAATATTGCGTATGAGGGCATCGGCACTGACAAATTCTGTATAAGTCATGTCGGCACCCATTTCTTTACAAATAAGACGGAACGATTCGTCAGTGACATCTTCCATCGGAGCAAGCATCACCGGTGAATCGCCTAAATCTATGTTTCCAATCTTCATACGTCAATTTTTTTTGCAAAATTAGTCATTTTTCAGATAAGATTTGAGACCAAAATGCGTTAATGTTGGAAAAAATTGCTTACAAAAGTCAAAACTCCTGTAGCTTGACTACATAAATATACCGTTATATGGCGACCGGCAAGCTAATATTACAATTACGTCCAATCAATTTTTGTGAATTTTACAGGATAAATTTTGCAATTTGCTTTCTTTTTGCGTAAATTCGCAGGAGTAAAAACAACTAACGATTTTTAACCTGTTATGACCAAAGGTAAACTTATAGTTATTTCGGCACCGTCGGGTTGCGGAAAATCAACGATAATAAACAGCATCCTCGACGACGAGTCGATTGGCCTCGAATTTTCGGTGTCTGCAACAAACAGAGCTCCGCGTGAAGGCGAAGAAGATGGAGTGCATTACCACTTCCTTACGACAGAACGTTTTCGTGATGCAGTAGAGAACGGTGAGTTCATAGAGTGGGAAGAAGTCTATCCCGGACGCTACTACGGTACCCTGAAAAGCGAGGTTGACTTGCAGCTCGCCAAAGGCCATAATGTGATTCTCGATATAGATGTGAAAGGCGCGCTCAACGTTAAGAAAAGTTATGGAGAGGATGCCTGTCTGATATTTGTAGAACCGCCAAGCATTCCCGAGCTTCAACGCCGACTCCTTAAAAGAGGGACTGATACACCCGAGCAAATCGTCACACGTGTTGGACGTGCTGAATATGAAATCAGTTTTGCACCGCAGTTTGATAAACGTGTTGTGAACGAAGATCTCAATGATGCTGTAGAGGAAACAAAAGCATTAATAAAAGAATTCCTTGCATAAGGGTTTCAGCATACAGGAAGCCTGTATGCTGAAAGCTATTTTAGACAGGACATATTCAGCAATTGATTTTTCAAAAGCTTAACATGGACAATAATAAAGTTATAGGAATCCTTGGAGGATCATTCAACCCGGTGCATATCGGCCACATGATGATAGCATCCTTTCTGGCTCAATGGGGGTATGTTGATCAGGTTTGGCTTACTCTCTCGCCCAGAAATCCTCTGAAAAAAGACCCCGGCGCTCTGTTGCCGGACATGAAGAGGCTCACTATGCTGAATATCGCGATCAAAGGATCTACCAACCTTGATGTATGCGACATCGAACTTACAATGCCTCTCCCGTCGTATACAGTCAATACTCTCGATTTGCTTGCATCACGTTATCCTGACTACCGATTTAAACTCATAATCGGTTCGGACAACTGGGCTATCTTTGATCGGTGGAAACAGGCACAGCATATTCTCGATACATACGGCGTGATTGTTTACCCACGACCCGGATATCCTGTTACGGATACCAATGTAGACGGTATGGAAATAGTTGATGCGCCTATGGCTAATATATCGAGTACTTTTATAAGAAATGCTATAGCCAAGGGTCGTGATATGGAATATTTCCTTCCTAACGGTGTGCATAAATATATCGTAGAACATAAACTATACAAATGACAAATAATGCACTGGCCTTTACGGCCTTATGTAACGAGTATTGCTCGGCATGTGAGAATTGCGCGACCATGCAGCCACGTGATTTCGCAGTCACTATGCTGCGTCTGCTCCCAAGAATATATATTACGGCTTCAGATCTTACCGATGAAGGCGCACTCGACGACGGTTATATCAACCAGGATGCGCTTGAAGAAGAAATTTATGATTCTGTGCGGCGAAATATCGAATCACTTTTGGGTGAGGATGATTCTTATCTTGAAGTGTTTATGAACGACATGAAGTATTCCGATACTCCTATTGGAGCAAGTATAGCCGAGGGTTTGGCCGACTTGTTTCAAGTCTTCTATAACTATCTCGAAACTGTGCGCGATGCTACTGATGATGTAGCTGCTTCGGCCATCGTAGCTGTTAAAGAAGATTTCGACTCATATTGGTCGCAGATTCTCTGCAATGTTTTGCGCCCGATAAATTCATACTATCATTCATTCTGACATATATGAATATTAACAATAATTATAAGGATCTGGCAGCCTTTATGGATGCCTCACCTGTAAATTTCTGGGCAATAAAGACTTTGGCAGGGCATCTCTCAGCCAACGGTTTCAAAGAACTTGATATGCGTGATGCCTGGGAACTTACAGATGGCGGACGTTATTTCGTTAAGAAAAACGATTCTGCTCTGTTTGCATTTGTTGTAGGTGCCGGCGAAGCTTCAAAAGGCTACAAAATTATATCTGCCCACAGCGATTCTCCGGGTTTTAGGATTAAGCCCAACTGTGAGATATTATGTGACGGCAATATCGTAAAACTAAATACCGAGGTTTACGGCGGTCCGATACTGTATACATGGTTTGACAGACCTCTGTCGCTTGCCGGCAGGGTAATACTGCGCAGCGACAATCCTCTAAGACCCGAAACCGCCCTTGTTAAGTTTGACCGTCATCTGCTTACCATTCCACATCTGGCCATACATTTCAATCGAGCCGTGAACGAAGGCAATCCTCTATCCAAGCAAAAAGATATGCTGCCCATCATTGGTAGAGTTGCTGATAAGAATCATGCCAAAGGATTGGTACTTAAACTTGTAGCTGAAAAATTAGGTGTAAAACCATCGGATATCTTAGACTACGATTTATCGTTGTTTGACACTACCCGCGCATCGGTTGTAGGTCTTAATGGAGACTTCATTACATCAGGACGCCTTGACGACCTCTCTATGGTACATGCAGCAATGTGTGCCATGCTCGACACACTTTCAGTAGCAGACAGTGCAACCCGTGTCATGGCAATCTTTGATAATGAAGAAACCGGATCAGGAACAAAACAAGGCGCTGCTTCCCCGATGCTTGACTACATCCTGCGCAGAATCAATGCTGCAAAAGGCGGTAATGAAGAAGACTTCATGCGTGCGGTATCAGATTCATTCATGATTTCGGCTGATGACGCCCATGGCGTGCATCCCAATTATGTAGAGAAGCAGGATCCTACCAATCATCCTACGCTCGGCGGAGGTCCGGTTGTTAAAATCAATGCCAACTGCAAATATATGACCGATGCTGATTCGGCAGCCGTGTTTAAAGTGCTTTGCGAACGAGCCGGCGTACCCTGCCAGTATTTTGTAAATCACAGTGATGTGGCCGGAGGATCTACGCTGGGTAATATCCTTACATCGCAGTTGCCACTCCGTGGCGTGGATGTAGGTTCGCCAATATGGGCCATGCATTCTGTGCGCGAGACAGCATCGCTTTCCGACCACACAGCCATGATTGCAGTATTTACCGAATTCTATAAATCTTGATAGATAAAACTTATAAAAAGCGCCGGCCTGAATTTCAGACCGGCGTTTTATCGTCAACAGAAAACACGTTTTATTCAAAACATCTCTGAAAGAGTAGGGTGAGCGTGAATATATCTGCTGTCTACATCATCAATTGAAACTTTGTCGGTGACAAGCATGGTAGCTTCGGCAATGAGATCTGCAGCATGCGCACCTATAATTGTCACGCCTGCTATCTGATTGGAAAATTCGGGCAAAATGGTGAATTTTATGAAGCCTTCAGGTTTCCCCATCGCTTGAGCTTTTCCGTTTCCGGCAAACATCCGTTTTTCTGTCTTGAAAGAAATACCTTTCTGTTCAAGACCGGCAGGAGTCATTCCTACTGATGCAACTTCCGGATTGGTAAAGACAATCGAGGGTACCCGGTTTATGTCGAAGAGTTCAGGATTTCCGTCAGCTACCACGCGTCCTTGCGCTATGGCCGCGTGGGCAAGCATCATAAGGCCGTTGACATCGCCTATAGCATAGACTCCCGCAACAGAAGTTTCCATGTGTTCATCAACTTTGACAAAGCCCTTTGCAGTCAGTTCTATACCGGCTTCCGATACACCTTCAGGTATTACAGGTTTGCGTCCAACAGCCATTATCACCTGTGATGCCTCAATTTGCGATTCTCCGCGTTTTCCTGAATAAGTCACCTGAAGCATGCCATCCGGCATACTTTTGATTGAAGTTACAGCTGCACCGGTTATAATGTCAACACCTTTGCGCGATAATGTCATTCTCAGACGCTTTGCAACTTCCTGATCGAAAGGTGGCAGAATTTCCTTACAGAATTCTATTACCGTTGTCTTTACTCCTAAATTTGAAAGAATTGAAGCGAATTCCATTCCTATAACGCCACCTCCGATTATGATAACCGACGGAGGCAGAACAGACATGTTTAGCACATCATCGCTCGTCATGGCAAGTTCTGCACCCTCAATAGGCAGTACGGCAGGAGTGGAGCCGGTAGCTATGATAATTCGTGATGAAGCTTCGAATATTTCGTCACCCACAAGAATTGTTTTATTGTCCAGTAATTTGGCCTCGCCATAGATAACTGTACATTTTGACAACTCTGCGGCAACCCCTTCGCGCAACCCTTCAACAACCTGTCTCATTCGGTTATACGCGGTTTCAAAGTTAATTTTGAAACTCGCAGCTTCAATACCAAGCGATGCAGACTCATTTATTGTATGTGCAGCTTCAGCAGTGGCCACAAGGCATTTGGTAGGAATGCAACCACGGTTTAAGCATGTGCCGCCGAGTTTGTCCTTTTCGACAACCAGCACCGTCTCGCCTTTGGCAGCGAGACGGGCTGCAAGTTCATATCCACCGGGACCGGCGCCTATAATTATATTATCGAATGTTGTCATTCCGATTCAAATTTTTCCAAATATTGAGAATAAGTCACAACCGGATGAAGGGCTGCTTCAGTATCATCGGGATGACGAGCCGGAGTATTATGTGGAGCGGTCTTTACAACATCGGGGTTCTCGGCAGCTTCGCGTGCAATGGTGCGCATGGCATCTATGAAGGTATCAAGTGTCTCTCTGCTTTCTGTTTCAGTCGGCTCTATCATGAGTGATTCATGGAAAAGCAAAGGGAAGTAGATGGTAGGAGCATGGAATCCGAGATCGAGTAGACGTTTAGCTATGTTAAGGGTAGTGATACCTGTAGATTTGTCAATAAGACCGTCAAAGACAAATTCGTGTTTGCAAGGTCCGGGAATCGGCAGCAGATACTTGTCTTTCAAGGCATTCATTATATAGTTGGCATTTAATGTGGCCAACGGACCCACTTCGGCAATTCCTTCAGCGCCGAGTGTCATTATGTATGCCAAAGCGCGTATCAAAACTGTGTAATTACCGAGCCATGATGATATACGACCGAGAGCTGAATCAGAGTAATCGTTTACTCCGAAAGTTCCATCTTCCTTCTTATATACTCTGGGATTGGGCAGGAATTGTTCAAGACCGGCACGAACACCTACAGGGCCGGCTCCGGGTCCACCTCCACCGTGGGGGGTGGAGAATGTCTTATGCAGATTGATGTGCATCACATCAAATCCCATGTCGCCGGGTCGAGCAATACCGAGCATAGGATTAAGGTTGGCTCCATCGTAATAGAGCAAAGCACCGGCTTCGTGAACTACTTTGGATATAGTAGGAATGTTCTTTTCAAACATACCCACAGTGTTGGGATTAGTCATCATCACGGCTGCGATATCCGGACCGAGCTTGGAGCAGAGATCATCAACGTCTACAGTGCCGTCGGGCAAGCTTTTGACTTCTACCACTTCATATCCGGCCACATGTGCCGAGGCCGGATTTGTACCATGAGCCGAGTCGGGCACTATTACTTTTGTTCTGGCAAAATCGGCACGACTTTCGTGGTATGCTTTTATTACCAACAAGCCGGTAAGTTCGCCGTGAGCCCCTGCAAATGGGTTGAGTGTGAACTCTGCCATGCCACCTATTTCGCTCAAGGCACGCTGCAGATTCCAGTATATTTCGAGAGCACCCTGCACTGTATCCTCGGGTTGGCGAGGATGCAGACGGGCTATGGTGTCATTTGCAGCAAGTTTGTCGTTGAGCTTTGGATTGTACTTCATGGTACAAGAGCCAAGTGGGTAGAAACCTGTATCTACACCAAAGTTGTTGGTCGACTGGTTGGTATAGTGCCTTACAACTGTAGGCTCGTCAACTTCGGGGAGCTGAGGGGCATCAGATCTCATCAGCTCCGAGGGGAGCTTCGACATGGCTTCAGGCCAATCGTAACGCGGAAGGTCGTAGCCTTTACGACCCGGATGAGAATGATCGAAGATCAGTTTGTCATATAGATTACGATTCATGGCTTACAGAGATTTAACAGTTGTGACATACTTATCAATCAGTTGAGGCGTTGTGAGTTCTGTACATGAAACAATCATTTCATTTTCATCAACGGCCACTCCGCCCAGTATACCTTCTTTCTTGAGTGCTTCAAGCAATGCGGAGGTTGTAAGCGGATCTTTAACCGTTATTTTAAACTCATTGAGATAGGGTTGAGCCGGATGTGACAGGCGCACCTTACCTGTTTCTTCGAGCTTTTCAGCAAGATAATGTGCGGCATTGCACGACAGGCGGTTGACCTCTTCCAGTCCTTTGGTCCCCATAAGTGACATGTAGATCGCTGCGTGCAGCGTCATAAGACCCTGATTGGAACAGATGTTGGAAGTCGCCTTCTCACGACGTATATGTTGCTCGCGGGCTTGCAATGTAAGCACAAATACACGTTGGCCATCGGCATCGGTAGTCGCGCCTACAATTCGTCCGGGCAGTTTTCTCATCAAAGCATTGGTACACGACATGTATCCGAGATAGGGGCCTCCATAATTCAATGGCATTCCAAGACTCTGGGCGTCGCCCACAGCAATGTCAGCCCCCCATTCTCCTTGTGACTTTATTACACCAAGGGCTATAGCCGGTGAATTGATGATGAACAAAGCTTTCTTCTCGTGTATCTTTTCTGCATAACCACTGTAATCTTCAAGAATACCGTAATAGTTAGGTGAAGAGACTATAACACCGGCAACATCTCCTGCCCCGAGCATCATTTCAAGCTCGGCACGGTCTGTCACACCGTCTTTCTGCGGAATGACTTCTACCGGAATATTCTGATAATGAGCGTAGGTATTTACTACCGCAGCTACTTCGGGATTAACAGTTGACGATATGAGAATACGGCGTTTTTTGCGTGTGGCATTCAGCGCCATGATCATGGCTTCGGCAGTGGCTGTAGCTCCGTCGTACATGGATGCGTTGGTTACATCAAGCCCCGTAAGCCGGCTTATCATGCTCTGATATTCAAAGATATACTGTAAGGTACCTTGTGAAATCTCAGGTTGATATGGTGTGTAAGCCGTGAGGAATTCAGAACGGGACGTCAATGCCGGAATCACTTCGGGAGTATAATGGTTGTAAGCTCCAGCTCCGGCAAAACATGCAAGCGGTGTGCATTTGCTGAAAGCTTTGTCTAATTCAGCTTTAACCTCAGGTTCAGACATAGCTCCGGGCAGTCTATAGCCACCTTTGAGTCTTAGTTCTGCCGGGATATCGCAGAACAAGTCGTCAAGCTCTGATGCTCCGCATGATTTTAGCATCTGAGCTATGTCGTCGGGGGTATGCGGAAAATAACGGTGAGGCATGATTCAATGCTTTTCTGCTTCACAAACCTTGGCGTATGCTTCGGGTGAAAGAAGTTTTTCGAGTTCTGAAGGATCACTCATTTCTACCTTGATGATCCAGTGTTTTTCGGGATCTTCATTGACGAGTTTAGGATTGTCGAGAAGTTCTTCGTTTATTTCAACTACAGTACCGCTTACAGGAGAGAAGAGGTCGCTGGCAGCTTTTACGCTTTCTATTGCGCCGAATTCTTCGCCGGCAACAACTTCATCGTCTACTTCAGGCATATCTACGTATACAACGTTGCCAAGCTGTTCTGCAGCAAACTTAGAGATTCCTATATAAGCGAGATTGTCTTCGATGCGGGCGTATTCGTGAGAGGGAAGGAAATATGTCATGATTATTTATTTTTAGGGTTATATATGTTGTTTATTTTTTATACTTAGGTGTATAGAAGCGTTTTTTGATGACCTTGGCGGGAAATACCTTACGTCGAACCTGCACTTGGAGCTGGGTGTCAAGTGCAGCAAATCTTGAATCTACCAAAGCCATGGCAAGATTGCGGTCAAGAGTAATGGAATGATATCCGGTGGTGATTTCGCCAACTTTATTACCATCTGTATCAAGCACATCATATCCGTGGCGAGGGATTGCACGACCTTCGATTTCAAGACCTACAACTTTACGCTTAAGGCCTTCTGCTTTCTGAGCTACAAGAGCATCGCGACCAATGAAGCCTTCTTTATCAACCTTGGCAAACATGCCGAGACCGGCTTCAAGAGGTGTTATCTCATCAGTCAGTTCGTCACCGTATAGAGGAAGTCCGGCCTCGAAGCGCAGTGTATCGCGGCAACCCAGTCCACATGGAGCTACACCGGCCTGCATCAGCTTTTCCCACGCGCTTACAATGACTTCAGCAGGCGCATAGAGCTCAAATCCGTCTTCTCCTGTGTATCCTGTGCGCGACAGTACTATTGGCATTCCATTATCGGCCTTGATGTCCTTGAAGGTGTAGAAAGAGAGGTCACTGCCGTCAATTCCGAGTACAGTCTTGATAATATCTTCGGCGCGAGGTCCCTGTATGGCAAGTTCCGACCAATATTCGCATTGATCTTCAACTGTCACATCATACTTCTCTGCATGGGCTTTGATCCATGCTACGTCTTTGTCGATATTAGATGCATTAATCACCAGGAAGTATTCAGAGTCGCTGCGTTTGTAAACCAACAGATCATCAACTACACCGCCGTTTTCATTGAGCATCATGCCGTAGATGACTTTTCCCGGTTCAAGTGCAGATATATCGCCGGTGAAAATGTAGTTTACAAAAAGCGTGGCCTGCGGGCCGGATATGAGCACTTCTCCCATGTGGGAAACATCAAAGACTCCGACGCCTTCGCGTACGGCGCGATGTTCAGCTTCTATGCCTTCATAGCTGATAGGCATGTCAAAACCTCCGAAGGGCGACATGAGGGCTCCGAGGGCTGTGTGATTTGAATGTAGGCAGGTTTTCTTCATCGGTTTTTTCTATTATGGTATTAGTTACGGAGTGAGGATAAAGCTGAAATGAGCTTTTCTTCGGTTAATCCGGTTATGATTTCGCGTATGTTGATATCATTGATAATTGTTCGCAATTCCGTCAGCTTGGGTCGGCAGCCGATAAATCGTGATGTAAAGTGAGAGGGAATATCTTTTAAAGGCAGAAAGTCGCCATTCAATTCGAGCCGGCTTATGCACCCTTTGCGGTCGAGGCTATAGTTGAAGATTAACTCACCCACGCCTTCAATATATGTGCGCATGGATGTTTTGCGTTCTGCCTTTTTCCCAAAATTCAAAAAATCGGGATCTGTATACGATTCCCTTATTTTTAGAATTTCAGCAAGATCTTCGTTATTTATTATTACCGGATGATTTGTTGATGGACAAAGGAAGTCGAGCGCTTGTTCCATAAATTCTCGACAACTGATGTTGATACCCAATTTCTTTAGAGTCGTGACACGCGAAGGCACCGAAACAACACCTTTTGACATCATCTTGGCCTTGGAAGGAGTAAGTACTTTACCCATCATATCAAAGTTGGTGTCGTATAGCATTGTTCCGTGGACAATGCTGCGCCCGGGTAGTTTCAGAAATGAGTTACCGGCAACTTTATGGCCGTTTACGGCTATGTCATTTCTACCGGTTGACTCTGCGTCAATACCCATATTGTTGAGCATTTTGCAAATCATGCCGGTATAGCTGTCAAAACTTGTCTGAACTGCATGCGACGGAGTAATGTACGAAAACATCACATTGTTCATATCGGCCAATACAGCACCGCCACCGCTTTTGCGTCGCCATACTTTTATCCCCTCTTTTGCGGCAACTTCAAGATTTACCTCATTGTCGATTTCCTGATGCCTGCCGCAAATAATGCTCGGATTTACCTGCCATGCGAAAAAATATTCATCAGAAGGCAGATTGTATGCACACCATTCCTCTACCGACAGGTAAAAAGGAACATCGGCATCAATCACATCGGGCAGTATAATGCGTCTCATCTTTATAAGAGATTGATAATTGCCCAAAATTAAGTATTATTTTTTATTTGGCAAACGAAATTGTATATGTTATAGGACATAAAGAATACGCGGAGTCAATGAATCCGCGTATTCTTATAGATATTTTCAGTTAATTTTTATCTGTACCGTGTTTGGCGATTGCCGAATCCTCGGCGGCTTCAACTTCTGCCTCGGTAGGAACATAACCGGGAGCCCATTTGGATACTTCCGACGGCTTGCGGCCTTCGATTTGCCAGTCAAAAGGATAGAAGTGAGCATTGGGATTGCGCCATGAGGGTTTTCTAAGCTGATACACAACCAACGGCAGTCCTATGATAAGTCCCACTCCAATTATGATGATTCCTACGTAAACTATGGGTGAGCCTGTGGCAATCTGGGCCGGTGGCAGGTAGCTGAGCACTAATGCAAGAAGAGCTCCGGATATACCTACGACACATACTATGATTTCTCCGATAACGCCACCGGGTACACGGAAACCACGCTTTTTATTTGGCTGTGTGTGACGTAGACGGATAAATGCTCCGTAAATCAGTATTACCATCACAAGATATATAATGGTTGCCATCTGCGACATAATCTGATATGCAGATTCAACCGTAGGCAGTATAATCTGCAACAGACAGATGAGAGATACAAATATACCCTGAATGTAGAGTATGCGAGTGTTGACGCTATTCTTATTGGTGCGCTGGATAGAGCGGGGCAGATAGCCTGACTGAGCTACAGCCATAAGTCCGGTAGATGGCCCGGTGACCAATGCGCTTATCTGACCGACAACACCAAACATAATGAAAAGGGCCATTATATTACCAACCCAACCAAGGTTGAAACTTGACCATAGCGACTTGTATGATACGAGCAGGGCCTGCAACAGATTGATGTCTTTGGATGGTACAAGTATTCCAATGGCCAAGGTGCCAAGTGCATACACGAGCACTATGATGATAATTGAAAGGAATACGGCTTTTGGGAAATTCCTGGCCGGATCTTTCATATCATTGATATGGATAGCCTGTATTTCCATACCTGCGTAAAACAGGAATATGGAGGCTGCCAGAACGATTGTTCCTACATTTGAAAAATCAGGAAGGAATGATACATCTTCCAATGCAATAGGTTTGCCAAGACATACGTACACAATAGTGGCCACGATCAGAATGATGCCGGGAATGATAGTACCTACCATACCTCCGTAGTTTGTGAGTTTGTTGGCGGAGTGTTGTCCTCGGAATGCGTTGAATGTCGCAGCCCAGTATATGATAAGTGCTATGCTCAGCGCATAATATTTGTTGGATGCGAGAGCCTGATCGAAACTCTCAGGCCAGAATATATATGCGAGCGACGCGGCGCCAAACATAAGTACTGTTGGGAACCAGATTACTACTGTCTGCCATTCGAGAAACATCGCAGTCCATCCCCAGCGAGGGCCGAAAGCTTCTGAAACCCAGCGATACAGGCCGCCGCTCTTGGTGTAGGTAGACGCAAGTTCGGCACATACCAGCGAATAAGGCAGCAAGAACACGATTGCCGCGAATACATAAAAGAAAATTGACTGCACACCATACTTGGCTTCAGAGGGTAGTCCTCTGAGACTAAGGATTGATGTGACAATCATAATTGCCATAGCTGTCATGGTAATAGAACCTTTAGCCGTTGAAACGAGTTTCTTGCGTCCGGAAGCCGTGTACTGCTCGCCGGACGAGGCGGTAGATGATTTATTGCTCATTATTATGCGTTATTTTTATAATATAGATTATAGAATAAGTAGTTGATAATATATGAACAACTGAAAAAGCAATTTTTATTGAGATAAATTAAAAATCTTAAAAAAAATATGTGAATCATTGGCCCGATGATATACTAAAAAAGGTGAACACCTGTGTGGTGTCCACCTTTATATTCCGTTAAAAATCTGAATTATTCAGCTTTGCCGGCAGAACCGAGAACGTTTACAATCTTGTGCTTGTAAAGTTTCTCCATGTTGTCGCGAGCCGGACCGAGGTATTTACGGGGGTCGAATTCAGCGGGCTTTTCAGCAAATACGCGACGTACAGCGGCAGTCATGGCGAGACGGCTGTCTGAGTCGATGTTGATTTTGCATACGGCGCTCTTTGCAGCCTTGCGAAGCTGTTCCTCGGGAATACCGATTGCATCGGGGAGTTTACCGCCAAACATGTTGATGGTTTCAACTTCTTCCTGGGGAACTGATGAAGAACCGTGAAGAACGATGGGGAATCCGGGAAGTTTTTCCATTACAGCATCGAGAACGTCGAAAGCCAAAGGAGGGGGAACGAGCTTGCCGTCTTCGTTGCGGGTGCACTGTTCGGGAGTGAACTTGTAAGCACCGTGTGAAGTACCGATAGAGATAGCGAGAGAGTCGCAACCGGTACGTGTGGCGAAGTCAATTACTTCTTCGGGATCGGTATAGGTGTGGTGGTCAGAAGAAACTTCGTCTTCAACGCCGGCGAGAACGCCGAGTTCACCTTCAACGGTTACGTCGTACTGGTGAGCGTAGTCAACTACCTGCTTTGTGAGGGCTACGTTTTCTTCGTAGGGGAGATGAGAACCGTCGATCATTACAGAAGAGAAGCCGAGGTCGATGCAGCTTTTGCAAAGTTCGAAGCTGTCGCCGTGGTCGAGGTGGAGTACAATCTGAGGATTGGTCCAGCCGAGTTCCTTGGCATATTCAACAGCACCCTGAGCCATATAGCGGAGGAGAGTAGCGTTGGCATAGTTGCGGGCACCCTTTGATACCTGAAGAATAACGGGTGATTTTTCTTCAGAAGCAGCTTTGATGATAGCCTGAAGCTGCTCCATATTGTTGAAGTTGAAAGCGGGGATAGCATAGCCGCCCTTGATAGCCTTGGCAAACATCTCGCGAGTGTTTACAAGACCTAATTCTTTGTAACTTACCATTTGGAGTTTTATTATTAGAGTTGTAACTATCAGAAAAAATTTCTTTTGCAAAGGTAATAAAAAAAATTCGTAATAAGAACGTAATTACGGAATTTTTTCATTAATTGTTTTGCATCAATGTTTCAAGGCCTCAATAGCCTCTCTTCTAAGGGTGGAATCACTGTCAAAGAGTCCTGTATATTCTACAGTTACGGTTGTTGATTCCTGTTTCTCCACACCACGCATCATCATGCACATGTGGCGAGCATCGCATACAACCAACACTCCCTTGGCACCGAGAGTACGGGATATTACATTTGCCACTTCACTGGTAAGGCGTTCCTGTACCTGCAGTTTGCGAGCGCACACGTTTACCACACGGGCGAGTTTGCTAAGTCCCACAATCTTCTTGTCGGGAATGTATGCGATGGAAATATGACCGAAAAACGGGAGGACATGGTGCTCGCACATCGAATAAAATTCAATGTCGCGAACGGTTACAATTTTAGAGCCTTCGTGCTCGAACAATGCTTCTGCGAGTGTTCGGGATGCATCTGTGCGATAACCGGAGGTCAGATAGTAGAGAGCTTTGGCGGCACGCATGGGTGTCTTCACGAGCCCCTCGCGGCTTACATCTTCGCCAAGCAGAGTTATTATTTTGTCGAGGTGTCCGGCTATCAGCTCTATTCTTTCGTTATCTGAGAGCTTTTTTATTTCTTCATTCATTATATGGAAACCGGTTTAGTTAATTCTGTCGCGTACCACACGTAGCTGTGCACCATAGCCGGGAAATGCCGAACGTATGGCAGCCATGGCAGCTTCGGCTTCTGATCTTGTGCGGAAGTCTCCAACTTTTACACGCCAATAGGGAGAATTGAACTGTGTGTAGACTTTGTATTCCGGGAAACGCGACTCAATGTGTCGTTTGCGGCTTTGGGCCTCATGCTGGGCCGTGCGTACGTTATTATCATCAAAAACCTGAATACGGTAGCCTACTCGGGTAGATGATTTGGAAGTCGTTGAATTTTTAGGTTCTTCGTCTTCTTCCTTAACAGTCTCGGTGATGTTGTCCACTGACAGGATTTTATAAAGGCCGTCGGGGTAGGATACGTGTATGTTTCCGGAAGACTCTATCTGTCGTATGATGGCGATGGTGTCGGCAGACATAGTCTGAGCCTTGCTGCCGGCTACAATCGCAACAAGAGCGACCAATGATATTGAGAGACGTTTTACTAAATTCATGACATTACAGTTAAAAAGTAAGTGCAAAATTAAGAAAATAATCTTGCAGTCGCAAATGTTGTAATAAAAAAAGGAGATAACCAAGCCGGTTATCTCCTTTTATAGAAGTCAGATGTATTTAAAATCCGGAATTAGAATGCATTTACGATGCCCATGAAGTCTTCGCACTTGAGAGCGGCACCTCCGATGAGACCACCGTCGATGTCGGGCTTTGCAAAGAGTTCGGCAGCGTTTGAAGGTTTGCATGAACCACCGTAGAGGATTGAGGTGTTGGCGGCAACTTCTTCGCCATATTTTGCAGCGATGGTAGCGCGGATGTGGGCGTGCATGTCTTCAGCCTGCTCGGGAGTAGCGGTCTTGCCTGTGCCGATAGCCCAAACGGGTTCGTAAGCAAGGATGATCTTAGAGAAGTCTTCAGCGCTGAGGTCGAAGAGAGCTTCTTCAATCTGAGTCTTTACAACTTCGTTGAAAGAGCCGTTTTCGCGTTCTTCAAGAACTTCACCGATGCAGAAGATGGGTGTGAGACCGTTGGCAAGGGCAAGTGCGAGTTTCTCGCGCAGGATAGCAGAATCTTCGTGGTAGTACTGACGACGTTCGCTGTGACCGAGAATCACGTATTTGGCGCCGGTTGAAGCTACCATGGGTGCAGATACTTCGCCGGTGTATGCGCCCTTTTCGTGGTTTGCGCAGTTTTCAGCACCAAGGCCGAGAACGTTCTGGTCAATTACACCTGCAATGGGTGCAAGGTGGGTGAAGGGTACGCAGATGATTACATCGCAATTGGGCTTTGCAGCTGCTACAGCGGCATTTACTTCTTCGGCAAGCTTGATACCCTCGGGAAGGGTTGTGTTCATTTTCCAGTTGCCTGCTACAATGTTCTTTCTCATTTTGATATTGTATTATAGTTTTGTTGAATATTATTTTTATGCAAAGTTACGCAGAAATTGTCAAAAGGCGGATAATTATTTTAAATTAATTCGCGGTTTGCAGGATTCTTGACAGGTGTCCGGGTATATCTTCAGTAATATTTTTATTGTGTTTATTGAAGATGGCCCTGGCTGAGTCTGAGAATGCTTTTGCTCGGTAATCTGTGGAATTATCTACCCATTTCAATCTGAAATTATGAGTTGAAGTGGCCGGTTCTGTAAACACAAGCCTGTATGATGCGTCGGTCAGCCTTACTTTATTATCATCGCCTCTGGTCAGCCTTATTTTTACCAAAGCACCCCCGCGGGTATCCTTTGTCTTCATATTGGATATGAAATTACCCAAGGAATAAACAGTAAGTAATTTTGAGTCGCCATCGGTAATCTCTATAGGCTGGATTACGTGCGGATGCCCTCCGATAATGGCATCCACGCCATTATCACGCATGAACTGTGCAAGAGACTTCTGTTCAGCCGAAGGAAGCATCTGATATTCGTTGCCCCAGTGGATACATGCGATAATGTATTCGGCACCGGCACTGCGAGCAGCTTCTATATCGTTCTTGATGAGCTTGCGGTCTATATAGTCTACCTTTACCTTGTTGCCGGGGGCGATTCCATTAGTTCCGTAGGTATAGTTCATGAATGCTACTTTTATATTGTTTATCGTCTTTATAAAGGGCATCGCTGAACTTCTCTCCTCTGAATCCTTGTAAGTGCCTATATGGTCGAGATTGCGTTTATCAAGATTCTCAATAGTACTTACAAGGCCACGGTCGCGGCGATCGAGAGTATGGTTATTGGCGGTGAGAAAAAGGTCGAATCCGGCATCAGCAAGAGCATCAATGTATTGCTCAGGCGCGTTAAAACACGGGTAGCCGGTGTGAGGAGGCGCTGAAACCGGAGTTTCAAGATTCACTACCGCATAATCAGCGCTTCCTATATAACCGTCTATTTCAGAGAAATATTCATTGAAATCATACGACCCGTTATTCTGCCGTGCAGCTTCAATCTGAGCCTTATGCATCATTGCATCTCCGGCAAATACAATTTCAGCTTCGTCGTAGCCGAAGAGCAGTGATAAGAGCGAAAATAGAACTATGAATCCTTGGCACATCAATATATCTCGCCGAGAGCGGCCCGGAGGGTATTCTGCATCAGGGATACTATTGTCATTGGTCCTACACCGCCCGGAACCGGGGTGATGAATGCGCATTTAGGTGCTACATTCTCAAAATCGACATCTCCGCAAAGTCTGAATCCGGACTTCCTTGAGCTATCGGGAACGCGGGTAGTGCCTACATCTATTACTGTAGCACCTTCTTTAACCATATCAGCGGTAACGAAGCCGGGACGACCGAGAGCTGCGATAATAATATCTGCCTTGCGGGTAATTTCAGCAAGGTTCTCGGTAGCCGAGTGGCATACAGTTGTTGTGGCATCCACACCTTTTTGCATCATAAGGGCTGCGAGTGGTTTACCCACTATATTGCTTCGACCGATTATAACACAGTTTTTGCCACGGGTAGGTACATTGTAGCGCTTGAGAAGTTCTACAATACCGGCCGGGGTAGCCGAGTGGAAACAGGGCAGACCGATTGACTGGCGACCCACATTTACGGGATGGAAGCCGTCTACGTCCTTGGACGGAAGGATCGCTTCTGTAATTTTCTGCTCGTTGATGTGCGCAGGCAGAGGAAGCTGAATGATAAAGCCGTCGACGTTTGAATCCTTGTTCAGCTTATCAATGAGATCAAGAAGCTCGGCTTCGGTAACATCGTCCTCGCGGCGTATTATTGTAGAGTCAAAGCCACATGCCTCGCAAGCTTTGGCCTTGTTGGCTACATAAGTCTCGCTGCCACCGTCGTGACCAACAAGAACTGCGACGAGATGCGGACGGCGATGTCCCTGAGCCACACGAGCTGATACTATTTCGGCTATTTCCGCCTTTATATTGGCGGCAGTCTGTTTTCCATCAATAAGTTGCATACGATCTGATATTAGGTATTATTTTAATCCAGGCATTCCGGGCATGCCTTTCAGCCCTCTCATACCTTTCATGGCGCTCATAGCACCCATCGGACCCTTCATAGAGCCAACCTTGCGCATCATCTCGCGTGTCTGCTGGAATTGTTTGAGCAGACGATTGACTTCTTGAATGGTAGTTCCCGAACCCATGGCAATACGTTTTACGCGTGTGCCCTTGATGACTTCGGGATGTTCACGTTCATATACAGTCATCGAGTTGATGATGGCTTCAACGCCCTTGAATGCATCATCGGGAACATCAATATCCTTAATGGCTTTTCCAAGACCGGGAATCATGGCTGCAAGATCCTTGATGTTACCCATCTTCTTGATCTGCTGAATCTGCTTGTAGAAGTCAACAAAAGTATATTGATTCTTACGCAGCTTGCGTGCAAGTTCTTCAGCTTCTTTCTCATCGAACTGCTGCTGAGCTTTTTCTACAAGAGAAACAATATCACCCATGCCGAGGATTCGGTCGGCCATACGCGAGGGATGGAAGACGTCTATGCCGTCGAGTGTTTCGCCTGTACCGACAAATTTGATAGGCTTGTTGACAACAGTGCGGATTGAGAGCGCGGCACCACCACGGGTGTCACCATCGAGCTTGGTGAGCACAACTCCATCAAAGTCAAGACGTTCGTTGAACGTACGGGCTGTGTTCACAGCATCCTGACCGGTCATTGCATCAACAACAAACAATGTTTCGCTCGGCTTGATGGCATTCTTGATATTTTCAATCTCGACCATCATCTGCTCGTCAACCGCAAGACGGCCGGCGGTATCAATGATAACGAGGTCGTTATGGTTCTGTTTGGCGAACTCAAGCGATTTTTTAGCGATTTCTACCGGATTTTTTGAGCCTTCTATTGTGAAAACAGGCACATCTATAGACTGTCCGAGTACCTTAAGCTGGTCAATAGCCGCAGGACGGTAAACGTCGCATGCTACCAGAAGCGGGCGAAGAGCTTTCTCACTCTTGAGTTTCTTTGCAAGTTTACCTGAGAAAGTAGTCTTACCTGAACCCTGAAGACCTGACATAAGTATGATGGCAGGACGATCCTTGAGGTTGATGCCGGATGTGTCGCCACCCATAAGTGTGGTAAGTTCGTCATGGACAATTTTGACCATGAGTTCGCTTGGCTTGATGGCAGTGAGCACATTCTGACCGAGAGCTTTTTGCTTTACGGTGTCGGTGAAGGTTTTGGCCACCTTGTAGTTGACATCGGCATCAATCAATGCACGGCGTACATCCTTAAGAGTTTCGGCAACGTTTATTTCTGTAATTTTGCCTTGGCCTTTAAGTATTTTAAAGCTCCGTTCGAGCCTGTCGCTGAGTTTTTCAAACATATATGATTCAGTGTTATAGCTTGTTAGTTGCTGTATCGGGGAAGATTACAGTGGGCTTGAAATTGCGTGCCTCTTCAAAAGGCATGCTTGCGTATGACATTATAATTACTATATCGCCGGGCTGAACCAGACGGGCAGCCGCACCGTTAAGACAAATCACTCCGCTGCCACGAGGGCCTGGGATTGTGTATGTGTCGAGTCGAGCACCGTTATTGTTGTTTACAATGTATACGCGCTCGCCGGCAATAATATTGGCTGCATCAAGCAAATCCTCATCAATTGTTATGCTGCCTATGTAGTCAAGTCGCGACTCAGTGACAGTAACACGATGGATTTTGGATTTCAGAACTTCTATATTCATTTTTGTTCCGGGTACTTTATATTGTCAATCAGACGTACATCACCCATCCACACGGTGATACATCCTACAATTCCATTTTCAGATACCTCACTCCATGAATGTACGGGGAGAAGCGTTTTTGCATCAACAATCTCGTAATATTCTACTTCCATACCGTCGATGGCATTGATTTCTTCAACCACCATGTCGCGCAATGAATCCAGGTCGAGTCCGTGGAGAGAAAGGCTTGCGTTGTCAACGAGGGTCTGATGAATCAACGGTGCGATTTCGCGCTGCTCGGGAGTAAGCCTTACGTTGCGCGAACTCATGGCAAGGCCATCGGCTTCGCGGACAATGGGGCAAGGGACAATCTCGAGTTTGAATCCTTCAAGCTCAACCATGCGGCGTATCACGGCAATCTGCTGGTAGTCTTTTTCACCGAAATAAGCCTTGTCGGGTTGAACGAAGTCAAACAGTTTGCTAACTACCTGAGCCACACCGTTGAAATGCCCCGGACGCATGGCGCCTTCCATTACTTCGGCGACAGAGCCGAGATCAAAAACACGGGTGTCGGGCTCGGGATAAACTTCTTCTACTGTAGGGATGAAAGCCACATCCACATTGGCCTGCTCCAGCTTCTCGCAGTCAGCCTCAACTGTACGCGGATAAGTAGCCAGATCGTTCTGGTTATTAAACTGAGTTGGATTTACAAAAACACTTACAACCACGAATCCACATTCGCGGCGCGCACGCTCTATGAGCGAAATGTGACCGGCATGTAAAGCGCCCATGGTGGGTACAAGACCTACAGAAAGGCCTTTTGCTTTGGCGTTGGCCACAGCTTGGCGCAGACCGGCAACTGTTGAAATGATTTCCATTTTCAAAAATGATTTATTTAAATCAGCCGCAAAATTACTCATTATTCTTAATTTATGCAAACGTGAATAGCTTTTTTGCATGGCACTTTTAATATCGAAGTACCTTATAACATTTGCAAAAGATAAAAATTAACTGTAACTTTGCATTAATGAAAACCACGATTAAAATAAGGATAGCATTGCTTTTTGTGGCCTGGCTGGTCACTGTATGTCTGTTAATTGTTTCAAACAAGCAATTTACACCATATTTGGCATTCGTAATCGTGGCTTCGGCAATAATTGTTTTCGTTCCTGTATATAAAAAGTATATCAGAAATGGGAAAAAATAATCATGCAGGCAACGAATATTTGTTGCTTGATAATATAAATTGTCCGGCTGACTTAAGGAAACTTTCGGTAAATCAGCTGCCGCAGCTTTGTGATGAAATACGCAAGTTCCTTATCGAGACATGCTCTGTGAATCCCGGGCATTTCGCGTCGAGTATGGGTGCGGTTGAGATGACCGTGGCATTGCATTATGTATTTGACACCCCATACGATCGTCTGGTATGGGACGTAGGCCATCAGGCATACGGACACAAGTTGCTTACCGGACGACGCGACAAGTTCTTCACCAATAGAAAACTCGGCGGAATAAGCGGTTTCCCTAATCCGGAAGAGAGCGAATATGATACATTCACTGCCGGCCACGCGTCAAACTCGATAAGCGCGGCTCTCGGTATGGCTGTGGCAGCCCGCCTGAATAAAGAAAAAAGAAACGTAGTGGCTATCATAGGCGATGCTTCGGTAAGCGGAGGCCTTGCTTTTGAAGGTATAAACAATGCCGCCAATACGCCCAACAATCTGCTGATAGTCTTGAACGACAATGATATGTCGATTGACCGCAACGTCGGTTCGTTGAATTCATATCTCGCACATCTTACTACTTCACCCGGGTATAATAAATTCAGATACGGTTTGTACCGTATGTTACGTAAAGCCCGACTCGTAAATGAAAGAGGAAAAGGTGCTATATTACGTTTCAACAATAGCTTGAAATCGTTGCTTGTACATCAACAGAATATATTCGAAGGCTTGAATATCAGATATTTCGGTCCATTTGACGGGCACGATGTAGTCAAAATAGTACAAGTACTGACAGATATACGCGATATGGAAGGCCCGCGGTTGCTTCATCTCCGCACAATCAAGGGTAAAGGTTATGCTCCGGCTGAGGCTGAACCCTGGAAGTGGCATGCACCGGGTAAATTTGAGCCGGAAACAGGAGTAAGAGCTTGCGATAAAACAACAAATGATAATTCACCCGTGAAATATCAGGAAGTTTTCGGCCATACTTTGCTTGAACTTGCTGAAAAAGACAAGCGTATAGTAGGTATAACCGCGGCGATGTCGTCGGGAACATCAATGGAAATAATGCAGGCTAAATTGCCGGCACGCGTGTTTGACGTAGGTATTTCTGAAGGTCATGCGGTTACTTTTGCCGGCGGCCTGGCCAAAGATGGCATGCGACCTTTCGTAGCCATATACTCAAGCTTCCTGCAAAGGGCATACGACCATATAATCCACGACGTTGCTATACAGAAGCTCCCCGTAACCTTGTGTATCGACCGTGCCGGAATTGTAGGCGAAGACGGAGTAACACATCACGGAGCCCTTGACTTGGCATATCTGCGTTCAATTCCCAATCTGATTGTGGCTGCTCCTGCAGACGAATCGACCTTGCGAAATCTGATGTTCACCGCTGCAAACAATGATTTAGGGCCGTTTGCAATACGCTATCCGCGAGGTAACGGCAATTCGGCCCGGTGGCGCACTCCCATGCATTCAATCGAAGTGGGTCGTGGCGTTAAAGTGACAGACGGGCAGGATGTAGCTGTAATTTCTATAGGTACGCTCCGCGACAGCGTAAAGGATGCTGTAGAAATGGCACATAAAGAAGGTGTAAATGCAGCTCACTACGATATGATTTTCCTCAAACCTCTTGATGAAGACATTCTTAAGGAGGTAGCTGAAAAATCCTGTCCTATAATAACTGTTGAAGATGGTACGGTAAACGGAGGATTAGGTGGTGCTGTGGCCGAATGGATGACATCGCACGGCTATAACCAGAAAATAATACGTCTTGGTATACCTGATTCCTTTATAACCCATGGCTCTCCCGCAGAACTTAAGACAATGTGTGGCTTTGATACCAACAGTATTTACGAGGCCATATTGAGGGTCGCAAACAGGCATTAAAACGTCAATGAAAATAGTGATTGCCGGTGCCGGCGAAGTAGGCACCCACCTTGCCAAATTGCTTTCGTATGAGGAGCAGGATATTATAGTGATTGATGAGGACGGTGATAAACTTGACATTCTTGACTCGTCATACAATCTGATGACAGTGAAAGGAAGTCCTACATCATTCTATACACTGAAAGATGCTCATACCGGGAAAGCCGATTTATTTATAGCCGTTACACCATCGGAGTCAACCAACCTTGTATCGTGTTCTATCGCCAAAAGTCTTGGAGCTCAAACTACTGTAGCACGTATCTCGCACTATGGATTCATGGATCCGGCAAATAAGGATGCAATGACCCGAATGGGTGTTGACCGCCTTATTTATCCGGAATATCTTGCAGCTCGCGAGATTAATACCGCTTTGGAACACTCATGGGTGAGAAATTGGTTTGAACTTCATGAAGGACAGATAATACTGGTGGGAGTACGTATTCGCGAGAATGCGCCGTTGGCCGGTATGCAATTAAAAGAATTCGCTACCACAACCGGGCATTTCCATGTATCAGCGATAAGACGTAACCACGAGACTATCATACCTCGCGGTAATGACTATATGCTTGCAGGAGATGTGCTGTATATAACCTGCACACGTGAACATATAGATGATCTGATAAAACTTTGCGGTAAGGTGCAGCAACGCATCAAACGTGTGATGATAATGGGCGGCAGCAAAATAGCAGTGCGTCTGCTTGACATCGTTGGCGACAGATATAAATTCACAATAATAGACAACAACAGGGATGTTTGCGCATGGCTTCCTGAGAAATGCCCGAATGCCGAGATAATTCATGGAGACGCCCGAGATCCGGAGGTATTGATTGACGCAAACATATATGATTGCGATGCTTTCGTTGCTCTTTCGCCGAGTTCAGAGTCAAATATCCTGACTACGCTTTCAGCAAAGGAATTTGGAATAAAGAAAAGTGTGGCCGAGGTTGAAGATATACAGTTTATTCAACAAGCCGAAGCTCTGGGTATAGGATCGGTTATCAATAAGAAACTGCTCGCATCAAGTACAATCTTCCAGCTGCTGCTTGATACCGACTCATACACCTCAAAATGCCTTGCACTTACAGATGCCGAGGTTGCTGAGCTTGAGGTGAAGCCCGGGGCAAAAATCACTCGTGCCGAAGTAAAGAATCTGCACCTTGACCGCAACATGACACTTGCCGCTCTCATAAGAAACGGACAAGGTATGCTGGTTACGGGTAATACGACTTTCCAGACCGGAGACAAGGTGTTGATATTCTGTTTGGCCGGCTCCTTGCACAAAGTAGAACGCCTATTCACTTGAAATGAAACTTTCCCGGAATAAAAAGATAAACTTCAGAATGCTCGTCAATACCATTGGCGGGCTATTGATTCTTGAAGCAGTCTTTATGGTAATACCGTTAGTTACCGCCCTGATATATGAGGAAAAAGATTGGGAAGCATTTGCTTTTACCGCCGCGTTTACAGCCTTGAGCGGAATACTGATGCGTCGGATACCCGTAAGGTCGAACAGAATGGGTAAACGGGAGGGATTTATTCTGACTGCTTCGGTGTGGATTTTCTTTTCCTTGTTCGGAATGATACCATTCATAATCAGCAATACTCCTGTAAGCATAAGTTCGGCATTCTTTGAGGCAATGTCGGGGTTCACGACAACGGGGGCGACTTCTGTGACCATACCGATAACGGAGTTGAGCCATGGTATAATAATATGGCAGGCTCTGATGCAATGGCTGGGAGGTATGGGTATAATAATTTTCACGCTTGCTGTGGTTCCGGCCTTGAACAACTCAGGTGGTATGCTCATGTTCAATGCCGAAGCCACAGGTGTGATACATGATAAGATAAGACCGCGCATAAGTCAGACAGCTATGACTCTATGGGGTATGTACCTGATGCTTACCATTATTCTAATCTTATTGTTATGGATTGGACCGATGGATCTGTTTGACAGCATTTGTCATGCTTTTGGAACCATATCAACCGGCGGATACTCAAGCAAAGCACAATCGGTAGCCGAATTCGGATCGACATACGTTCTGATTGTGATTTGTATATTCATGTTTTTGAGCGGTATTAACTTTGCTCTGCTGTATAAGACTATTTTCTTGCAAAATTGGCAGCGATTCCGAAATGATGATGTGATAAAAGCCTATATTGGAATCATCGTTGTGTTTTCAATATTATTTGCGGTCGGACAATTGATAAGAACCGGATATACATCATTTACCGACATTGCATTCTATTCGGTATTTCAGGTTGTGTCGACACTTACATCAACCGGATATTTGGCGCCCGGATTCTTCATGTGGGAACCATTTATTCTGGCGCTTGTATTTGTGATGATGTTTTGTGGCGGTTGTGCAGGCTCTACAAGCGGTGGCGCGAAAATCGACCGTGTGATATACTTGAAGAGATTTATTGATAACGAATTACACCATTGTATTCATCCAAACAGTGTGTTGTCAGTTCGTTATAATGGAAAAATAGTGAGCCAGGACATTGTTCGCAAGACCATTGCATTCCTATGTATATTCATGATACTTGTTGTCTCGGGCGGCATAGCACTGTCTTTTTTAGGTCTGCCTCCGGTCGATTCGTTCTTTTCATCTTTATCCTGCCTTTGCAATACCGGTTTTGGCGCATCAATCACAGGATACGGTGATGATTTTGCCACAATGCCCGATTTGGCCAAGTGGATAATGTCTTTTCTAATGCTTATAGGTCGTCTTGAGATATATACTGTACTGCTGCTGTTCACACCGTCATTCTGGAAATAATAACTGCATGAATCATACCGGAATTACAAGCATCGGTATGTCGGCTTCAAACAGTATTTTATGCGCCAGACCGGGGTTAAAGAAACGCGACAGCGCGTTTTTGCGGCGGTTAGGCAGTACCAGCAAGTCGTAGTTATGCTCAGCCTGCAATGTGCGTAGTTCTTCAATAGCGGTCTTTGGAGAGATAGGCACAGTCTGGAAGTCAAAATGGCTGAAAGTCTTGCGGCAATACTCGCTCAGCGCAATGGCCGAACGACCGGCTGCTTTGTCAGTGAAACGCCTGCGCTGCGGTATATGAATGATGGTGACCTCTGCATGCGAGTTTGAAAAATACCTATACAACGTATCCATTGCAATTATATCTTCCTGGTCGAGATTGCTGAAGAAAAGGATGTTGCGCGGTGTGGCCTTGACCTTTGCGTCAACCGATTCGGGTACTGTAAGCACAGAGAAGTGTCCTGCATCGAGAACTTCGGCTGTCACGCTTCCAATAAGTTCTTTCTCCTTACGTTGCGAGGTGCGTGTACCCATTACCACAAGATAAGGAGAATTCAATTTTGAATATTCGATTATCGCATCTTCAGGAACGCCCTCTACAACAGATGTCAGGCAGCGAACCACGGGCAGTTTGCCTTCTTTCATCATCGTTTTGATACGTTTCACAAAGTCGGCCATGCGTTTGTTTGCCTCGTTTACAAACTTTATAGTGTCTTCAGCGTCGGCAATGCCGTATGTAAGACTATCTGACAACTGCACCATTCCCGAAAGACGCGGGTCAATATAAGCGTTGAGAAAAGTTACATCGGTATTTCTTGATGCAGCAAGCCATACAGCTACCACAGCGGCCTGAAGCGAATGTTCGCTGAAGTCGGTAGGTACAAGAATAGAACGTAGCGGAATCTTGGTTGACTGTGGATGCGCCTCGTGTGAGAATATTTCGGGATTCTCCACAATTCTGAGCGCTAAGGGCAAATCACTCTCATGTATGCGGACTCTTACACCCGATGAAACTTCAGGCTGTTCAAGGTTGACATTTTGCAATGTAGTCTGAATTCCTTCGTTTTCAAGGAGCTGTTTGACTTCCATTGCTCGGTCGTAAGTGTGTATTGCAAGAGTAATCAGACGCATGACATTGAGATGTTATTATTAAAAATCAGGAACCGGAAACGAGCCAATCCCGTACCGGTTCCCAATTTAGAAGTTATGCATATTTATTCAGCTTCGTTTTCTTTGAGGATAGAAACGGCCATATCGTAAATGGTGGGATCGTCAAGGACAACGATACCTCCGTCGGGACCGGGTTCGATATGAAGACCCATGTTCTTTCCGTATTCATAGTTTGAGCCGCCGAAGTAGTTGCGAACGGTCTGCACTGTTACGTTGAGTTTATCTGCGATTTTGTGCATCGAACCGTCAGGCAAACTGTCTTTAAGGCGGCGAAGCTCGTTGAAGGTGATGGTCTTAGACATAATTTTATCAGTTTTTATAGGTTATTTAATATGCATGTAGTAGTTTTACGGCTTAAAATTATAACTTTATTTCCAATTGAGCAAACAAACGGCAAAAATTGTGATATGTTTAATAACATGTTTTTATTTTCTACTGACGTAATAAGTTGTATATTTAGCTAATACATCTCCTTTAGCGATGTAGTTATGTCTACAAGTGCAATTCTTTCAAAATGCTTGCGGAGATGCGTTATTATATGTTGTAAAATATCTTTTTTCATAAAACAGAGGTAATATTTAACAGAAAGTTTGTAAATTTGCAACTCTAAAAAATAAAAGATTAATGCCACAAGTATCAGAAAGAGGCAATATAATGCCTGCATCTCCCATCCGTCGTCTCGTGCACTACGCAAATGAGGCTGCCGCAAAGGGAATCAAGGTTTATCGCCTCAATATAGGCCAGCCTGATGTACCCACACCACCCGAGGCTCTTGAAGTTTTGAAACATATAGACCGAAAGGTCCTGGAGTATAGTCCATCAGAAGGCTTGCTGTCGTTGCGCAAGAAACTGCGCGAGTACTACCACCGCTTTAATATAGAGGTGGAAACCGAAGATATCATTGTTACTACCGGTGGTTCAGAGGCTGTGCTGTTCGCATTCATGGCCTGTCTGGATCCTGGAGATGAAATAATAGTTCCGGAGCCTGCATACGCCAATTATATGGCATTCGCCATTTCGGCGGGCGCAAAGATTGTAACAGTGCCTTCATCAATAGATTCAGGGTTTGAGCTACCTCCTGTTGAGGAATTCGAGAAGCTTATTACTCCAAAAACAAAGGGCATATTGATTTGTAATCCTAACAATCCTACTGGTTATCTATACACGATGAAGGAGATGCTTCAGATTCGTGATCTGGTTAAAGAACATGATCTGTTCCTTTTCTCCGATGAAGTGTATCGTGAATTCTGTTATACTGGCGCTCCATACATTTCGGCATTCCATCTACCTGGTATAGAAGAGCAGGTAGTGCTGATAGATTCTGTTTCAAAGCGTTATAACGAGTGCGGAATCAGAGTCGGTGCTTTAATAACAAAAAACAAGGCATTGAAGGCAAATGTAATGAAATTTTGTCAGGCTCGGTTGTCACCTCCACTTTTGGGACAGATAGTTGCCGAAGCTTCGATAGATACGCCACCCGAGTATATGTTGCAGACATATAATGAATATGTCGAAAGACGTAAATTTCTGGTTGACCGTATCAACAGGATACCGGGTTGCTATACACCCATCCCAATGGGTGCGTTTTATACGGTGGTGCGCCTGCCGGTAGATGATGCTGAAAAATTCTGCATCTGGTGTCTTACTGAATTTAATTACGAAAACCAGACAATATTTATGGCTCCTGCCTCGGGATTCTATGCAACCGAGGGCAAGGGGCTTGATGAGGTACGTATGGCTTACGTGCTTGAAAAGGAAGAGCTTTCGCGAGCAATGGATGTTCTCGAAAAGGCTCTCAAAGAATATCCGGGAAGAAAAAATTGATTTGATAAGGTATAGATAAAGTAATGAAAAAGATTGCTTCATGTATTATGGCAGCCGCGATGGCTCTCAATTCATCAGCCGCTGATACGGCTAATACTCAGTCAGTTGATTATCGTCCTACTTTTGGAGGTGTATTCCGCACCCGTTGGGAAATGGCTACGGATGACGGCCATGGAGGCGAAAACAGATTTACGGTAAGAAATGCACGTGTGTGGCTTAAGGGCAAGATAGCTCCACAGCTGCAATACTATCTGCGTGCTGATCTGTGCGACATGGGGACGATGAAGTTCCTCGATGGTTGGGCACGTTTCACCCTCCCTGAAAACTTTGCAGTTCAGGCCGGACAGTTCCGTGTGCCTTTTGGTGTGGATGCTTTCCGCGGACCGGGCACATACATCTTTGCAAACCGTTCATTCATGGGCCGCGACGATGCCAATAATCGCGCTGTAGGTATTCAGGGAATGTATGAACCCACATCAATACCATTGAAGCTGCACATGGGTGTTTTTTCCAATCATAAGATTTCTGATCACACTCCTTGGTCTAAAGAAATGACCTTTGCAGCTAAGGCTACTTATGAAGTCGGCCCTGTCACATTCGCTGCCGGTTTCCAAACCATTTGCCCCGATTCAACACGAATGAATATGGCCGATGCAGCCGTGACATTCAAGTCGGGCCGTTTCACTGCCGAAGGCGAATATATGTATACACATTATACAAATGATTCGTATCATGATGCCCATTCTTTCAACGTATGGGCTGATTATGGAATTCCACTGAAAGGCTTCTTTAAAAAATGGAGTTTTCAGGGCCGATTCGAGACAGTTTCAAGCCGTTCAAACGGTGTATGCAACAATACAGGTCATCTGATCCAGACATTCCCAAAACGTCAGCGCCTTACTGTAGGAACAACACTGGCATATATACGCAAGCCCGTAAAGTGCGAATTAATGCTTGATTACGAAAAATATTTTTATAAAGACAGCTATTCACCTTCCATCGACCGCGATGATAAGATCGTAGCTGAACTTGTTATAGTATTCTGATGAAATTTATATCTTGGAACGTTAATGGCCTTAGGGCAATTGTAGGCAAAGGCTTTGCCGAAATATTCAAAAGTTTCGACGCAGATTTTTTCTGTCTGCAGGAAACCAAATTGCAGGAAGGACAGCTTGACCTGGAATTCGATGGTTATGAATCATATTATGATTATGCTTTGCGCAAAGGCTACTCCGGAACTGTGACATTTACCCGTCATAAACCGGAGGCGTTTTCCAAGGGTATAGGCATTGATGAGCACGACCGCGAGGGACGTGTGGTGACTCTTGACTTCGGCCATTTCTATCTTGTTAACGTATATACGCCTAATTCTCAAAGCGAACTTGCGCGCCTTGACTACAGGATGGAGTGGGAGCGTGAGTTTGCCGACTATGTATGCAAGCTCGATAAAGAAAAGCCGGTGATAATATGTGGAGACCTGAATGTGGCTCACGAGGAAATAGACCTTGCCAATCCCAAAACCAACAGACGCAATGCAGGCTTTACTGATGAGGAGCGTTCGGCAATGACCTCGCTTCTGTCAAGAGGTTTTGTCGATACTTTCAGATACCTACATCCTACACAGGAAAAAGCATATTCATGGTGGAGCTACAGAGGTGGTGCAAGAGCCAGAAACGTAGGCTGGCGTATAGATTACTTTCTGATTTCAGAACGTATTGCACCTAAACTTAAGGAAGCTTCAATTCATGCAGATGTTACCGGCTCAGACCATTGTCCGGTCTCAATAGAAATTGATTTATAAAGTATGGGGATGAAAGCTCTGTTTTTTGATATCGACGGTACTCTTGTAAGTTTTAATACTCACGAAATACCCGTTTCTACTGTAGCTGCCCTTGAGCAAGCTCATGATTCGGGAGTGAAGATTTTCATATCCACGGGGCGTCCCCCTATGTTTATAAATAATATTGATGCTATATCTCATCTTATAGAGGGGTACATCACAACCAATGGCGCGTATTGTTTCTGTAAGGATGAGACAATATCGTTAAGTGCCATTGACCGCAAAGACGTTCGCGAGGTTCTTGCTATCTGCAAGAACCTCGACAGAGCGTGTATAGTAGTAGGCACTAACAGCCGCGCTATGTACAATTATAAAAAGCATGATGCCGACTTTTTTAAAAATCTTCTCAACGCTCCGGTATTTAACGAGAATGATGATATTGAAGCAGTTTTAAAAGAGCCTGTACTTCAGCTTACGCCATTTATACCCGAAGATGAGGAGCAGCTCGTTCAAGGGGATTTGAACGGCGTGGAGATGAGCCGTTGGTGTCCGTACTTTTTTGATATTACAGCTAAAGGTGTTACCAAAGCCAAGGGCATGGACGAGATTGCACATCGCTTTGGGTTCTCGCTTAGCGATACCATGAGTTTTGGCGACGGAGGCAATGATATAAGTATGCTGCAGGCGGCCGGAGTAGGCGTGGCTATGGGAAATGCCAACGATGCTGTAAAAGAAATCGCCGACTATGTAACAAGCACAGTCGACGATAATGGTATAGCAAATGCCCTGAGGCATTATGGTGTCATAAAATAGAA
Source organism: uncultured Muribaculaceae bacterium (assembly GCA_910586975.1). Taxonomy (GTDB): domain Bacteria; phylum Bacteroidota; class Bacteroidia; order Bacteroidales; family Muribaculaceae; genus CAG-873. The sequence continues at coordinate 27,660 of CAJUKX010000008.1, read as the reverse complement.
GACATCAAGGCAGCAAGGGGAGCTACAGCCAGAATTGAGTCTATACGGTCAAGAATACCCCCATGACCGGGAATAAGATTTCCGGAATCTTTCACGTTAAGATTTCTTTTAATAAGCGATTCAAACAGGTCGCCAAACGTTCCGAACAGGCTTACAAGAGCTGCATATACGCCCCAGATAATCATCTTTTCCAATCCTGCATGGCCTATAATCATAGCAGAAACTATACCTGCAACGATGCAAAGAATGAAACCGCCCCAAAATCCTTCCCATGTTTTTTTAGGTGATAGACGTTCGCACATTTTGTGACGTCCCATGCTCATGCCTGACAGGTAAGCACCCGTGTCATTGACCCAAATCAAAATGAATGTTATAAGTACAAGAGCCTTCCCATCGGTATAATTTGAGTATGCGATGTAGAGCAGAAGCAAAGGCCATGCGAGATAACACATTGAAAGAAGTGAGTAAAGCATAGACTTGGCCGGATTCTCGCCTTTATCAGCCACAGCCAGGATTATACGCAGCGAAATATATAACACGCCGAAACAAATGAAATATGTGCCGGCTAAGCTTGAATACAGATTAATCAACGAAAGACCTGCCAACAAGCATAAAGCCATAGCTATATCAAAAAAGCGAATCCCGGAGGCCATAGGTGAACGCTTTGTGAGCAATGATTGCAATTCATACATAGAAAGTACAATCAGAATACCGGTAAGTATAGCAAACCATAGGTTTCCCGCAAGAATGCAGCCGATTATAAGGGCTACATAAACCGCGCCCGAGAGGGAGCGGATCATCATATTCTTTAATTTTGAGTTTTCCACGATATATAGATTAAAAATCGTTAAACCATGCGATGACCTGATGAAGCGCCCTTGAATTCTTCATCAATCTTGGCGTGTTGCTCAACATGAGCCTTGGCCGAACTATTGTCGAGCTTCATTCGTACTTTCATCTGATCGAAGCCTTTACCATATACGCCATTTACATTGGCCTGGGTGATGAATGCCTCCGGATCAATGCTTTTGATAATACGGAAGATATGAACTGATTCTATTTTTCGAGCCATAACCAACAGAATCTTCACATCTTGTTTAGAATACCAGCCCATGCCGTTGAGGATTGTACAGCCGCGGCGGGCCTCATTGTTGATAGCGGTAGCTATTTCTTTCCAACGAGCTGAGAATATAGTGAACTGGACAGCCTGGCGGTTGGTGTTGATGAGAAGGTCGGCCATGTATGAGCTCATGAAAAGGACAATAAAGCCGTAAACTACGTTATCAACCTTATGGAAGATGAGATAGGAAGATGATATGATACACATATCCACATATAGCATCATGCGTCCTATGGTGACATTTGTGTATTTGGCAACCATCGCGGCCACAATATCGGTACCGCCGGTAGATCCGCCATGTGTGAAGGCCATGCCAATGCCCACACCTGCCATGATACCACCGATAACACAGCTTAGGAAGGGATCAAGCGAGAATATGTCGCCACACAGTGGAATGGCAATACCCATCATCAACGATATCATTGTAGCGCCGAAAATTGTACCGATAACAAATTGTTTACCGACAATTTTGTAGGCTATGGCAAGAAGCGTAAGGTTCAGTGCATAGTTAGCTACAGCAATTGGCATGCCGGTCGTAAAATACAATATGGTACTGAGACCGGCAACACCTCCGATTACGACATCGTGAGGTAAAATAAAGGATGCAAATCCGAAAGCATATATGGCCGTACCAAGAGTAATGAAGAAATAGTCTTTTATAGTACGCCAAATTTTAGTTCCGTTAACCTTTTTTGTCATGGTTTGTTCAGGAGTATGAAATTTTTGTGCAAATATACTCAGTTTTTTGCAAAATGCATACTCCCGAGGAAAATAAATTTGACACTATGCCATATAAAAGCTTATCTTCCTCTATTCATATTCAAATCTCCAAGATTGACAGTAGGTGTTGTGTTCTGTTGAGGACGGCCCATGTTCCCGGGACGATTGTTCCCACCGGGCAATGACGGTATCACTGTCTGTGTAGGCCGTGAGGGTATAATCACTTGAGGCGGATTAGGCATCGGCCTTACAGGAGGTCTGAAAGCAGGCGAATAGTCAAACACCGGTCCAGGGCCGTAAATCGGAGCCGGCCCCGGGTAATTATACCAAGGATTATTCCATACTTGATTGGAATAGACACCGTCACCATACCAATATGGTCCCACGCCACCACTGTCAACATCAACTCCAAAGCCAAGGTCGGCGCACGAGTCTAAAGTCAGACTTAATGTACCTGCAAGTACTAAAAATGCAGTATTTTTCAAAAATTTCATAATTTCAGTTTTAACTATTCATATATAATATAACAAGTTAAACCCCAAAAAAGTCTTACGCCGCATTCTTAAACTGTTTGAGAATACGGCGTAAGGCTTTATGAAATGCAGACGTTTAAAGTTTATTCTGCTTAAGCTGTTCGGTATAGGAATTGATTCGTTTAAGCTGTTTGGGAATATCAATTGACTGAGGACATGCACTGAGACATGTTCCACAACTGATGCAACGGTCGGCCTGACGCAGTTTTTCAACAGCCCGGTCGTAACCGATAAGATAAGCTTTACGAGCCTTTACATACTGAGGGTCACGCTTATCAAGAGGGAGACGGTCTTCGTTAAGACATTTGTTATAATGTGCGAAGATTCCGGGAATATCTATACCGTATGGACAAGGCATGCAGTATGCACAAGCTGTACATGGCACCACATCGGCATCGGCTATATTTTTAGCACAGACCATCAGGAAGTCAGTTTCATCATCAGAAAGAGGCTCTAATGAAGAGTAGGTATGAGTATTGTCTTCGAGATGCTCCATGTAAGTCATTCCGCTGAGTACTGTCAACACGCCGGGTTGAGCGGCAAATCGGAATGCCCATGAGGCCGGGCTTGCATCCGGCCTGCGGCTTTTCATCTTTGAATGGACGTTTGAGGGGACGTTGGCAAGTCGGCCGCCCAATAATGGCTCCATTATAACACACGAGATATTGCGTTTCTCGAGTTCTTCATACAGCCAGCGGGCAGTTATACCATTGCTTTCGGCAGGATGTTCCCAGTTGATATAATTAAGCTGTATCTGAACAAAATCCCAATGCACATCACCATCGTCGTGCATCTTCAATAACTCATTGAAGGCATTGATGTCTCCATGATATGAGAATCCGAGATTGCGGATAACACCTTTGGCTCTCTGCTCCTTGAGGTAATCGAGCATTCCGTTTTCGATATATCTCTTGCGCATGGTTTCAACACCTCCACCCCCGATGCTATGAAGCAGATAGTAATCCAGATAGTCGGTTTTGAAATATTCAAGAGATTTTTTGAACATCTCAACAGACTTTTCTTTAGGATATGTGGAAGGGTCGAAATTTGATAGTTTAGTGGCAATGAAATAGCTGTCGCGAGGATAGCGGCTCAACGATTCTCCCATAATCTGTTCTGACTCGCCTTTACAGTATACCGGTGACGAATCATAATAATTCACACCGTGAGCCATGGCATAATCTACCAACTCGTCTACAGCGGCCTTGTCTATTTCAGATTCTGGTCCGTCAACCCTGGGCAAACGCATACATCCGAAACCGAGAATGCTGACTGAATCTCCGGTAGAAGTGTTGGTTCGCATCGTCATCTTTCCCTGCGGTTTTGCAGAGTCCGGTGTTTGTTCTGTTTTGTTTTTGTCGGAATCGCAGCCGACAAATGCCATGGCACCTGCAGCCAATGAGGCTGTACGCAGAAAATGTCTGCGACTTATGAAGTTATTATTTTTTTTCATTAGATGGTGTGATGTCTTTCAATTCCTTCAACATGTATAGCTGCTTTGTTATTGCGGTTGGATGCGACTGTGCCGACAGGACAATGATATTCGCATGAGCCACAACCAATGCACAATCCGGCATCGACAACCGGCAGTAATTTACCGGAATTTTTCTCGACTTCGATCATTTCGATAGCTCCGGCCGGGCAGCTCTGAGAACACAAACCGCATTTTTGGCCATGTGCTCCAGAAATACAGATGTCAGCATCAACAACAGCCGTACCAATTTTTGTAGAGCTTTTAGTTGCAACGTCAATCGGTAATATGGCTCCGGCAGGACAAAGATCTGAGCATTTAGTACATTCAGGACGACAATATCCCTTTGAGAAGTCCATCTCCGGTTGCATGAAATTTGACAAGTCGGTAGAGGGAGATAACACTTCGTTAGGACAATTGCTGATACAAAGTTGGCAAGCGGTGCAATGAGAAGCAAGCCATTTGAGACCTTTTGCTCCGGGAGGTACCAATTTTACCTTTCTATCCGCTTTCTGTTTCAGCTTAAGGGGCGCGAGACCACCATCTCCGTGTCCGAGAGCCGATGCGGCAAGAGAACCTGCTACTACAGCACTGCCTGTGATAAATGCTCTACGTGAAGAATCGGGAGTTTGGTCTTCAGCCTTTTCAGTTTTAGTTGATGTAAGATGACGATAGCTTATTGCACCATCCTTACAAACACTGATACAATCCATACATGCAACACAACGGCTGTAATCAATCTTATGGTTCTTTGAATCAATACACGAAGCTTTGCACTTTCTTGCACATTTGCCACATGAAATACATTTATCTGTATTGATAACAGGTTTGAGCCATGAATACTGTGATATCCAACCTAATAATGAACCTACAGGACAAATCTGATTACAATAACCACGTCCCGATTTCCACGCATAAACTGTAATAATCAGAAATGTTGAAATTGCAATTATGGCTAAGGCTGCTGAAAACGGCAGCTGCGGTATGAAGTAGAATGAGTAACTGTCGTTCAGCGCAGCCTGAGCTGCGAACTCGTTGTTAATTACAACTGATAAAGGGCGACCAAAAAATACGGCCATTCTGCCAAATGCCGAATAAGGCTCCAATAAGGACACCAAAATGGTGCATATACTGCTGATTAAGCCTAATATAAGCGCGATAGCGAAAATCGCAAAGATAGATATTCGTAATATCTTACGGTTAAGGGAAAAACGGAATTTACCCAGCTTGCGAGTTTTCTTTTTTGAAAAAATTATACTGATTCGGCTCACAATATCCTGATAAATACCCAAAGGACATATTACCGAGCAGTAAACACGACCCAAAACAAGGGTTAGGACTATCAGTCCTATGAAAGCCAATAGGTTAAGGCTTAAAACAGCCGGAATGAATTGTATCTTGGCCATCCACGCCCAATGTTGTGCCGCAAAACCCGTTACGTCGACAAAAAGTGCTGTTACGGCAAGAAAAGAGATAATAGCAAGGATTATTCTGAAAAGTCGTAGCATTATTTAAACAATGTGATGATGGTATCTTTGGATAAATTCTCTAAATCAATATCAGGAGCTGTGCCGGAATTTTCATCATATTCAATGAATCCGGCCTGTAGTAATAAATCTTTCAGTTTAATGTAAGAACTGAATTTTTCGCCCAATGCGCTTTCAAATGTGAATGATTCCGGTAAATCGGGAATGCGGTTGTTGCCGGCATTGATAGAGGAAAAATATACTTTCTTATCATGTATTATTCCTACAACCTGCTCCTTTTTATCGCTGATCATGTCTTCTTGAAAGCGTATGCTGTCGGCCTTTACCATATAGTTAAGCGAGAGATCGGAGATATTGTCATTTCCGAAGAACAGTCTGTATTTAGAGCCTTGTTCGCCATTGAAGCGCAAGACTCTGATTGTGCAGTCAGGCCACTTATCCTTACCGTAGAATACTTCAGTAGCTTCAGGGTCGGCATTTGTCATATCTCCTGAGAACATAACCTGGTCAGACTTATGATTGGCGGCCCAGCCTATGTGATTTCCATTTGAGTCAACCATCCACAAGTCAAAATCACGTGTCCCCCAGCTGTTTTTCCAATATATACCTATATAATTGTTGGTAAGCAGGGTATATGATGATCCATAAGGGACATTGCCTACAAACATTTTTTCTGAACATGGAGCGGCAAGGTTGAGGTCTTTGGGAAATTTTACAGTCAATACTTTACCGGCAGCGTCTTTGGATTTGGCTTTAAGCAATTCCATGATTCTGCCATTAATCATGTCTGCGATATTGAGAACTTGAGAGTCGGAATGTGTTTCTTCCCTTGATTCTTTTATGAAAACCTTTCCGTTGCGTACTAAATAAACGGCATAAGAAGACGGATTTATCTTCTGTTCGAGATAGTTGACAAGCTTAATGAGTTTGAAAAGATTTGTTTCTTCAGCAATTGCAGAAGAAATAATCTCAGGGGAATGGTTAGCGGTCAATATTGATTCAAGCACACCAACCTTAATAGGTATGTGGTAGCGTCTTGCAAGTCGCCTTATTTCGTTGATGACACCTTTGGCTTTCGGGCGGTCATGTTCAACCGCATTCCTGCGCATAGCTAAGAACAGAGGCTTGAACCGATAGAAAATGGAAGAGAGTCCGCGCAATTGCTCGGAATTCAATGATTCAAGTATGTCGGCAGCAACTCCGTCGTCTTTATTTACTATTTCAGAAAAAGTAGAACTGTTCTTTATAACCAAAGATGAACCTGATGCACAATACACAAGATACCTGAACAGTGATAACGGTTTAGAAGGCAAAACATTGTAAAGTTTGCAAAGTCGCGCAAGGGCTTCGTAGTTGCCGACTTCATCAACATCTATTTTCCATCCGTATTGTTCGTAAAATAAAGAAAGCTGTTCAACAAGCAGATCAAGAGTGGATTCTGCAAGTGCTACATTGGCATTGAGCATGGCTGAGATTCGTTCGAAAAGCTCCTTCTCGCTACATGGCATAAGCAATGTGAACTTAGAGAACTGCATCTCATCAGGTATATCGTTCATAGTGAACGTTGGTCCTGTATAATCGGTGCCATAAGTACTCATATAGTGCAGCATCTGGAGAATATACATCTCCAACTCTGACAATTTTTCTACGGTAGCCCAATTTTTATAGAAGGTTGAATTGAGATTCACTTCCTGTGTTTCGAGGAATTTCGACACATCTGCAGTACAAGCATCGGGATGAACAATATAACCGCATTTCATAGCAGCCTCGTTCACCTTTACCGCATCAAGCAGCTTCTCGTCAGATGAAACTGCTACCAGGTTGAAAAATTTAATCAGCTCAGGAACCATAATATTAAAAAGGCCGGCGGGAAGTAAAATTTGATCATATTCAATAATAGGAACTTCCTATGCCGGCCTTGTATTTTTTGCAAATATAGTAAATTAACAAACCTCAGTCAAAAATTCTGATTTATTTAACTTTAATTAAATTGCGACCCTCATACTTTTCCATAAGTTTGCAGGGCTGTTCGGGTATTGGAGCTGATTTCATGGTAGAGGGATCGAAACCGGCCATTATTGTTTGGGCGATACACTTTACATCGCCTGTCGCTTTATTTACTATGCGTTGTTCAAGAGTCAGCGATTTATAGCCTATCTCTGTTACCGCTGTAAGTACTTCGAGCTTTTCATTTATAAGGGTGGGAGAGTAGAAGTTGCAGTTAATATTGACGATTACAACATACAGTCCAGATTTAATGAAGTCTTGACCGAGCACCGTATTGAAGTAGTTCATCTTTCCAAGATCGAAGAACTGGAGATATACAGAGTTGTTTAGGTGTCCGAACATATCTATGTCGTTAAACCTTATCTGAAGTTCAAGCCTGTGGTTAAAAGGGAAACCGGCTTCGGGTATTCTTGAATTATCTGACATTATATTTAATGAATTATTAAATCCTTAATTACTTTTTTACCAACAGCCTCGTTGATTTTTTCAACAAGGGCAGATTTAACAAATGCGAGTTCGCTTTTCAATGGGCCTGAATCTAAAAAGACATGCATTACATCTTTATCAACATACCTTTTGACAGTAGCCTTGTTGATGACAGGCCCTACAATGTCGCTCCATAGAAAACAGACTTTCTGACGATTGAATTCGGCTTCATTGCCATCACTCATCATCATCGCCTTTAGAATATCGCCAACCTGCTGCGCTTCGGTCTGTTTCATAATATCATGTGGGAGTGAATACACCATCATCAACCATCCACATACGGTAATCAGGACCTGTAAGAGCCATGATTTCGTCAAGATGCTTGCGGTTAGTGTCAGTAATGAAAATTTGGCCGAATTCCTTGCGGCCCACCACATTCATGATTCTTTCAACGCGCACGGCATCGAGTTTGTCGAAAATATCATCAAGTAGCAGCAATGGCTTTTGTGACGTAGTCCCGGCAAGGAATTCATATTGGGCAAATCTCAATGCAATAGTAAATGTCTTGGTTTGCCCTTGTGAAGCTGTTTGCTTTACAGGCATGTCGTTCAGAGAGAAGGCTATATCATCGCGGTGTGGGCCAACGCTGGTATACCTGAGTATGCCGTCGCGGGTTCGAGCATGATCGAGAGCCTTGACAAGGGTAGGATAGTCGCTCCCAGATTGGACGTAGCTGATTGATGCGGATTCTCCATACCCCGCGATTTCCTGATAATATTTATTGAAAATAGTTTTAAGTTTTTCAATATGTTCAGTCCGCCGTTTTCTGATAAGAGACGCACAACCGTCCATTATCATTTCGACAGATTCATAAAGCATCGGATCAGCAATCTCGTCCTTGAGCATACGGTTGCGATGTTCAAGAGCTTGATTATATCGCATAAGAGCTTCCATATACGGAGCATCTGCCTGAGATATAATCATGTCAATAAAACGACGTCGTTCTTCGGCCCCGTCATTTACGAGCGATTGGTCGGCAGGAGCCACCATCACCGCCGGAAACAGGCCAATATGCGAACTTATACGTTTGTATTCTTTACCGCCTCTCCTGAACGATTTGCGGGCACCCTTGCGTAAGCCTGCATTAATTTCTTCCGGCACGCCATGACGCTCGTAGCAGCCGTTGGCTATACCATATTCCTCACCATACTTTATTAGCATGGAGTCGGGCAGGCGACCAAAGCTTTTTGTAAAGCTAAGATAATATATTGCATCCAACAAATTACTCTTACCCATACCGTTATTCCCCAAAAAGCAATTGATTTTAGGGGAAAATTCAAGACTCGCTGAAGCGATGTTTTTGAAATTGGTAAGGTTGAGCGATGTCAGTTTCATTTGCTGTCGGATGTAAATGCTTCGTTAAAGAAAAGAAGATGGTAAAGTATTGAGTTTTTCCAGTATGAACGGGTATGTCCACCCGGACGTTCAGTATAGTCGTGAGGGATTTTTGCATCAACAAGAGCCTTGTGCATGTTGCGGTTGACATCAATAAAGAAGTCATCTACTCCGCAATCAAATGTTATTTTGAGCTGACCGGGCTTAAGAGAATCAACAAGATTGATTACGGTATGTTGTTTCCAAACGTCTTCGTTGTTCTCAAATTCACCTAAGGTCTCTTTCATTTTCCATTTATTTGCAAAGGGCAGTATGTCAAGACCTCCGCTCATAGAGCCTACATTTCCCCAGATATCAGAATGACGCATGGCCAGCCACATGGCTCCGTGTCCGCCCATACTCAGGCCTGTGATAGCTCGTTTTGAAGGTTCTTTTAATGTGGGATAATTCGCATCAATATATGGTACGAGATCTTTTACAAAAAAAGATTCCATTTGCATCTGCGGATTGGCAGATGCATCCCAATACCAACTGTCGCGTCCGTCGGGCATTACCAGAACCATTCCATATTTATCTGAGAACTCTGCCAGATTGGGTCGGATGAGATCTGTCCAGTTTTTATAATCGCCTGCGTATCCATGCAGTATATATACAGATGGAAACGTCTTACCGGGAGTTGCAGCCGCATCGGGGGTTATAACCACAGCCTTTGCCGGAGCTTGAATGTGTTTGGTAGCAACAGAAATGGTGTCGACTTTCGCTGCTGAAAGATTGAAAGCCATCGCTAATGCCGCCAATGCTGAGATGTGTCTGTACATGGTATAGTAAAATAAAGGAAAATGTAAATGCAAGCCATGTAGGGTTTTACACGACTTGCATTTATGGTGTTTAATTAAGAATCAGAGCTGAAAGTTTTTCAAAAGCAGCCTCAACGCCGTCTTTGTCTTTACCGCCGGCCTGAGCAAAACCGGGCTGACCGCCGCCACCGCCTTTGATTGCCTTGGCGGCCTCGCGTACGATGTTTGAGGCATTCAATCCTGATTTAACAAGATCTTCGGTAATCATAACCGTGAGAAGGGGCTTGCCTGCGGCGTCGAAAGTCGCTGCTATGAACGCTGTGGACTGAGGTGATTTTGCACGAACACCAAAAGCCACGTTCTTTACCAGATCGGGCATGCGCAGACCGCGAAGCTCTACAACTTTAATACCGTTTATCTCCTTGGCGCGTTCAAGAACCTCTTGGGTAACAGAGTTTACTCGCTCGTTGAAGGCTTCTTCAGCCTGTTTCTTCAAGCTTGCGTTCTCATCAATAGCTTTGCGCAGGGCACCAAGGATATCCGGTGTGTTGTTGAACATTCCGGCTACAGCCATCAATGTCTTGCCGGTATCATATATTAAGTTTTCAACCTCTTCGCCTGTGATTGCTTCTATACGACGTATGCCGGCGGCAATTGAACTTTCGTTTACGATTTTAATCATACCTATGTTGCCGGTATTGGCTACATGGGTACCACCGCATAGCTCTATTGAATCGCCGTAGCGGATAACTCGAACCTCTTCACCATATTTTTCGCCGAAAAGAGCCATGGCACCCATAGCCTGAGCTTCGGCAATAGGAATTTCGCGATGCTCGTCGAGGGCAATGGCTTTGCGCACGAGCTTGTTGGCAAGACGTTCAACCTTCTGCAATTCTTCGGGTGTTACCTTCTGATAGTGCGAGAAGTCAAAGCGAAGAGAGTGGGGCGTAACAAGCGAACCTTTCTGTTCAACATGCGTTCCGAGCACCTGACGAAGTGCATAGTGAAGCAGATGAGTTGCAGTATGGTTGCTTGCTATGGCATTGCGGTTGTCTTCGTCTACCTTTGCCACAAAAGTGCCGTTAACGTTTGAAGGCAGCTTCTTGGTGAGATGAACACCCATGCCGTTTTCGCGTTTGGTATCGTATATTTCAATAGATTCGCCGGTTTCAGAGTCGGTGAGAGTACCTTTATCACCTACCTGACCACCCATTTCAGCATAGAAAGGAGTTTGGCGGAGGACAATCTGATAAAATTCCTGATTCTTTTGTTTTACCTTACGATAGCGAAGTATCTCAGCGTTTACTTCGAGGGAATCGTAGCCTACGAATTCCTGTTCGCCTTCGTTGACAGTCTGCCAGTCGGTAGCTTCTACAGCGGCAGCATTGCGTGCACGCTGTTTCTGCGCAGCCATTTCTTTATCGAATTCAGCCTGATCTACGCACATTCCGTTTTCTTTAAGAATCAGCTCGGTGAGGTCGAGGGGGAATCCGTAAGTATCGTATAAGGTGAAAGCCTGTTTGCCTGAGATTACAGATTCACCTTTTTCTTTAGCTACTCTTATTGCGTCGTCGAGCATGCGTATGCCATTTTCGAGTGTGCGGAGGAATGCATCTTCTTCTTCCTTGATAACACGCATAATGAGTTCGCGCTGTGCGGCCAGTTCCGGATATGCATCGCCCATGTTGTCAATAAGAGTGTCAATGAGCTGATACATAAAGGCTTGTTTTCCGTCAAGGAAAGTGTAAGCATAACGAACTGCACGGCGCAGGATTCGACGGATTACGTATCCGGCTTTGGCATTGGATGGAAGCTGTGAATCGGCGATTGAGAATGCGATGGTACGCACGTGGTCGGCAATAACGCGCATGGCTACATCAGTCATGTGGTCTTTGCCGTATTCCTTACCTGAAAGTTCAGAAATCTTATTTATAAGAGGTGTGAAAACGTCAGTATCGTAATTTGACTGTTTTCCCTGTAGAGCCATGCACAAACGTTCAAATCCCATACCGGTGTCGATAACCTTTGCGGGAAGCGGTTCAAGCGAACCGTTGGCAGTGCGGTTGTACTGCATGAACACAAGGTTCCAGATTTCTATGACCTGTGGATGATCTTTGTTGACGAGTTCTGCACCTGGAATGGCATTGCGTTCTTCCTCGCTACGTAAGTCTATATGTATTTCAGAGCAAGGTCCACAGGGTCCGGTATCTCCCATTTCCCAGAAATTATCATGCTTGTTACCATTGATAATATGCGAAGCAGGCAGGTGGGTTTCCCAGATTGCGGCAGCTTCATCGTCGCGGGAGAGCCCTTCTGCGGGAGAGCCTTCAAATACTGTGGCATAAAGGCGGTCGGGATTCAACTTGAGAACATCAACCAGATATTCCCAGCCCCAATCAATGGCTTCTTTTTTAAAATAGTCGCCAAACGACCAGTTACCGAGCATCTCAAACATTGTGTGGTGGTAGGTATCGTGGCCAACCTCTTCGAGGTCGTTGTGCTTACCACTTACGCGAAGACACTTTTGGGAATCGGCCACGCGCTGATATTTAGCCGCTTTGTTACCAAGAATAATGTCCTTGAATTGGTTCATACCGGCATTGGTAAACATAAGGGTTGGATCGTCCTTGATGACCATGGGTGCTGAGGGGACGATGTGGTGCCCCTTGCTTTCGAAGAAGTCCTTGAATGACTTTCTTATTTCCTTTGCTGTTAGCATTTTAAAGAAATGTAATATGTAATATATGTATATTTTTGTCTAAAATAATATGCAAAATTACTGAAAAATGACTAAATTTGCAAGATAAAATCCTAAAAACCAAGTTTGCCGGCTTAGTCTACTGATGAGTAATAAAAAGATTTTTTTACGCTACAACCCTAAAACCGATGCTTACGAGCGTGTATACCCTTCGCGCAGTGAGCGTATATGGTCGGTTGCGCGGCAATTTGGCTTGGGTGCCCTTGCGGGTGTCTCTGTGCTGATGCTGATTTATTATCTCATTGATTTCCCTCGTGAAAGATATTTGCGTAATGTTAACGAGAGACTTGAGAATCAGTTGGAAGAACTGAACAGGCGCTCTGATGAAGCAATAGCAGTAATGGAGGATATCTCGGCTCGTGACAATAATTTTTACAGAGTCATCATGCAGGCCGAACCCCTGACTGATGCAGCCCGATATGCAGGGCTTGAACTTAGAATTACGTCAGAAACCCTGGATTCGTTGAACGATAATGCACTTGTATCAACTGTTGAAAGTAAGCTCGACCGTCTTGATAATATGGTGTATAATCAGATAAAATCATTCGACTTTTTACAGGCTCAAGCAGCAAACCTGAGCGACAGATCCACCCATATCCCGGCGATTCAACCCATTTCGTCAAAATACCTCAAAACGATGGCATCGGGTTATGGTTACCGACGTGACCCTATTTACGGCACATCAAGATTTCATGAAGGAATGGACTTCTCTGCTGACACAGGCACTCCTGTTTATGCCACGGGAGATGGCAAAGTGACTTCTGCCGGCTGGGAAAGCGGATACGGTAATTCAATAGATATCAATCATGGCTACAATTATCTTACCCGGTATGCTCATCTGTCTGAAATACTCGTTAAAGCCGGACAAAGTGTAAAAAGGGGTGATCTGATAGGAAAAGTAGGAAATACAGGAAAATCGACCGGCTCTCATCTTCATTATGAGGTGAGACTTAGAGGTGTCCCTCAAAATCCTGTAAACTACTATTTTATGGACCTCACCCCTGCCGAGTATGATGAAATGATCAGACAAGCCGAAAATGCCGGTCATGTAATGGATTGACACTTACTTATTTCAGATTGTAAAATATATGGATAATCTCACAAAAAAATTTTATAAAATCAGTGAAGTGGCCGATATTCTGAATATCCCGGCTTCCACCCTGCGTTTCTGGGAAAGTAAGTTTACTGTAATCAATCCGAGACGAAACAATGGCGGCACAAGGTTTTATACTCCTGAGGATATTGAAAAAATAAAGATGATTCATTATCTGGTAAAGGTAAAAGGCCTGAAGATCGAGGCTGCTCAAGACCAGATCAGGAACAATATCAGCGGTGTATCGCGCCATGCCCTTGCGGTACAACGCCTGCAGAACGTAAGGGAAAAACTTAACGAGCTGTTAATTACCCTTAATAAGATGCGATAAACCAAGAGTCGTTAAAATATTGTTAACAATAGTTTTAAACTACCTTTAATTTCGGTCTGAATATATATAATTACACAACTTTATTAAAAAAAGAGTGTATTATTAATAGAAAAAGTTGGAATTTATTCTGACTTATATTAAATTTGCAACAACATTTATTACTAAATCCTCCCATAACTGACATGGACAATCAACAAGAACTAATCAAGCAAGTAACAGCTAAGGCAGAAAAGTGGCTTACCGACAGCTATGACGCAGAAACACGCGCAGCTGTTAAAGCCATGATTGATAACGAAGATAAAACCGAACTTATCGACGCATTCTATAAAGATCTTGAATTTGGCACAGGCGGTCTCCGCGGTGTAATGGGTGCCGGTTCAAACCGTATGAACATCTACACTGTAGGTGCTGCAACCCAAGGTCTTGCAAACTACCTGAAAGAAGCATTCAAGGATCTTCCTGAAATTTCGGTAGTTGTAGGTCATGACGTTCGTAACAACTCTCGCAAGTTTGCCGAAATCGTGGCAGATATTTTCTCAGCCAACGGTATCAAGGTATATCTTTTCGACAACTTCCGTCCCACTCCCGAACTGTCGTTTGCAATCCGTCGTCTCGGTTGTCAGAGCGGTGTCAATATCACAGCTTCGCACAATCCCAAGGAATACAACGGTTACAAAGCATACTGGAGCGATGGCGCCCAGATTATCTCGCCCCACGATGTAAACATTATCGATAATGTGAACCGTATTCACGACGTAAGCGAAATAAAATTCAACGGCGACAAATCAAAGATCGAGATAATCGGTCAGGAAATGGATGATGCATTCCTTGCTGCCATCAAGACCTTGAGCCTTGATCCCGAAGTAATCAAGCGTCATGCCGATCTTAAAATCGTTTACACACCTATCCACGGTACCGGTGTAAAACTTATCCCCGAATCACTGCGCAACTACGGGTTCACCAACATAATCCACGTTCCTGAACAGGATATTCCTTCAGGCGATTTCCCCACTGTAGAATCGCCTAATCCCGAGAATCCTTCGGCTATGGCCATGGCTATAGCAAAGGCCAAGGAAGTGAATGCTGACCTTGTTGTGGCTTCTGACCCCGATGCCGACCGTATCGGTGCTGTAGTACGTGAAGCTAACGGTGAGTACAAACTCATCAACGGTAATCAGATAGTAATGATTCTTCTCAACTACATCATGCTGCGCAACCGCGAACTCGGATTGCTCAAGGGCAATGAATATGTAGTGAAGACCATCGTTACTACCGAAACTATCAAAGCTATCGCCGAGAATCAAAACATCAAGATGTATGACTGCTACACCGGCTTCAAGTGGATTGCATCTGTAATCCGCGAAAACGAAGGCATCATGCGTTATCTTGGTGGTGGTGAAGAATCTTACGGCTTCCTGGCTGAAGACTTCTGCCGCGACAAGGACTCTGTTTCAGCCATTTCACTCATGGCAGAAATCTGTGCATGGGCTAAGGATCGCGGCCTCGGATTCAACGAAATGCTTCAGGATATTTATCTGCAGAACGGATACAGCCACGAAGAAGGTATTTCTGTAGTTCGCAAGGGTCGCACCGGCGCTGAAGAAATTGCAGCCATGATGGTAGACTTCCGCAAGAACCCGCCCAAAGAACTCGGTGGTTCAAAGGTTGTACGCATCAAGGATTATGCAGACCTCAACGAGACCGATCTCCTTACAGGTAATGTTACAAAGATGGACTTCCCCGCTACTTCAAACGTGCTTCAGTTCTTCACTGAAGATCAATCAAAAGTTTCGGTTCGTCCTTCGGGAACAGAGCCTAAGATCAAGTTCTATATCGAGGTTCACGACAAGATGGCCGATAAAGACGATTACGAACGTTGCAACCGCGACGCAGCTGCAAAGATCGAGGCTATCAAGAAAGATCTCGGTATCTAAGAGTATCTAAAATCTTAATATTCCAAGAATACAAAGATTAAAATATCAACAGTTCAATACGTCCACAAGCTGAATTAAAGCTTGTGGCGTATTGTCGTATAAACACAGTGTCGAATGGCAGATATCCTCTACGAAGACAATCACATAATTATAGTAAACAAGCATCCCGGAGAGATTGTGCAGGGAGATAAGACCGGCGATGAGCCTTTGGTCGAATCTCTAAAAAAGATGATCAAGGAGCGTGACGCTAAACCGGGAAATGTATTTCTTGGTGTTGTTCACCGTCTCGACCGCCCGGTGGGAGGAGCCGTGATATTTGCCAAAACATCAAAGGCCTTGTCGCGGCTAAATGAGATGCTAAGAAAAGGCGAGATTCATAAGACATATTGGGCACTTACCCGAGGGCTACCCGAACCGGCTGAAGCTGAGTTGACTCACTACATCACAACCAAAGAAGTCAATAACAAGAGCTATGCTTCAACCGTAATGAAGCCGGGTTCAAAGGAGGCACGTCTTAAATACAAGCTTCTGGCGCGTGGAAACGTGTTTAATTTGGTTGAAATCAAACTCCTTACCGGCCGCAAACATCAGATACGTGTACAGTTGTCGGCTATCGGGTGTCCTATCAGAGGCGACCTTAAATATGGCGACAAACGCTCAAACAAAGATGGTTCAATATCATTGCTCGCACGAAAAATAGAATTCTGCCATCCGGTGAGCCATAAGGATATATCGGTTACCGCGCCTGTGCCGGATGAGACATTGTGGAACGACCTTGAAAAAATGACGAATGAATAAATCAGATCTTAAAATAGTATTTTTCGGGACTCCGGAGTTTGCAGTAGCCTCGCTCGAGTCTTTGGTAAATAATGGCTACAACGTTGTTGGTGTGGTAACTATGCCTGATAAACCGGCGGGTAGGGGGCATAAGTTGCTACATTCGCCGGTGAAACAATATGCCGAAAAGCACGGGCTGCATCTTATGCAGCCCGAGAAACTCAAAAATCCTGAATTTATTGCAGAATTGCAGAGTCTTGACGCCGATTTATTTATTGTGATAGCATTCCGCATGCTTCCCGAGGTGGTATGGAATATGCCTCCTATGGGTACATTCAATCTCCACGCATCATTATTGCCCCGATATAGAGGTGCCGCACCCATAAACCGTGCCGTGATGAATGGAGATACAGAAACCGGTGTATCCACATTCATGCTTAAGCACGAGATAGATACAGGTGATATCCTGCAGCAGGTAAAGGTTGATATAAAACCTGAAGATAATGTGGGGGACGTTCACGACAAGCTGATGACTCTGGGCGCAGAGCTTACACTTGATACGGTTGACCATCTTGTGAAAGGCGATTTGAAGCCCATACCTCAGGAAAAACTTATTGGTGATATTGAACCGTGTCCCGCGCCGAAAATCTTTACGGAAGACTGCATGATAGATTGGAACAAGGACGCAGTAACAATCCATAATCAGGTAAGGGGGCTTTCGCCATATCCGGCCGCACGCGCTGAGCTTCACAGGTCGGAATCTGAAAAAGAAATGCTCAAGATATTGAAAACAGCGGTTAAGGACATGCCTTCAATCGGGGTTGGTAAAGTCAAGATAGAAAATGGCACTATGACGGTGGGAACAGGTCATGGCTGCATCGAATTGCTTGAGGTACACCCGGCCGGAAAAAAACGCATGGACGTGGCTTCATTCCTGCGCGGCGCACATCTTGGGGAGTGCTTTTTGAGTTAATTGATATCTTAGAGGCATTTTTAAGAAATTTTTTAACAATTTAGGCGCCTTATTCGCGCCAAAATGTTTAACTTTGAATGCGCGGAAAAATTCGTTGCCGCAGGCATCGAACCAAACCCTCGTTTAAGTGTTGAATTTTTATAGAAGTAACTGTAAAAATTATCAACTATTTAAAATAAAATGTCTATGAACAACGAAACTGAAAACAAAGAATATATGCGTCCTCCACAGCGCAAACACTCATCGGTCTTTTCAACACGAAAGCTCCTCGGGCTGGTGTTCGGTTTGTTTATGTTCCTGGTCTATGAGGGCATGGGCGTGCTCATGTTTATTAATTTCTTCAACTGGAGTTCAGATTGGGCATGGACCCGCTGGATTGTAGGTGTGGTTCTTGTAATCTACGGATTCTTCCGCGCATACCGCACATACAAGGATCTCACGCGAAATGATGATATCTGATACCCCGGTTCCCTATAAGTAGAACTTGAACATCGTTTAAGCGATATAGTGCTCAAATCTGCTAATATCATTAGACTATATTTAAGGTCTGCTTAGTATAAAAAGTTAATAAGATATGAAAATAAACAAGATAATGGCTTTGTTGGTAGCTGCTTCTCTGGCAGCCGGCTCTACAAGTTGCCTGAAATATGAGAAGAAGGCCAACTCGCACACTACCGGTACCACTACCATAGTATGCGACAATACTTTCCAGAATATAATGGAGCAGGAAGTTGATGTGTTTGAATATCAATATCCTGAAGCTCATATCCTGGCTCGATATGCAACTCAGGCCGAAGCTTTTGATTCGCTGATGAGCCTTAACACAAAGACTATAATCGCTGCCCGCGACATCACTGATAAGGAACGTGAGATTATAAAGTCTAAGAACCGTAATGTGCGTTCTACCAAGATTGCTGTAGATGCCGTGGCACTTATCGTGAATCCGGCCAATCCGGTTGGCAAACTTACACTTAAGGAAGTCGGAGAGATATTGTCAGGCGAATCAGATGATTGGAATGATATATGGCCCTGCGATCTCGGCAAAATTTCGGTAGTGTTTGATGATAAGGCTTCGAGTCTTGTGTCATACATGCGTGACTCAATCCTGCATGGCAAGCCCCTTGGTGCCAATGTGTTTGCACAAGGCAGCATACCTGCTGTGTTCAAGGCTGTGAAAGACAGCAAGAATGCTATCGGAGTAGTCGGCGTAAGTTGGGTTACTTCAGATATGGCTTCGGCCGACATGTCTAAGGAAGATCTTGCCATCTCGGTACTTGGAGAAGAACCCGTTGAAGGAGCTACACTGACCGACGAGGTTAAAGTGCTTGCTCTTTATAACGACAAGCTCAGCAGCGAAGATGCCAGAGCATACAAACCCTATCAGCAATATATT
The DNA here is from genome assembly GCA_910586975.1 of uncultured Muribaculaceae bacterium. Classification (GTDB taxonomy): domain Bacteria; phylum Bacteroidota; class Bacteroidia; order Bacteroidales; family Muribaculaceae; genus CAG-873. The sequence goes on along the minus strand of CAJUKX010000008.1, from coordinate 8,445 downwards.
TTCGACGGTAAATATCCTCTTTTCCGTCAGATGTATATGATAACAACCGGAGCTTCGGGAAGTCTGGCAGGCGGATTCTATTCGTTTGTAACAGGAAATATCGGACAAAAAATCATTGCCAAGACCGGAATCTTACCCGCAAGGATGCAACGAATCCAGGTAGAACTTGGAAATTAAGAAACTGATAAAAAGGCCGGGTGTGGGTTATCCCACATCCAGCCGTTATAATAAAAGGAAAAAGCAATTAAAAACAATCTATAAGTATTTATGAAATTTAACGCTCTATTAACATTTGTGCTGGCCGGTGCGCTCAGTGCAGCTGCCCAAAGCCAGGGCTACATGGATGGTATCGAGTATTACAAGGCAGGACAATACGAGAATGCCAAGACCATCCTCCAAAAAACTATCAACAACGGTGATACCGATAAGGCTCTTGCCAACTACTATCTTGGCCAAACCGAACTTTCGCTTGGCAACACAGCTGAAGCTAAGAAATACTTCGAAGCAGGTATAGCTGCAAACCCCGAAAATGCTTACAACTTTGTAGGTCTCGGTGCTATAGATCTTAAGAACAAAGATGTCAAAGCTGCTGAAGAAAACTTCAAAAAAGCTCAGAAACTCGCTAAAAAGAACAACGAAATAACCGTATCAATCGCACGCGCTTATTTCAATGCCGACCCCGTAGCATACGCTACAACCATCGACAAGCTGCTCGCTAAAGCTCACAAGGATTCAAAGCACCAGGAACCCTCTATCTATATCCTCGAAGGTGACATGCTCGTGGCAAACGAAGACTTCGGTAGCGCTGCTGCCAAGTATGAAATGGCTACCGGTTATGACAAGGGTAACCCCGAAGGCTATGTGAAGTATGCCAATTCTTACTTTCACGTAAATCCCAAGTTCTCTATCGACAAACTTAAGGAATTCTTGACACTGGCTCCTCAGTCAGCCCTCGCACAGCGTGAACTTGCCGAAAAACTCTACGAAGCCAACTACTGGAAGCAGGCTGCCGAACAGTACGGCCAGTACATCCAGAATCCCAATCACTTCCCCCAGGATAAGGCCCGTTATGCTGTTCTTCAGTACTACGGTGATGACTTCGCCAATTCGCTGCAGACTGCAAAAGAGGTTCTCGCAACCACTCCCAACAACTTCATCATGGAACGTCTCGTGTTCCTTAACGAAGCCAAGCTCGAACAGTTTGATCAGGCATTGAAGGATGGTGAAGCGTTCTTCAAGAACCACCCCGATGCTCAATTCACATCTAACGACTACACCACACTTTCTGATATTTATGCAGCCCTCGGTCAGGATTCGCTGGCTCTTGTACAGATGGAACTTGCCGCAGAAAAATATCCTGACAACGGTGCAGTTCTCCAGAACCTCAGCACTGTATATACCAAAAACAAGGATTATGCAAAGGCTGCTGATGCTTACAGCAAATATCTGGCAACTCTTGAAGAACCCAGCCTTAACGACCTTTACTCAGCTTCAGGACGTTGGCTGAATGCAGCAGCAACTGCAAAGGACGATGAACTCCGTGCCAAGGCTTCAGCCGAGGGTCTCAAATACATCGACAAGGTACTTGAACTGTCGACAACTGAACCTTCTCTGTATCAGAGAAAAGCTCGCCTCATCATGTCGGGCAACCACAATCTGCCCAATACCGCAGCAGTAGCCGAATATCAGAAGATGCTCGATATTCTCAACGCTAACCCTGAAAACGCCAACAAGAGCGCACTGCCAGAAGCTACCAAAAAGCTTTATAACGAAGCTTACATGTTCATCATTCAGTTCTATTCTAAAGTTGAACCCGATGAAGCCAAGGCTAAGGAATACTCAGATCTTTACCGCGAAATCAATCCTGCTCCCGCAGCTGAATAATAAATAAACAATGATATAAAATGGTTAGGGATTTCGTAAAATTCCTAACCATTTTTTTCTAATTTCAGTATAAAAAATATGCTTAAACCTCTCGCAGAGCGGCTGAGGCCGCAGACTCTTGATGAATATATAGGGCAGTCTCATCTTGTGGGTGATGGACGTATTCTCCGAAGGATGATAGATACGGGCAATGTGGCATCATTCATACTATGGGGCCCCCCGGGGGTTGGAAAGACTACACTTGCACGTATTATAGCCAATGCCACCAAGAGCGAATTTCATACATTGTCGGCTGTTACTTCAGGAGTAAAGGATGTGAGAGATGTGATAACACAATGCCGCAATGAAAGCCGGAGTATGTTTTCGGCCGGTAGGCCCATATTGTTTATTGACGAAATACACCGTTTCAGCAAGAGTCAGCAGGACAGTTTGCTCGGTGCGGTGGAAGACGGAACGGTAACCCTTATTGGAGCGACTACCGAGAATCCTTCATTTGAAGTTATAAGACCACTGCTCTCGCGAGCTCAGGTTTATACGCTTGAACCTTTAAACGAGAACGACCTGACACGTCTGCTTGAACATGCCGTAGCCAAAGATGAGATCTTGAGCAAGCGCGAGGTGAAGATAGAAGAAACTGCTGCTTTGTTCAGATACTCGGGAGGAGACGCTCGCAAGCTGCTCAATATCCTTGATCTTCTCGAACAATCCACACCGGCAGGTGAGCCTATAGTTATTAATGATAGAGTGGTGACAGAACGCCTTCAACGCAATCCACAGGCATACGACAAGGGTGGGGAGATGCACTACGATATCATATCGGCATTTATCAAAAGTATCAGAGGCTCTGACCCGGATGCCGCTGTATATTGGCTTGCGCGTATGATAGCCGGAGGCGAGGATCCTGAATTTATAGCGCGCCGTCTGGTGATAGTCGCTGCCGAAGATATAGGTCTCGCAAATCCTAATGCACTGCTGCTCGCCAACGCCACATACGACGCTATAATGAAAATCGGAATGCCTGAAGGTCGTATTCCGCTTGCCGAGTGTACCATTTATCTTGCAACTTCGGCTAAATCTAATTCAGCATATAAGGCAATAGCTGCGGCAATGGCCGAAGTAGAACGGTCAGGCAATCTGCCGGTGCCTTTGCATCTGAGAAACGCACCAACATCTCTTATGAAGAAACTCGGTTATGGTGAAGGCTATAAGTATGCTCATGATTATCCCGGAAATTTTGTACGTCAGCAATTTTTACCAGATGCGATACAAAATGTAAAATTATGGACTCCATGCAGCAATCAGGCAGAGGATGTAATGACTGCACGCCAAAAGTCGCGATGGGGATAACGCTGCTTAGAATAGAATATCTGAATAGATTTTGATGAGGGTCCGACATGAATATGTCAGGCCCTTTCTGATTATTACCTGACGATAGCGTTCTTTGTATTAAAATAAATTCAGTAATTTTGCAATCCGAAAGACACGATTCTTTAGCGAGTATATTCATAACTAATCAAATTAGACTGAGAAAAGCAAGATGGCTTCATCAGAAAAAATCGAACAAGTAATGAAGTGTAAAAACTGTGGATGTCCTTGCACTTCTAATTTTTGTCCTGATTGTGGACAGTCTGTACAAGTAGAAAGGCTTGAGAACAAATCTTTTTTTATCGGCGTAATTTCAGGTTTGTCGCGAATCAACAAGGGCTTCTTGTCTACTGCTTGGAATCTTCTTATTCATCCATGGGTAGTGATAAGGGATTATATCCAGTGCAGGAGGATCCGATATGTAGCTCCAATATCAATGCTGATTTTAGTCTGCTTCATAAGCGCTGTTGTCGGAGACTTTTTTCATACAGAAACGCAGTCGCCTGTTTCGGATATGAGCGGTAACGATATTCCTTTGTTATACAAAATCACACTTTACATTGGGAATTATTTAATGAGCAATGTATTGGCTCAGAATCTCACCATTTATGCCCCTGCATTATTGGCGATACCATTGGTTTATGGAAAAGTTGGAGCTAAAAAGTTTAATATGGCTGAGTATTTTACAGCAATGGTATATATGGCTTCAGCATTCTTGATTTTTGGTGTTATAGCATATCCTCTTTTAATGATATCTGAATCAATTTATTCAGCAGCAGAGTATATTTATTCTGTAATAATATGCTCATTGGGTATGTATAAAGCCTTCTCAATTTCACCTGTCAGGAAACGTATCATTTATTTAGTCCGATATATTATTGTTGTATGCTTAATCTATTTATTGCTTATGATACTTATCGGTATAATGATAGGGATAGGATTAAAGTCCGTATAAAAAGTCCCTTCTGTTTATAAATAAAAAAGATAGCCGTCATGCCGAACGACTATCTTTTTTATTTATGTGAATAATTATATTATCAATACTGGTGACTGCCTTTTGCAACATCATCAGCAGTCAAACCTCCGTGGTTCATCTTACGCCAGACGTAAATGATGTAAAGAATCACTACGGGAATAAACAGGCTCACCCAGCTCATTGCTTTTAAGGTATAGAGCGATGAAGAGCTGTTTGAGATAGTAAGTGATGACTGGGGATAGGTATTGGAGGGTAGGTAACATGTATTGTTGTAGCCTGCAACTGCAAAAAGAGAGATGACTACAAGGATTGTACCGATTCCGCTTAACCAGATACCGTTGCGCGAGGAAGTGAATGCTCCGGCAGCAATACCGCTGAGCACAAGTACAACGCCAAGCAGGAATGCGATAAGCCATCCCCACATGTCAAGGTAGTTGTGCAGATAGAGGTTGGGGACATCTACCACTGTACCGGTGGCGTCGACTTGTTTTCCTGTGGTGAGGAATAAAACAACTACCCATACAACAAAGAGCAATGCGAAAATTACGCCGTTTATGAGAACTTTGGTGCGCATACGTTTTTCGAACTGTTCGTCAGAACGGATGTTGTTCAAAAAATATAATGACGCCTGTGTACGTGCAAGCATATATACTACAACCCCAAGCAGCAAGCACTGCCAGCAGGCAATTGCTTCGAGGCCATGGGTGGGTGCCCAACGTGAAATAACGGGATTTCCGGGTTCAAGAAGGTTAGTACGTACTATCTCGAAGCTTCCTCCGAAGAACATGGTTCCTACAGCTACGCCAAGCAATACACAGCCGAAGAATCCGTTGATGAGCAAGAATACATCGTATGTGCCGGTTCCGTACAGATTGCCGTGCTTGCGGCGATATTCATAGCTTACAGCCTGAAGTACGAAGCTGATTAGGATAGACATCCACAACCAGTATGCACCGCCAAAGCTGGTGGAGTAGAATAGGGGAAATGAGGCAAAGAATGCACCGCCAAAAACGACGAGTGTAGTAAATGTCAGCTCCCATTTTCTGCCGAGAGAGTTGACCATGAGCTGACGGTCGGTTTCGCTTCTCTTGCCACAGAAAAGCATTGATTGCCCTCCCTGTACGAAGAGCATGAACACGATAGCTGCGCCTAATACAGCTATAAGAAGCCACCAATAGGCTTGTAACATTTCTAATTCAGTCATGACTTAAAAGGGATTAATGGGCTTGTTCGATATTCGATTTTGAAGAACGCGAGATGTAGCGGAGCATAATGCTGATTTCTGCTGCGAGCAGGCAAGTGAACAGAACTGCAAACATCCAGAATGTTATTTGTACTGAAGATGAGCTGATATCTGAAATAGCGGCATTAGTGGGCATAAGATCCTGGATAACCCAGGGCTGACGTCCAACTTCGGCTACAATCCAACCGGCTTGGCTGCATATCCATACCAGAGGAATTGAGATGATGCCTACCCAATGGAGCCACGACTTTTCGAGCCATTCGTTTTTCCATGTAGTTGCGGCAATTGCGAGAAGGAAGAAGAGAAGGAGGTATCCACCGATCATCACCATTACACGGAATGAATAGAATGTAAGTGCTACAGGGGGAATGGCATCTTCAGCCTTGTCAAGGTATCCGTATCCAAAGAATTTGAAATTCTCCTTGATACGTGAGTGGGCTTCGGACATGGCTGTTTCATCGCCGGCTTTTGAAGCCTTGTCATAGTCGAGCAGAGCCTGACGGGCTTCGCGACCCATTGCTATGCGGTCTGCGTAAGATGTGGTTTTAATAGTGTCGCCATCGGCATTGAGTTCATATCCATATATGAGATTGTTGATGCCGGGAACGAAACTATGAGGATCATGGTTTGCGAGGATTGACAGTCCGTAAGGGATGGAAATCTCATAATTGATAGCCTGAAGATCGTCGCCGGGTCTCTTATCGGTATTCACAAGACCAAAGCCAACCAGCTCTTGACCTACTTTGCCGTCATACAGGCCTTCCATTGCAGCAAGCTTCATGGGCTGGACTTTTGCTACTTGAACAGCAGAACCGTCACCGGTCCACATAGTAAACAAGATACCCAGCAAACCTACCCATGCACCAACCTTGAGCGAAGAACGCGCAGCTTCAACATTGCTTTTGCGCCAGAGAAGCCAGCAGCTCACACCTACTACAAATGTACCGGCAAGGCACCATCCGCTAGTCACGGCATGGAAGAATTTGTTCATCGAAACGCCATTGAAAGCAACGGCCCAGAAGTCGTCCATAACGTTGCGCATTTGTGCGGGATCGAACTCCATGCCTACGGGATTCTGCATCCACGCATTGGCAACGAGAATCCAAAGCGCCGACAGAGCAACGCCTAAAGCGACAAGCCATGTGGATGCAAGGTGGAAGCCTTTGCTCACCTTATTCCATCCAAAGAACATCACTGCTACAAATGTAGCTTCCATGAAGAATGCAAAAATACCCTCGATAGCCAGTGGCGCTCCGAAGATATCTCCGACAAACCATGAGTAGTTTGACCAGTTTGTTCCGAATTCAAATTCGAGGATGATACCGGTGGCCACGCCTATGGCGAAGTTGATGCCGAACAGCGTCATCCAGAATTTAGTGATCCCCTTCCAGCGCTCCTGATTAGTGCGATAATAGATGGTCTCCATCACCGCCACTATAAGAGCAAGACCGATTGTAAGGGGGACGAAAAGCCAATGGTACATGGCTGTAAGAGCAAATTGAGCTCTCGACCAATCTACCATACTTAAAAAGTCATTCATCTTTCAAGTCTTTTTTAGGATTAATATTATGATTATTTGTTATGGCTGGGTTATAAGAGATTTGCGAACTGCATTGGCCCTTGATTCATCGCTGTCATATTCAGTCTGTAAAATATCCGGGAAAAAGAAAAGTTTCAGAACCAGAAAAATGATAGCTAATTTCACTATGATCAGAGCCCATAGTTTTCGTCCTACTGTCATAGACCGAAAACCATCGTAATACATTTCGTATGCTCTTTTAAAGATGTGTTTTTTCATTGCATTTCTTATTACGGCAAATTTACATAAATTATATGAAAAAAGATATAAATGGAATAAAAAAAGGTGATGAGATTTAGCCCATCACCTTTTTTGTCACCAAAAAAGAATTTAAGATTATTAGAACAAAGATTATGTTTATTTTTCGGAATTTGGTGTGAACATTTCGTAACTGTTATCTGAATAGAAAACCATTATTGACTTAATCTTTTTGGAGGGATCGATTGGGACAACCGGTGCGTCAGATATTTTTTGACAGGGTTGTCCGGTTAAAAAATTGGAATTCCCATTGGAATCCTCTTGTTTTAGGGCTTCAAACGGGTCTTCACCATTTTTTTTAAAGCTATTTGGTTGATTATTTCTGTTTGCCTGACTGTTCGTTGCATTTTCATCAGAACCTCCGGGAATATTAATATTCTGATAATCAATTTTATTTGAATCTAAAATTGTCGGATTTTCATTAATATTGGCCTCTGAGATTTCAATATTTTTATCGGTCAGCATATCCCCTTCACCAAATAGCAACCACAGGATGTTTAAATCCGGAAATGCTTGATGAAGCTTGGATGTCATGTCATCACTCAATCGCTTGTTTCGACCATTTAGAAACTGAGAAAGGGTTGGACGAGGAATATTGGCCAAATCTGCAAATTGAGAATTGGAGTATCCGGTGTAATTTCGATATGCGATTAATCTTTCAACTATATCCATGATTGAAAATGGAATAAAATGATCCAAAACAATAATTTTATAACTGAGTGCAAATGTAAAAAGAATAATTCATATTTCCAAATTTATAGTTGTAAATCTTTATTTGGCTATGTAAATTCTAATTTAATTTTGTGAATTTATATTTGCAAACCGATATATAGGGTAGGGCATGATGATTAAAGTTAAAGTAAAACCTCAATTATATTACATTCTGTTATTCAACTATTAGGGAGTTATGGCACGGATTAGGGTTCGACCAGTGTACTCTATTAAAATCTTAGTAAGCTATACTTTAGAATTTAGACATAATAACTATGAGTATCAGGCGATTAATGTGTTTGTTAATAAATGTTTAAGGTGGTTTTAGGGTTATTGCAAATTCAAGATTGCAAATTACAAACTATTTATAATTGAAAATTTTGGATGATTTTATGAAAATCCAAAGTGTCTTATTTGTAAATTCTATAC
>CAJUKX010000007.1 GCA_910586975.1 uncultured Muribaculaceae bacterium | reverse complement strand
ATATTAAATCTAAAAAAGAGACTGCCTAACTTTGATTGTTAGACAGCCTCTTTTTGGTGTGGGATGCCTACCGGGCATGCCCGCGCTTCGGTTACACCTACGCGCGTGCATACCCGGTTACTAACTCGCAGACATCCTGCCGGATGTCATATTCCCGATACCCTCGGCTGCGTCATCTCCATGATACCCACCGATTTATCATATTCCCGACACCCTCGGCTGCGCCTTGTCATTGGGGAGCGTAGCCACAAAAAAGGCTGTGTCTATTATGCGACACAGCCTTGGGTTGTTTTTGAGATTTAATGATTATCTGTTTGTTGACTTACTTGAATCGAATTTCGGTAAAAGGGCGATGTATTTGTGTGTTAATTATGTAATTGTAAGTAAGCAGTGGAAAATAGTTATATTGTATGCGCCGGCTTATGGACGGCAGATTCAATCCGATGAAGAGGGAGCGTAGCCGTAGCTACGTGACCGATGAAAAGGGTTGAAGATGCGTTCATAAGGCAAGCAGATGATATAAACTATTTTTCATTGATTACTTATATATGTTGTTGAGCGTAATTCCGGCGGTCATTTAGCGATAGTCGGCAAAGCGTTCCTGCAGTTTCTTGCGGGCGAAGAAGATGCGGCTCTTTACGGTGCCGAGGGGCAGATTCATGTGTTCGGCTATCTCGTTGTACTTGTAGCCTGCAACGTGCATCGAGAAGGGTATGCGGTATTCATCGGGGAAAGCGTCGATGGCGTCGGTGATCTCGCCGGCGTGGAATGAACCTTCGGGAGCTTCGAGACCGCTGTCCTGGCAGATGTTGAGGTGGTAGAGGTTTTCGGTGGTATCAACAATTGTGGCGGCGCGCTGGGTGCGACGGTAGTTGTTGATGAAGATGTTGCGCATGATTGTGAACACCCATCCTTTGAAGTTGGTACCTTCGGCATACTTCTCCTCATTGTCGAGAGCCTTGAGGGTTGTGTCCTGCAACAGGTCGTAAGCATCGTCGCGGTTAGAGGTAAGCATGTAAGCAAAGTTCAGCAGGTTGCCCTGGAGTTGCATAAGGTTTGATTGGAATTTTTCGCTCTTCATAATTTTTAATTTTTAAGGGTTTTTGTCTTGTGACATTGCAAAGTTAGGGAGTGATTCGAATTTTGTCAAGTATTTTACTGTTAATGTATGTTAATTGTAATATTTTTATAATTAAATCTATTTATATTATTGATTTATAATGTTTTATAATATTTCATAATTGTTACACCATTGTTACAATATGTCATTTGTTACGTTTATGCGCATATTTTGTAACAACTCCGTCACAACTTTAACACTCCCGCAGTAAACAATATTGAACAGACGAAATTGCCGTAAAAATGACTTGTAACAGTCAAATAAACAATTATTTCTGAACTTTATGATGCTATTATTTGTCTGAATATAACTAATTAGTTATCTTTGCAACATGGAATCAGCCAATAACACATCTCAATATGTACGCATAATATTCCGTACTCCTGAATTTATGCGGTTTTATGAGTCTTTGTCACCCAAGGTGCAAACTAAGTTTCATTATGTAATGAACGTTATAGCATCAATGTATAATGTATCAACCAAGTTTGTAAAACACCTTGAAAATACGGACTTATATGAAATGAGAGTTTCGATTGGCATAAATGAATACAGAACTGTATTATTTGCAATTGATCATGATAATTTCATAGAAGCAAAAAAAGTAATCTTATTAAACGGCTTCTTGAAAAAAGATAATAAATACTACCGAAAACAAATTGACATTGCGTTATCAATACTTAACAACTTGGAATTATGAGACAGATAGACCCCGAAAAATTAGAAAAACTATCTTCATTTAACGATGAGCTTGATGAAAGATACGGAGTGCAGGGATCGCCCGAACGAAAGCTGTTTGACGAGGCCTCCATTACATGGTTCTACGGCAATATGCTCCGCGAAAGACGCAAAGAGCTTAATCTTACCCAAAAACAGGTAGCGGAGAAACTCGGTCGCGAACAAAGTTACATTGCACGTGTTGAAAACGGCAAAGCAGATATTCAACTTTCAAGTTTCTTCCGTATAGCTGCGATACTTGGTATTCAGTTTGTTCCGACATTCATGCATACCATTAGATAAAGTAATTACAAATTTTTCGTAACTTTGCAATCTGATTATGAACGAAAAAGAAAAAGGAATCACCATATACTGCGGCTCGTCGGCCGGCCGCGACCCTCGCTATGCCGAGGCGGCAGCCATTGTAGGCTGCGAGATAGCCCGACGCGGGTTGCCACTGATATACGGCGGCGGCTCGATGGGCCTGATGGGTGTGGCCGGCAGGGCATGCCGCGAAGCCGGTGGCACCACTTGCGCCATCATACCCGAATTTATGGTAGAGCGAGGCTGGAACGACCCCCACTCCACCCATACCATACGCACCTCGGGCATGCACGAACGCAAGACCATGATGGCCGCCAAGGCCATAGGAGCCATTGCAATGCCCGGAGGCGTAGGCACATTTGAGGAGCTTATGGAGCTGATTACATGGCGCCAGCTGGGCCTCTACAGCGGCAATATCGTGATACTGAACATAGCGCACTACTACGACTCGCTGCTCAACCAGATTGACGATGCTGTGAAAGAGGGCTTCCTGCCCGCAGACCACCTCCGCCTGTTTGCCGTTACCGAGAATCCTGCGGTGGCCGTAGCTCTGGCTTCGGCCGAGAACGCTGACCTTAACCTGCAACGTAAATTCTGACATCCCTACCCTCAATGCCCACCACCGTAGATACCGAACAGCTCGACACCGTCCTTGAGATTGCAGAAGAGGCCACCGACTCGGCGGCAGCGCTGACTATGCCGGCGGGCTTTGAAGAGACCGTGCGACCCTTCGACCCCACGCTCGACACCCTGCGCATAGAGTCGCTGACGGCTACCGACACCCTGGCAGCATTCAGAGCCACCACCCTGGCCGCCACCTCAACAGAATCGTGGCACGACGGCCTTGAACCCGCTCCTCGCGCCAACAATGCCGGCAGCCACACGGGTCTGTTGGCTGCTCTGGCTATAATATTTATTGTTATAGCCTATAACTTCCGCCACCTGGCGCGTCTGGTGAAGATATATACCGAAGACCTGGTAAAGGTGCGCCACGGCCGCGACAATGTGTTTGACGAGCGTCCGGCCACCGACTTCAACATCCTGGTATTGCTCATCATACTGTTTGTGGTGTGCGGAGGCATACTGCTGTCGGCGGCTATCAATATAAACATAGGCGGCTATGACCGGCCCGTGCCTATAGAATTTGTAATGAAAGTCACCTCCATAGTATCGGGCTACTATCTGTTTCAGCTCTTGGCCTATCAGACGGTAGGCTACACCTTCACCACCACCGAGGGAAGGCGCGAATGGATCAGAGGATTCAATGCCTCGCAGGCCCTGCTGGGCATAGTGCTCGCCCTACCCGCCAGTCTGACAATTTTCTACCCTCACACCATGGGTTGGACCATACTTGCCGGCATTATATGCTACTTTATTGCCCGAATTTTCTTTATTTTGAAGGGTTTTAGAATTTTTTATGACAGAATTTCAAGTTTGCTTTATTTTATTTTGTACCTTTGCACCTTAGAAATCATACCCTTGATTTGGGTATACATCTGCTCAGCTTACGAGTATGTTTGACAACGGGTAAAAAACACACCGATTCATGGATTTGAACCGGAATAAACCCGTAAAAATTTTTAGAAGAGTGAAAGTAAAGAAAATTTTAGTATCCCAGCCTAAACCTTCGTCTGAAAAATCTCCTTACTTTGAACTAACAGAGAAATACGGAGTTGACGTGGTATTCCGCCCGTTCATTAAAGTTGAAGGCCTTTCTGCAAAAGAGTTCCGCACTCAAAAGGTATCGATTCCGGAACATACAGCTATCATTTTTACGGCTAAGACAGCGATAGACCATTTCTTCCGCCTGTGCGAGGAAATACGCTACACTGTACCCGATACCCAGAAGTACTTCTGTACCTCTGAGACCATCGGCAAATACCTTCAGAAGTATATTGTTTACCGCAAGCGCAAGATATTCAACTCTCCCACCGGCAAGCTCGCCGACCTGCTGCCCTATATGCTCAAGCACAAGGACGAGAAGTATATGCTGGCCGTATCTGACGTGAACAACGGCAACGAGAGCGAGGTTCTCGGCGACAAAATCAAGTATGACCGCGCGGTGATGTACCGCACCGTGAGCAACGACTTCGGTCCTGACGAACCCCTGGACTACGACATGCTCGTATTCTTCTCACCCCAGGGAATTGACTCGCTGCTCAAGAACTTCCCCAACTTCGAGCAGGGCGAGATAGCCATAGCCACCTTCGGCCCCTCGACCACCCAAGCCGCCAAGGATGCCGGCCTGCGTGTGGACATCGAAGCTCCGTCGCCCAAATTCCCCTCGATGACAGCCGCCATCGACAGTTATCTGGCCGAGCACAATCCGCGCATCGACAAAATGCAGGACCAGGCTGTATAAACATCTGTAAAAACATAAAACTGAAACGGGAGCACAGTATAACATAAATCAATGGAATACTGTGCTCCTTGTAAATATGAAAGGTCTGCGATTATATAAAAAAGAGAAATTATGCTCGCCCGTGGCCATAGAACAGCTGTTCACGCGCCACGGAGGGGTAGAGGCGGCTCTGTGCTATCCGCTCAGGGCTGTGTGGCGCAATAATCCGTCGCGCAAGAGCGATGCGCCCATAGCCTTTGTGGTGTCAGTACCCAAGAAGCGCCTGCACCATGCCGTAGACCGTGTGGCCATGCGCCGCCGCATACGCGAATCATACCGCCTGGCCAGGCCCGACTTCCCCATGCCGCAGGGCGTGCGCCTTGATGTGGCCTTTATATACGTGGCCGACAAGTTGCGCGACTATGCCGCCGTAGAGCGCGCCATGCACCGTCTGCTTACCAAAATTCAGGAGAGCGATGCTGTCAAACTTCCTTAGCTTCGTGCTGTCGTTGCCCATCCACTTCTACCGGGCATGTATATCGCCCATGCTTCCGGCATCGTGCCGGTTTACCCCCACATGCAGCCAATATGCCCTCGAAGCCCTGCGCAAGCATGGTCCCGTTAAGGGTATGTACCTCACCGTCAGGCGACTGCTGCGCTGCCATCCGTGGGGAGGCAGCGGCTACGACCCCGTACCATGACCCACATACTGAGCAAATACACCGATATACACAGCCACGACCGCTCACAGCAGCTGTCGGGCGACACTGTGGTAAACATCACTCCCGGCACCCCTATGCTGCCCGGGGGCACATACAGCGTGGGCATACATCCGTGGGACACCGCGGCACACATTAAGCTGTCGACACTCAAACAACTGGTGGCTATGGCCCGCGACAACCGTGTGGTGGCCATAGGCGAAGCCGGCTTCGACCGCATGCGTGGCGGCGACCCGGCCTGTCAGGCCGCTGTATTTGATTTTCAGGCTCGTCTGGCCCGCAGGGTAGGGAAACCCCTCATCATCCACTGTGTGCGCGCCTACGACATGCTGCTGGCCGCTGCGCGCCGTCACTGTCCCGACCCGGGTATGTGGATAGTGCACGGTTTCAGAAAAAAGCCCGAACTGGCCCGTCAGCTGCTTGATGCCGGCATAGACCTGTCGATGCGCGCCGAGCATATAGAGCGCTATCCCGACATTCCGCGCGAGCGTATCCATACCGAGACCGACGCACCTGACACAAGTCTGCCGGACATAAAAAATTAATAGGGCCATACTATTTACACTCAATAGTACAGCCCTATTTTTTTATAGGGGTTTATTTACCGTGATGGTATCTTATTTTACGTAAACCTTGGTGGTCTTGTTGCCCTGAACCTTGATGTAAAGGCCGTTTTCGGGGTTTTCAACGCGTACACCCTGCAGGTTGTAGTAAACGGCGGGAGCATCTTCGGCAGCTTCAACGTCGGTCACACCCTGGCTCTTGTTGCCGCTTACGATGAAGTTCTTGATTTCCCAAGTACCTGCGCGTTCGGTGGTAGAGGTGTAGAGGAACTGAACTTTGATCTTCTTGCCTTCGAATGAAGCGAGAGAAGCCTTTGAAGTAACCCAAGGATTCCATCCGTCAACTTCGGGCCAGGGAGCCACATTGAGGGCTTCGAAAGCACCGCCGTTAACGCTTACGAGTACCTTTACATCGTTCTGCATGTTGCCCTTGAAGAAGTTACCAACCTGGTCGAACTGAAGTTCAACACCTGTGCAGCCGGTGAGGTCGATTTCGGGTGAAGTAACAGTGGCAGAAGTTGCGTAGTTGCTTCCCTTGTACGCAGAAGCCTTCAAATAGCTGTAAGAAGCATCCCAAGTCCATACGTATGTGAGACCTTCGGGAAGAGAGCCGTTGTCGATAGTCCAGTCGTCGGCAGAAGCAGAGAGACCGCTGTAGATGGCGTTGGCCAAAGCTGCATCCTCAACGAAGAGGAGGTAAGATGCTGTGCCTTCCTTGTATTCGTCGTTGGCAGCGGCTGTAGCTGTGATGCGGGCACTGCCCACGCCTACGATAGTAACGGCGCCGGTAGCGGCATCAACAGTAGCAACTTTTTCAGCGTCAGAGCTATATGTAACGGCTGCAGTGGTTTCCTTTGTGAGTACGGGAGCTGTGAAAGCTTCGCCCATAACTACGGTGTATTTTTCCTGGGGGAAAGCGAGGCCGGCAGGCTTGCGGGTGTCGGCAGCGCCACCATAGTTTACAACAATCTTATTGATGTTCACAGCACCGGTGGTGGTGAATACAACAGAAGCTGCATCACCGCTCCAGCTCTTGCCATCAAGAGTACCGGGAGCAGCTGTTACTGTAAGGTTCTTTGCATCAAAGTCGATAGAGGTGATATTCTGGCCGTTAACGGTAGCGATGGTGAAGGTGTGACCCTTGGCACCGCCCTTGGCAGATGTACGTAAGTCTACTACGCCGGCAGCACTGGTAAAGAAACGAAGTTCCTGACCATTGCTTAGATCTTGACCCTGTACTACGGTAACCTTGATGTTGCCTGTTCCGAATTCAGATGCTACAGTGGCTTCGCCGGGAGCAGCTTTTTCAACGCCGAGAGATTCGGGGTTGGTGCAGTCGAGAGTAACTTCTTCGGCCTGAGCAAAACCGAAGGCAGTCACGCATGCGAGTGTGAGTAATAGTTTTTTCATAAGCTTATAATTGGTTTAAAAAGTAAAAAATCCTTGAGAGAGCCGGGGTAGGGTAGGGCGCCGGCTTATTTGCGCTCTACCTTACGCACCAGAATAACCTCGGTGGGGAAGTGGTCGGAATATCCGTTGAGATACGAACCCGATGCAAATGTACGCTTGGGATAGCCCTGACGTGCGCCCTCGGTATCGCGCAGGAAGTCGTGGTTGTGCACGATAAAGCGCTGATAATGCCACTTTTTGTCGTTGGTATTCACCAGGTTACCCGAAAGTATAATCTGGTCGAAGAGGTTCCATGAGCTCTTGTAGGCCAGAGTGCCTATGCCCTTGTCGAGCATCTTCCATGCGGGGTTGAAGAACTGATGTTCCTTAACGCCGCCGGGTTCCTTGGCAGCACCGAGCACCTTGGCACACGATTTGTCCTGGGGGTCGTCGTTGAGGTCACCCATGATGATAACGCCGATGTTGGGGTCGACACGCCACAGCGAGTCGGCAATTTCAAGGCTCAGCTCGGCAGCAGCTTCACGCGAGGGCGATGATTTTTCCTGACCACCCAGACGCGAGGGCCAGTGGTTGACAATCACGGCAATACGCTCGCCCATAAGCTGACCTACAACACACATCTGGTCGCGGGTGGCGAAGGGCACTGCCGTAAGGCGGTGATTGGTAACGTTTTCGAGTTTAAAGTAGCGGGGATTGTAGAGCAGGCCCACGTCGACACCGCGCTTATCGGGCGAATCGTGGTGGCAGATCTGAAGGTTCCAAGGCTTGAGAGCGGGAGCCGCAACGAGGTCTTCGAGCACCGAGCGGTTCTCTATTTCGCTCACGCCTATGATGGCGGGGCCGTTGGGAGTGGTCTTGGTGGTGAGCTGCGATATGGCGTAAGACAGCTTTTCAATCTTATTATTGTATTTGCGGCTGTCCCACTGGTTTTTGCCATTGGGGGTATACTCAAGGTCACGCCCCAGCGGATTGTTGGGAATGGTGTCGAACAGGTTTTCAAGATTATAGAAAGCTATGCCGGCCACTTGCACTTGTGCAAAGGCAAAACTCATGCCGCATATAGCGATCAATGCTGAGAGGAGCAATCTTTTGAACATAGTAGGGGTAGGGTGTTAGGTTTAAGAGCTGTTTATAATTTAATACCGCCTCAGGCGAAACTATATATTATATATGTGTTAAAAAATTAATTCGTGCATTCTGATACAATTCATCAAGCTGTCAAAGATACGAATAATATTTAAAAAAGTTGTCACCAAAGCAATAAAAAATCATATTTTTGCGTTAAAATGATTCCGCAGCGGCCTGTATACCAAAATAGGAGCAATATAACAGACGGTCAGAAGCTAAATTATGTTAATAATTCAAAATAAGCTTTGGCTATCAAAATTTAAATCTTATTTTTGAGGTTCGAAAAAAACTATCTTTCTACTACCTATAAAATACCCAATAAAACTCAAGGAACAATAATTATAAATAAAAAACTGACCGCATGAGACTAAAACTGTTTCTATTTGCGCTTCTATCGGCTGTGTTGCCGGTTCTTGCGCAGACCGCTACGCTTACCGGTGTTGTGGTTAATAGTGAATCGGGAAGTCCGGTAAGTGGTGCCACCGTCATGCTCCGCGATAAAGGAGTATCGGCTAACACCGGCTTTAACGGAGATTTCCAACTTGAAACCACCCCCGGTCAATACTACCTGGTAATCAGCTGCGACGGATACGAAAGCCTTGGCTTTGACGTTGCCGCAGCCGCCGGAGTAAACCAATTAGGCAACATCCGCCTTAAAAACCTGTCAACCGATGCATACTACGGCGATGCAATGGATATGGTGTATGACGAAGACCTGCTCGAAGACGACGATGAAAACTCGCAGAGCATCGCTGCCCTCACCGGCTCTAACGACGATATCTTCTACAACACCGCTTCTTACAATTTCGGTCCCATGTACTACCGCTACCGCGGATACGACAGCCAGTATCAGGCCGTGTACGTAAACGGTGTGAAGATGAACGACATGATACGCGGTCGTTTCAATTTCTCGTCGCTCATGGGTATGACCTCACGCGCATTCCGCAACAAGACCACCGGTGTGGGTCTGGCAGCCAACAACTTCGGCTTCGGCGACATAGGCGGCGCTGTGAACTACAACACCACCACCGACCTCTATGCCACCGGCTTCAACGGCTCGGCAGCCTACACCAACTCAAACTACATGCTGCGCGGTATGGTGACATACGCATCGGGCCTCAACAAACACGGCTGGGCATACACAGTGAGCGCCATTGGCCGCTATGCAAAGGAAGGTGTAATCGACGGTACATTCTACAACTCGGGCGGTATATTCCTCTCGCTTGAGAAATACTTCAACGCCAACAACCAGCTGGTACTCACCGCATGGGGCGGCCCCACACAGCGCGCAACCGCCGGTGCCACATATCAGGAAGTGTACGACCTGATGGACGACAACCTCTACAACCCCAACTGGGGCTGGTATCAGGGCAAAAAGCGTGCATCGCGCATCACCGAGACATACGACCCCACCGTTATGCTCAACTGGCTCTACAAGAAGGGCAACACTACCCTCAACACAGCCATAGCCACATCTTATAACTACTACAACCGTTCGGCCCTGCAGTACTACAAGGCCAACGACCCCAACCCCACCTACTACCGTTATCTGCCCTCAAACTACCTCACCGACGACGGCGACCCTACCGATCAGAGCGAATACTACACCTGGCTGTGGAAAAACGACCAGAGCTTCTCGCAGATCAACTGGGATAACCTCTATCAGGTGAACGAACTCAACAACATAGCTAACGAAAACGTACCCGAATCAATGCAGCAGGGTGCAAGCTATATCCTCGAAAACCGCATCAACACCACCTTCAACGTCAAGCTCAACTCATACCTCAACACCCGTGTAAACGACTGGTTGAGCATGCAGGGCGGTGTATCGGCAGCATACGCCAACTCGGCCAACTACAAGACCATCCGCGACCTGCTCGGCGGTGAATTCTGGGTTGACATCGACCCCTTCTCTGACCGCGACATCACCCTCGCCCCCGACAACCTCGTGAACAACTTCAACTATCCCGACCCCTACAACCACCGCGTATACAAGGGCGACAAGTTTGGCTACGACTACAACCTCTACGCCATCAACTTCGAGGCTTGGCTGCAAAACACCATCAACCTGCCCCGCTGGGATGTGAACTACGCACTTAAGGTATCTCACTCGCAGTATCAGCGCGAAGGCCACATGCGCAACGGCCGCGCTCCCCAGAACTCTTACGGCAAGGGCAAGTGGCAGGTATTCGACAACCTGGGCTTCAAGCTCGGCGGTACCTACAAGGCCGACGGCCACAACTACATCTCGTCTCACTTCGAATACGGCACCCGCGCTCCGCTGGCCGATGCCATCTATCTGATGCCCCGTGTGAAAAACGACGTGGTTGAAGGCGCCCAGAGCGAACGCATCTTCTCGGCCGACCTTACCTACACATGGAACTACCGCCGCTTCCGCGGTTCGTTGAGCGTATTCGGCACAATGAGCGACGACGGTATCGAACGCACCGGCTTCTACGACGACCGTGTGAACTCTTACACCTACTTCATACTCTCGGGCGTGAAGAAAGTATATAAAGGTGTTGAACTGGGTATGTCATACAAACTCACACCCTCGCTCACAGCTACTTTTGCCGGAACATACTCACGTTTCCAGTACAAGAACAACCCTCAGGGTACCCACACCTACGAGAACGGTCTCCACGAAGACCAGACCCAGACCGTATACCTCAAGAACTACTATGTAGGCTCAACCCCCCAGTTTGCCGGCAACCTCGGCCTTGACTGGGCAGCTCCCGGCCAGTGGTTCTTCGGCATCAACGGCACATATCAGGGCGACGCGTACGTAAACCTCTCACCCGCATACCACGAGAGCCTTGCCGACCTGTGGCAGGCATATCCCAACCCCGAAGCACTTCAGGCCAAGATAGCCGAACTCACCAAGCAGGACAAGCTCAAGAATGCCTTCACCCTCAACGTGAGCATAGGTAAGCTGGTGTATATCAACCGCTCGCTGAGCCTTAACTTCAACCTCAACGTAAACAACATACTCAACAACCGCGATGTCGTAACCTATGCATACCAGCAGGGCCGCATAGATACCAAGACTTGGAACCGCGACAAGTACCCCAACCGCTACTCTTACGCACAGGGCGTGCGCGTGTTCTTCAACGTAGGCATCCGTTTCTAATACAATTTAATAATTAAGAATCTCATGAAAAAGATTTCTCTATATATCTCGGCTCTGCTGCTCGGCGCGACTGCCATGCAGTCGTGTTCAGACAATTGGGAACAGCCGCCCATGGATGTCCCCGTCTTCCCCGCCGGCACAGAGGCCACCATCACCATCAAGGAACTCAAAGAACTCTACTGGCAGGACAACGAAACCTACGGCACCACAGTCACCACTCTGGCCGACGGCAAAAACGCCACAGTCATAGGCACCGTGGTATCGTCGTGCACTCCCGGCAATATATATAAGTCGCTCTATCTGCAGGATGCCACCGGCGCGATCTGCATCGGCATAGACACCTCGGCCGTATCAAGCGCATATCCTCAGGGCATGAAGATGGCTGTAAACACCACCGGCCTGGCCATAGGCCGCTACAACGGCATGATGCAGCTGGGTGTGCTGCAAGGCTCGGGCGTCAACCGTATTACAATGCCCGAATTCCGCCCCCACGCTTCTATAGAATTCGGCGGCAAGATGGACACCACTCTCACCACCATCGCCGCACTCAACGATGTAGCCCGCTCACGCGAAGGCCAGATCGAATGGCAGAGCCGACTCATCCGTATCAACAACGTCAAGTTCCAGGAAGCCGGCGAACCCTTCACCACCGGCAGCACCACCTCGCGCCACATTGTTGACGACGAAGGCAACTCGATGATCGTGTACAACAGCTCGTATGCCGACTTTGCCTACGATGACCTCCCCTTCGGACACGGCGACGTTGTAGGTATACTCTCGTGCTACCGCACTTCATGGCAGCTGCTGCTCATCGATACCGACGGTCTCATAGACTTTGACGGCGAGGGCGCACCCGACCCCAACCTGCGCAAGATTCTCGAAGAAAGCTTCGCAAAGGGACAGGGCGACTTCACCATCGACAACATACTCATTGGCGAAGGCCTCAGCTACGTATGGACCGCCGATACCCAGTACGGCTACATGAAGGCTTCAGCCTTTACCAACGGCAGCTCCAAGCCCTCCGACTCATGGCTTATCTCGCCCATGATCGATCTCAACGGCTTCACCGACGCCAAACTTACCTTCGCACACTGCTGCAACAAGTTTGATGCCGATCCCGCCACTCAGGTATCTGTAGCCGTGCGTGTCGAAGGCAGCGACGACTGGAATATACTCAACATTCCGCAGTTCTCAACCAATAAAGACTGGAACTTCGTAGACTCGGGCGACATAGACCTCACCCCCTACTCAGGCAAGAAATTCCAGATTGGTTTCCACTACACCTCATCGGCCGCATCGTCGGGCACATGGGAAGTGAAGAATGTTCTTGTATCAGCTATTAAAGTCACCAACGAATAACAATGAAAACAATAAAATCATACATCGTAGGCGCGATGGCTTTGGCAGCTGCCACGGTGGGATTCACATCTTGTCAAGACCACTTCGACGATTTCAATCCCAACGAAGCTCCCGTAGCCACCCTTACCGCCAATACCACCATTGCAGAAGTGAAACAGATGCTGTGGGAGGAATCAAACAACTACTGCACCCAGATAGGCGAAAAGGCCGACGGCCAGCACATCGTCATCAAGGGTAATGTGGTGTCGTCTGACTTCGCCGGCAACTGCTTCAAGTATATAGTGCTCCAGGACGAAACCGGCGCCCTCAACTTCTCCATCAACTCTTACAACCTCTACCTCAACTACCGTCGCGGACAGGAAATGGTCATTGACCTCACCGGTCTGTACGCAGGTAAGTACCGTGGCCTGTTCCAGGTGGGCTTCCCCAGCTTCAACACCTCTATCAACGGTGACGAAACCTCGTTCATGGCTCCCGAATTCTTCCGCCGCAATGCCGAG
Source organism: uncultured Muribaculaceae bacterium (assembly GCA_910586975.1). GTDB lineage: Bacteria > Bacteroidota > Bacteroidia > Bacteroidales > Muribaculaceae > CAG-873. Next base: position 85,885 of record CAJUKX010000007.1, on the reverse strand, counting down.
CTCAACGGATGGCCCTCAAATGCCAACGTTGATACCATAGTGGTAAACAGCTTCAGCGAACTCGGCACTACACCCGCCGAACTGCAGAAGTGGCAGAGCCAGCTCGTACGATTCAACAACGTTGAATTCGTTCCAAACAGCGAGACTCCCACCCTGTCTACCTACCACTCGAGCGGTGTTACCCAGCAGATCAAGGATGCCGAAGGCAACACTCTCGACATCCGTACATCGGGCTACGCCAACTTCTGGAACAATACCCTGCCCGAAGGCCGCGGCGATGTTGTGGCCCTGCTCGGCTACTACATCAATCTGGCAAACAGCGGTGGCTGGCAGCTCACCCTGCTCGACGCAGCCTCACTGATGAACTTCGGTAACCCCACCGTACCCGAAGGCTCTGAACAGAAACCCTACACCGTACAGAAGGCCATCGCCCTTCAGGTTAACTCCGAGAACCAGAGCGGTTGGGTAAAGGGTTACATGGTAGGTACCGTGGCTCCGGAAGTAAGCGAAGTAAAGAGCAACGCCGACATTGAATGGACCGCAACTCCCGAAACCAACACCACACTGGTAATCGGTCAGACCCCCGACACCAAGGACATCAGCGAATGTGTGGTAATGGTACTGCCCGCCGGCTCGTCGCTGCGCACAAACGGTGCCCTGCGCGAGAACCCCGACAACTACGGCAAGGAAATCATGGTGAAGGGTACATTTGCATCGGTACTCGGCACATTCGGTATCACCAAGAACAACGGTACTGCATCAGAATACAAGATTGAAGGCAAGGGCGGCGACACTCCCGGCCCCGAACAGGGCGACGGCACTGAAGACAAACCCTTCAACTGCGCCCAGGTTATAGCTTTCAATCCCTCGTCAACCACCGAAGCCGTTAAGAGCGGCGTATGGGTTGAAGGTTACATCGTAGGCTACTATGCCGACTACGAAGCCCACTTCGATGCCAACGGCTCGCAGGCCGCCAACATCCTCATCTCCGACAAGCTCGACGCCAACAACAAGTCGCAGACCGTATGTATTCAGCTCGTGGCCAATACCGATCCCCGCAAGGCCCTCAACCTCGTTGACAACAAGGGCGTGCTGGGCAAGAAGGTGAGCGTATTCGGCGACATCATGAAGTACAACACACTGCCCGGTATCAAGAACACTTCAAAGTACAAACTCGACGGACAGAGCGGCGGCGACACTCCCCAACCCTCGCAGGGCGTTACTCTGCTCGAACCCAAGAATGCAAATTCGCTTGACAACTGGGAACTCAAGGTTGTCAAAGGCCCGGCCACCGTATGGAGCTGGAAGATATACAACGAAGCCGGCTACCTCAACGGTTCGGCCTACGACAACGGTCCCGTTGAAGCCGAAGCATGGGCCATCTCGCCCGTGATCGACCTCACCGCCGCCACCGGCGTATCGGCCCAGTTTGAACACGCAGCCAAGTTCCAGACCACTCTGCAGTCGCTCTGCGGATTCGCAGTGCGTGTAGAAGGTGCATCGCAGTGGACAATGCTTACCATCCCCACATGGCCCACCGCCGGTGCATGGACATTTGCAAATTCAGGCACTATAAGCCTGGCCGACTACTCAGGCAAGAAGATTCAGCTCGCCTACAAGTACGGCAGCTCTACCGCCGGCTCCGATACATGGGAAATCCGCAACCTCGCCCTCTCGGGCAATGGTACAATCACCGTAGCCGGCAGCGGCTCGGGCACAACACCCGACCCTGGCCCCACTACTCCCGGCAGCGGCGACGGCTCGCAGGCATCTCCCTTCACCGTGGCCGACATCATTGCCAAGGGCACCGACTTCACCATGCAGAACGCATATCTGAGCTGCTACATCGTGGGTGCCATCAGCGACAAGAGTTGGAACGCTTCAACCTCTGAATGGGCTGCACCCTTCACACAGAAGACCAACATCCTTGTAGCCGACTCGCCCAACGAAAAAGACTGGACCAAGTGCGTGCCCGTACAGCTCCCCTCGGGTGAAGTACGCAACTCGCTCAACCTCGTTGACAATGCCGGAAACCTCGGCAAGAAAGTAGTGCTCAAAGGCAACGTCGAGAAGTACTTCGGCAAGCCCGGCTTCAAGAGCGTATCAAGCTACACCTTTTGAAAAGTAATCAATGAAAAATAGTTTATATCATCTGCTTGCCTTATGAACGCATCTTCAATCCTCTTCATCGGTCACGTAGCTACGGCTACGCTCCCTCTTCATCATATTGAATCTGCTGTCCATAAGACGGCGCATATAATATAAACTATTTTCCAATGCTTACTTAAAGCAATAAACTCCCCCACCATAAAACTGCGCCATCACCCGTGGCGCAGTTTTTTTGTACCCTGAAGGCAACAGCCTGCGCTACCCCGGCACCATATAATGGCACGGCATGAATCATCCTTGCGACCCTTCAGTGCCTTCCGCGCCACACTGTTTGCGGGGTGGGGTATGGCCGGTATTTTTCATGGAATATTGTGGCTGCAGAACCTGCCGGGGTGGGGGAAAGGGGATGTTTTTGCGATGTCAATAAGTATGTTGAAAACCTGTAGAAAACCTGTTGATAAACCTGAGGGGCAGGGGATAAGGATGCCTGCACACACCGCCGGGGTGGGGTTTTATCTACTTTCTGAATGGGTAATTATAGTGGTTTTTGACATAAAACCCTCTGTTTATTCATAGAATTTTATTAACTTTGCACATTATAAACATGGTGTTAATAAAGTTTAGAATCAGCTGATATTCAGCATTAAAGGCTGTTAATAAGATGTTGATTAACTGAAGCTGCAATTTAATAAGGCATTTTTGCAAATTTAAAGGCATAAAGTTATTGAACAAATTGACACCCTATTATTATTATTTGTTTTTTAGAGAGAAAAATTTTTTTCTTCATAAATATAAAAGAAAAATAAAATGGATGTTGAAAACTGCCGTTTCTCCCAAGAAGAAATGAAGCAAAAGATCAATGACCTTAAAAAGAAAAAAGGTGCGGTGATTCTGGCTCATTACTATCAGCAGGGGCCCATACAGGATATAGCCGACTACACCGGCGACTCCCTGGCCATGGCTCAGTATGCGGCCACCTTGAAGGATGTGAATATTATAGTGGTGTGTGGTGTGCACTTCATGGGCGAGACCGCCAAGCTGCTCTGCCCCGACAAGAAGGTGCTCATCCCCGACCTCGAGGCCGGCTGCTCGCTGGCCGACAGCTGCCCTGCTCCCGAATATGAAAAATTCATCAAGGAGCATCCCGGCCACACGGTGGTTTCGTATGTCAACACATCGGTGGGCGTGAAGGCTCTCACCGACATTCTCGTTACCTCGGGAAATGCTCACAAGATCATCAACTCGCTGCCCCAAGACGAAAAGATTATCTTCGGCCCCGACCGCAATCTGGGCAATTATATAAATTCGGTGACCGGACGCAACATGCTGCTGTGGGACGGTGCCTGCCATGTGCACGAGAAATTCTCGGTTGAGAAAATAGTGGAGCTGAAGAAACAGTATCCGCAGGCCAAGGTGCTGGTGCATCCCGAGTGCAAGCGCCCCGTGGTATTGCTGGCCGATAAAGTAGGCTCCACCGCCGCCCTGCTCAAATATGCCACCGAGAGCGATGCCGACCAATTCATAGTGGCTACCGAGAGCGGCATCCTGCATCAGATGCAGAAGGACTGCCCGGACAAGACCTTCATCCCCGCCCCGCCCGACGATTCTACCACCTGCGGCTGCAACGACTGCTCATACATGAAGCTCAATACCCTTGAGAAGCTGTACGACTGCCTGCTCAACGAATTGCCCGAAATACACATCGACCCCTCGTTGGCCGAAGCTGCCCGCAAACCTATTGAACGAATGCTGCAATTGTCGTAACAACATTTATTACTTTCTTCTATTACTTTCTTACGATGGAATACAATCATAAAGATATAGAATCACGCTGGCAACAGCAATGGAAAAACGATAAGACTTACTCTGCCGAAATAGACCGCGAACGTCCCAAGTTCTACGTGCTCGACATGTTTCCCTACCCCTCGGGTGCCGGGCTTCATGTAGGACACCCCTTAGGCTACATCGCATCCGACATATATTCGCGCTACAAGCGTCTGCAGGGCTTCAATGTGCTGCACCCCATGGGCTACGACGCATACGGATTGCCGGCCGAGCAATATGCCATTCAGACCGGTCAGCACCCCGAGAAGACCACCAACGACAACATAGCCCGCTACCGCAGCCAGCTCGACAAGATAGGCTTCTGCTACGACTGGAACCGCGAGATACGCACATGCGATCCTTCTTACTACAAATGGACCCAGTGGGCGTTCATACAGATGTTCAACCACTACTACGACACCGAGGCTGCCAAGGCCATGCCCATAGCCAAGCTCATAGAGCACCTCGATGCCAACGGTACAGCCGGCCTCAAAGCTGCCTGCGGCAAGGAACTCGACATCACAGCCGAGCAATGGAAGGCTATGGACGAAAAGCAGAAGAGCTACACTCTGATGAACTACCGCATAGCTTATCTGGGCAACACCATGGTGAACTGGTGTCCGCAGCTGGGCACCGTGCTCGCCAACGACGAGGTGAGCGACGGCCTGAGTGTGCGCGGTGGTTATCCCGTTGAGCAGAAACTCATGTACCAGTGGTGTCTGCGTGTGTCGGCATACGCACAGCGCCTGCTCGAAGGCCTTGAAAAGGTAGACTGGACCGACTCGCTCAAAGAAACCCAACGCAACTGGATAGGCCGCAGCGAGGGTGCTGAAATGCGCTTCAAAGTTGCCGGCAGCGACCTCGACCTTGAGATTTTCACCACCCGCGCCGATACCATTTTCGGTGTCACATTCATGGTTCTCGCCCCCGAGAGCGCGTATGTGGCTCAGGTGACCACTCCCGAGCAGAAGGCCGCCGTAGACGAATATCTGGCCGCCGTAAAGCACAAGACCGAGCGCGAGCGCATGATAGACAAGAAGATGACCGGTGTATTCACCGGCTCGTATGCCGTGAATCCCCTCACTGGCAAGAATATTCCTATTTATGTCAGCGACTACGTGCTTGCCGGCTACGGCACAGGCGCCATCATGGCCGTGCCCGCCCACGACAGCCGCGACTATGCCTTTGCCCGTGCATTCAACCTGCCCGTTATCCCCTTGATCGAGGGTGCCGACGTGAGCGAAGAGAGCTTCGACGCCAAGGAAGGCAAGATGATAAACAGCGACGGCCCCGAGCTCAAGCTCAACGGACTCGACGTGAAGGATGCCATAGCCACCACCAAGAAGTTTATCGAGGAAAAAGGCCTTGGACGCGTAAAGGTGAACTACCGTCTGCGCGATGCTATTTTCAGCCGCCAGCGCTACTGGGGCGAACCTTTCCCCGTATACTACAAGGACGGCGTTCCCCACATGCTCGATGTGGACAAGCTGCCCCTGATGCTGCCCGAAATCAGCGAATACCGTCCTACCGAGACCGGTGAACCCCCGCTGGGCCGCGCCGAGAACTGGTGCACCGCCGAGGGCTATCCTCTCGAACTCAACACCATGCCCGGTTTTGCCGGTTCGTCGGCCTACTACCTGCGCTATATGGATCCTCACAACGATGAGGCCCTTGTGAGCGAGGAGGCCAACGGCTACTGGCGTCAGGTCGACCTGTACATAGGCGGTACAGAGCATGCCACAGGCCACCTTATCTACTCGCGTTTCTGGAACAAGTTCCTCTACGACCTTGGCAAGGTGGTGGAAGACGAACCCTTCAAGAAGCTCATCAACCAGGGTATGATTCAGGGCCGCACCTCGTTTGTTTACCGCGTGCAGGGCACCAATACCTTTGTGAGCCACGGCCTTAAAGACAACTACGACGTGCAGACCATACGCGTGCACATCGACCTGGTGAACAACGACGTGCTCAACACCGAGGAATTCAAGAAATGGCGTCCTGAATTTGAGAATGCCAAGTTTATCCTCGAAGACGGCAAGTACATCTGCGGCTACGCAGTTGAGAAGATGTCGAAGTCTATGTTCAACGTAGTCAACCCCGACGATATAGTGGAGCGCTACGGAGCCGACACCCTGCGCCTGTACGAGATGTTCCTCGGCCCGCTCGAACAGTCAAAACCCTGGGACACCAACGGTATCGACGGTGTAAACCGCTTCATCAAGAAGCTGTGGAACCTCTTCTACAAGGGCGACACATGCCTTGTTGACGATTCAGAACCCTCGGCACAGAACCTCAAGACCCTCCACACCCTCATCAAGAAGGTGACAGCCGACATAGAGAACTTCTCGTACAACACCTCGGTGGCAGCTTTCATGATATGTGTTAACGAACTGGCCAAGCAAAACTGCCATTCGCGTGCGGTACTGTCGCAGCTCCTTGTGGTGCTCGCACCCTTCGCACCCCACGTGGCCGAAGAACTCTGGCACAGCGCCATAGGCAATACCACCACCATCTGCGATGCCAAGTGGCCCGAATGGAACGAGGACTATCTTAAAGAAAGCACTGTAAACTATCCCGTATCGTTCAACGGCAAACCCCGCTTCAACATCACCGTAGAAGCCTCGACCCCCGCGCCCGAGGTGCAGAAACTGGCCCTCGAACACGAAAGTGCAGCCAAGTGGCTCGAAGGCAAGACCGTGGTAAAAGTAATCGTAGTCCCCGGCAAGATAGTCAATGTGGTAGTGAAATAAACATTGCCTCAAAAGCCATAAAAGGCATACACCGAAAGCCGATGTTAAAGTTGGAAACCACCAATCTTTAACATCGGTTTCCAATTAACTTGACAACACTAAAATTCAATAATATGAGAATTATCAGCCGATTCTTGGTTTTCATCATAATTATATTTATCACCGGATGCCGACATGCAGATCAAAGACTTAGGCAAGTGGATGAACTTTCTGATACGCAATTATCAGAAGCTGATAATTTATTAAAAAATATAGACCGTTCGCAACTTTGCGTACCTGATAAGATGCTTTATGATTTGTTGACTGTTAGGATAATAGATAATTCCGGTATCGGAATGTTGCCCGACTCAACGGTAGTGGAAATCATGACATATTATCAAAACCATGATGAAAAATATTTTGTAGAGTCATTGTATTACGGAGGTAAAATGTATAGAGAAGCAGGTGATTTCTCTAAATCTCTCTATTGCTTCCAAAGTGCTCTTGACATTCTATCAGATACCCCAAATTATAAACTTAAGAATAAAGTATACGACAATATATGCAATCTTTTGGAAATAATCAGCGAAAACAAAGATTCTTTCATAACATACGGAATAAGCCTGCAAAAGGTGATATATGATTCTCATACCCTACATAAAGAAACAAACAAGGATAAGCTTGCCGAAGCATCCACCGACACTGCATTTCTTTTTACTTTATTAATTTTGCTTATCTTAATCTCTATATATCAATTGAATAGAGTGAGGGAGAAGAAAATAGAATTATGTAAAACGCTTTATAAACTGGATAAATTAAAAAAATCCAAAGATACTTGCGATAAAAACGGCTTTTGCAATTATGAAGGCGAAAGTATGAAAGAATTGAAAAACAAGCTGATAACTGAAATAAAAAATATAGGAGATATTTGTAAAGATAATTATCAATTACCTATTGATTTGTTGGTTTCGGAGTCTTATAAAAAGCTTCAGACTATAATAGAGAAAAAACAAATACTGTCAGATGACAATATCTTTTGGAAAGAACTTGAACAAACTATAGACTCTACATTCAGCGATTTTAAAAACAATATATTGCTTCTTGCCGGAAACAAACTCAAGGCATCCGATTATAATACACTTCTGCTTATAAAGTGTAATATAAGTCCTACACAGATGTCTGATATTTTTGGTCGTACAAAGTCTGCAATCTCTTACCGCAGAGAAAAACTATCAATAAAACTGTTTGGAGAGAAAATAGAACTCAGTAAATTTGATGATATAATACGTTATTTATAAGCCTGTTATAAATACTGAACAAAAACTAAACTGTTTTTATAAGCCTGGACTGATAAATAAGCATAAATTTGCATCACCAATTTGTCGACAAAAATCAATCTAAGTAATCATTAAAAAACAGTACATTATGTATGGAGAGATCGTAATATTTGGTTGTTTGCATTTACCAGGTTTTTGGGCACTATCTTTCTTTTTTCTTATTTACTCATTCTCAACTGTGATAGTGAGAATGGTAAATTTTGCGAGGAATAAAGAATATGGAGGTGTTAAGATGCAGACACTTATTATCTTGTTGGCAGTAGTAGTGCTTACCGTGATTTATTTTATAAGTCCTGAAAAGCCATATATATACCTATCTTGATAACTATTAATTTGTCGCAGTGGCCTATACCTTAGCTGTTGCAGAACCTCACTCCCGGAATATGGCATCCGAAGGAAGCCTGTAAGCTAGTAGCCGGGCAAGCACGCGCGTAGGTGTAACCGAAGTGCGGGCATGCCCGGTAACGGTATAAAAAAATAAGGCATTCGCAGAAAGCCGATTATAAAGGCAACATCTAAATAGACGGCTTCCTGCGGATGCCTTTTCGTTGTGATATACTCTCCGGGCATGTCCTCCCTACGGTCGTACTTGCTACTAGTTTACAGGCTTCCTGCGGATGTCATGTCTCTAAATCACATACATCATGATGTTTCTTAACTTTTGAGTTAATTTGTTTGTTATTATCAATAATAGTGATTAACTTTGTATAGTTAATCTATAAGTTAAGTATGACGCAACGATATTCAATAGAACTCATTGAAGAGCATGATGCTGTGAATTTCTACAGCATACATATAGATGAGGAAAATCTTTCTGAACTTGAAAGGTTTTTTGAGAAATTTCCTGAAGGAAGTCCTTTCGATGAGGACGTTGATACAATCATTGCGTGGATTGACAGAATAGGAGAGACCGGAGCGTTGGAAAGATATTTCAGATACGAAGGTAGATTTGGGGACGGTGTGAGTGCAATCCCTATTGAAACAAGCAATCTTAGACTATATTGCATTCGTTTGTCTAATAAAATCCTAATCTTTGGAAACGGAGATATTAAGAACTGCGCTACGTGGCAGGATAGCGAAACTCTCGCGGAATATGTGGAGATGCTTGTAGATACAAGCCGTTTCATATCTTCTCGTCTTGCCGATGGCACTCTATACTTAGTTGATAAGGAAATAATTGGAAACTTAAATTTTAGCCGCGATGAAAAGAAGTAGTATTATAGAAGCCCGTCGCGCGAAAGTGTCGCCGGAAATACGCAGAAGGGTTGATCTATCCTTTCTCATTGTTGACCGTATCCATGCTGTTCTTGAACAGCGTGGCTTGCGACAGAAAGACCTTGCCACCATGCTTGACAAGAAAGAGTCTGAAATAAGCAAGTGGATGCGTGGTACACACAATTTTACAATCGAAACCATATCGCAAATTGAAAAAGCTTTGGGTGAACCTATATTGCAGGTAGTAGGGGTGTAACATTAAATGTAAGTAAAACAAATTATAGATTTATCGCAATCCGTAGGATTACGTGCCAGGAATATGACATCCTAAGTCGGATGTCATATTCCCCTCCCCCTTGCTATACACGACCGCCGGGTGAATATAAGGTGTATCAGAAGGATGCGATAACACAATATTTGTGCTGTTTTTGCGTTATATAATGAATGATGTCACCTCTTTATTTCTTATGAAGGAAAAGATAGTATTTGCTACAAATAATTCACATAAGTTGTCGGAACTCAGGCAGATAGTGGGCGAACGATATGAGATATTATCGTTGGCCGATATAGACTGTCATGATGATATTCCCGAAACCGCCGACACCCTTGAGGGTAATGCCCTGCTGAAAGCTCAATGGGTGAAAGAGCATTACGGATATGACTGTTTTGCCGACGATACCGGCCTTGAGGTTGATGCCTTGGGCGGTGCGCCCGGTGTGCACTCGGCCCGCTATGCTCCCGGCGAGGGTCATGATGCCGCCGCCAACACTGCCCTGCTGTTGAAAAATCTTCAGGGTGTTGCCAACCGCAAAGCACGTTTCCGCACTGTTATCGCCTTGTTGCAGGGTGATAGAACGATGATGTTTGAGGGCGAGGTCAAGGGATGTATTCTCACAGCTCCGCGCGGTGAGGGTGGATTTGGATACGACCCCGTATTCATGCCCGAGGGTTGGGACAAGAGTTTTGCCGAAGCCTCGGCCGAAGAAAAAAATGCAGTAAGCCATCGCGGCCGTGCCACTCGCGCACTGCTCGAATATCTTAACCATTAAAAACAATGATAAAAAAAGCCTTTCTCCTTTTAATACTTCTATTTACCGCAGTATCGGGCATGGTGGCCGGTACGCCCGGCTCGTGGCAGGTGCTTCAGATGTCGGGTGTGACCATCGACAATGTAGTTGATACTCCACACTATGTCTACTATCTCACCGGCGGCGTGCTTTATGCCTACGACAAGGATAATGACGAAACCACTTTCTTCTCGCCCGGCACAAAGGTGTCGGACAGCGGCATTGAATCAATACGCTATAACGACAAGGAAAAATACCTGCTGTGTATATACGGCAACTGCAATCTCGATCTGATATATGATGACGGCCGGATAGTGAACATGCCCGATATAAAGAATGCCAGGATTTCGGGCGATAAGAAAATCAATGCCGTCAGTTTCGGCGACGGCCGGTTTTACGTGGCCACCTCATTCGGTATTGTTGTGTGCGACGACCAGCGCCACGCCGTGGTGGAGTCGGGTATCTACAACAAGAATGTGATGCAGGCGCAGGAATTCGGCGATTATCTGGTGATTTTTGCCGATTATTACCTGCACTACTCTCCCAAGAGCATACGCCACAATACATTCGACAAGTTTACCCCCCTTGAGAATGTAGGTATAGACTGTTGGCAGAAGATAGACGACAACAGCTATATATACATTTTCAGAGACGATATAAACATTTGCCGCTTCGACATATCGGCCGGCACGGTGTCGCAGTCTTTCATTACCAAGAGCGATGGTGCACGTAGCATAGAACAGATGGCCGACGGTTATCTTGTTGTGACCGACAACAAGCTGTTATTGATTGACAAGGCCGGAGCCATGGTATCTGCCACACCCATACCCGAGCAGCTCAAGGATCATAAGATGGGTGCGTGGAAGTCGATGAAATCGGTTTGGGCCGCCGACAACAGCGGTATTGGCAACTACGACATTGAAGGGGGCGCCTTTACAGTCATTTCAGACAAATACCGCCCCCAGTCGTCAAAACAGTTCAACTCGGCCTTTGCCTGCACCACACCCGACGGCAACGAAACGTACTTCAACGGCATAGGCAATTCAACCTATCATCCATCGGGCGACATAAACGGCGGCTACGGCATACCCCTGCTGCTCGAAAGCTATGAATGGGGCAGCGGCAAGATCACACCGCGTTATCCCGAGGTCGAAAAACAGCTGTCAGACAATTCGCAGTTAGCCCAGGATGAGTCGGGACTGAATCTGCTCTACGGCGGCCCCGGACAGACGGTGATCGACCCCGAGGATGCCTCGTTTGTATATCATGCCAATAATTACGACGGCCTCATAGTGCTCAAAGACGGCGAATTGTTCTATCATTATGACCGCAACAACTCGCCCATAGTAACAGGCAGTTGGGGCTCGCGAGCATACGGCCTCTGTTTTGACAATCTGGGAAATCTGTGGATAGCACACTGGGGCAATTCAAGTCATAACGGCACCTCGCCACTGAAGGTGATAAGCAAGGAATCATTGCAGATATTGCGCAAGAATCCTGAAACCCTTACCGAAAAAGATGCCAAGGGAGGATTCAAACACTGGCAGTCGCCGGCATGGGTGGAAAACAATTCGGGATGGACCGACGGCAAGATTGTTTTTGCCGGCAACTACGGCATGTATGTAGATGCCGAGTGGGACGGCCCCATAGTGGGAATTGACACCAAGGGCACACTGCGCACCTCCGACGACAAGGTGGTGAAATTTACCGGCGTAACCGACCAGGACGGCAACGTTATAAAGCTCTATACCAAGACATCGCTTCTCAAAGACCGCAACAACCATGTGTGGATAGGCACCGATGCCGGTGTGTACATTCTCAAGGATGCCAAGAACCTGGTGGACGATTCCTCTAATTATCTGTCGGTGACACGTCCCAAGGTACCCCGCAACGACGGCACCAACTATGCCGACTATCTGCTCGATACCGACAAAATAGTATGTATGGCTGTAGACCCCACCAACCGTAAGTGGATAGGCACCGCCGGCTCGGGTATGTTTCTGGTAAACGAGAGCGGTACGGAGATAATTGAAGAAATCAACAAGGATAATTCGCCGCTTGTATCAAATACCATAACAATGATAGCCTGCGACCCCAAGGGCAACGAAGTGCTGATTGGCACTCCCGAGGGGCTGTTTTTATACAGCTCAGATGCCTCTCCGGCAGCCGACGACTATTCTGAGGTAATAGCTTATCCCAACCCCGTGCGTCCCGAATATTCAGGCATGATCACCATCAAGGGCCTTATGGACAATTCGCTGGTGAAAATAGCTGATATAAAGGGAAATGTGGTATGGAACGGACGCTCTGAGGGTGGTCTGGCCGTGTGGGACGGATGCGATGCCGCAGGAAATAGAGTCAATTCAGGTGTTTATATGGTATATACATCTCAAAATGCATCCGGCTCGGCTTCGGGTGCCGTTACCAAAATAGTAGTGATCAATTAAATGGAAAATAAACTTAAATATACAGACGAGAACGATAAAAGTCTCGGAATAGCCGGTATGGCCATAAGCCTTGTGGCATGCGATTGCGAGCATCTGCTGGCTGAGGTTTCGATTGAGGATGAAGATGAAGCCCTGCGCATGGCCGAGGAATTCTTTTTCTGCGGCAATCCGCGTATTTCGGCCAAGATAAGCTGGAACGAGATTTTGAGACAATATCAGATTACATCGGGATTGATGCTCGGCAATGTTATGTGTCGTGCCCTGGCCGCCGGCCACGATGTTGACAAGGACGTGCTGCAGGTGGTTCACGACATGATAGTGAACGATGGCAAGACTCATTGCTCGCTTGACGATGACGAGACCGAAGCCATGTACCGTAAGGAATATTCCTACTATTACCGCATGTTCAGCCATCCGTCGGTAGTGGTGGTTGCGCGCGACTTTGCCTCGACGCTTAGGCTGCAAAGGCGCATGACCGCCGGCGAGGTCATAGAGAATCTGCGCCGACTCTCGTCTATATAATATACTTCTACTTACATGAAAATCCTTTTGCTCGGCGACTACAGCAACTATCATGCCTGTCTGGGCGATGCCCTGCGACAGCTTGGGCATACGGTGGTTGTGGCCTCTGACGGCGGAGGATTCATGAAGACCGAGGCCACCATAGCGCTCAGGCGCTGCCTGCCGGGACCGGCGGGGGGTGCCTTGCTGTATGCACAGATGCTGGCTGACCGCCGTCTGCGCGGCTTCGACGTGGTTTCTCTTATTGCACCCTCGTTTGTGACTCTGCGTCCTGCCAGGCTCAGAAAGCTCTACAAGCACCTGCGACGCTGCAACGGCGGCATATTCTTAGGCTCGGTGGGCACAGACAAGGCTATAATGGACTTTCTTTTGGCGCCTGATTGCCCGCTGCGCTACAGCGAGTATATGAACGGAGGAGAGCTTTACAAGCCCAATGCCGCCGTGCTGCGAGAGAACGCGCTGTGGCAGCAGGGCGACATTGCCCACTGGTGCGAGGAGCTTTATGACAGCGTGGATGGTGTGACTACCGCCCTGTATGAGTATCACCTTGCAATGCAGCGCCGGCTTGATAATGACCGGTTGGCATACACGGGCATTCCCGTTGACCTTGGCAGCATAAAGCTGCTCGACAGGCCGCTTGCCGCCGACGGATGCGTGAATCTGTTTCTGGGCGTGAAGTCGGCCCGCAACGTATTCAAGGGCACCGACCGTATAGGAGCTGTGGCCCGCAGGCTCGCCCGGGAGTTTCCCGACCGATGTCGCCTTACCAGTGTCACTGATATGCCTTACCGGGAATATCTTGCGGCTATGCGCAGCGCCGATATAGTGCTCGACCAACTCTATTCATATTCTCCGGCTACCAATGCCCTGCAGGCAATGGCAGCGGGACAGGCCGTGCTGTCGGGTGGCGAGAATGAATTCTACGACTTCATCTCCGAGCCTGCGCTAAGGCCGGTGATCAATTGCAGCCCGAGCGAGGATGAGATATACGCTACCCTTAAGGAATATGTGCTGAATCCTGAAAAAGTGGTGGAAGCCGGTAAGCAAGGGCGCCAATTCGTGAAGAAACACAACGATTCGCTCACTGTAGCGGCCCGTCACCTTAAATTCTGGAATGAAAAATTGTAGCAGATGTTAAGCCTTGAAATTCAGATAATAACATTCGGCCCCGAGGGCCTTGCGCGTGTTGGCACCATGACCATGCCGCAGCTGCCCGGGCTTAGGTACTTCGTGAGCCTGCAAAACCCCGATCGCCTTCCCATCGAGATACCCGCAACTCTCGCCGTACGCGATGATGTGGAGATACACGAACACTACACACGCGGCAGCAATGTAAACCGCAACGTGGCCCTGTCGCGCGGTAGCAGCGACATAATACTTTTTGCCGACGATGATCTGCACTACAATGCTGAGGGCCTTAAAGCTGTGATAAAGGCTTTTGAGGACGATCCTGCGCTCGACTATGCCACTTTTATCCATACCGGTGGTGACAACAAGAGTTTTCCAGACCATAGTTTCGACCTCTCGGGCAAGGATCCCAAAGGCTATTACATGACGGCTTTCGAGTTGGCCGTAAGACGCCGTTCTCTGCCCGCCGACATGCGCTATTCCAATCATTTCGGCCTGGGAATGCCGGTGTTCGGTACAGGCGACGACAGCATATTCTTCATGCGCCTGCAGAAGTCGCACCTTAAAGGACGATTTTTCCCCATAGAGATAGTGCGCCATCCTGCCATCACCACCGGCAACCGCCGAGCCACACCCACTGTACTGCGCACTCAGGGCGGTTATCTGCGGCTTAAATATGGTATGGCCGAGGGATTGCTGCGTCTGCTGCGCGATGTGCCGCGACGCAATGCACCCCTGCATTTATCGCTTGCACACATGCTCAAGGGATTCTTTGTTGTAAGGAAATATCTGAACGCCGACGGCTCTGATAGATTTTAAACGTTCTTCCTACTGTAATATAAGTGATTACCGCCGCCATAAGGGTGGCAGCCACTACCAGCGCGAAAGTGGTTGCTGTGCCGTATCGGTCAATCAGCCCATAGTGGTGGGCGAGCTGTACTATGGGGTAGTGACACAGGAATATCTCGTATGATATATTGTTGCCCCTGTCGATGTAGCGGCATATATTGCCCGGCACAAGCGACAGCGCCATGAAGAAAATACATATCACAAATGGCTGGAATAAAAGGTAATATATCTCCGAACCGGGCATGGCAAAATATATCACGCCGAATATCAGCGCCAGGGCGGCAAGGTGCTTCATGAACTGCCGGTAATAGCAATATATGAGTATGCCCATGTAAAAGAAGAAGGTCTGACCCATAAATTGGCGTCCCAATATTTCGTAGATATTTTTGCCGGTTGTTGAATACAGATAATGGAACAGCAGATGGTAGGCCAGCGAGCATATAAGTATAGCTATGATAGCCTTCACAAGATTTATGCGGTAGCGTTTTATAAGCCAAAGCAGTGGCGGAGCGGTAAGGGTGAGCTGCCACTCCACCTTCATGGTCCACAGCGAGCCGTTTACGGCATTGTTCATGCAGTCGTCAAACACCCCCGGCAAAGCCGGCTCAAGGAAGTTGAGAAAGCTGAGGTTGGCAAGCAGATATTTTACAAACTGCCCTCCGGTGAAATAATCATACAGACCGCAGGTTGACAGTGGCGCCAACAGCAGCGCAAATGCTATGATAACAAAGAAATACGACGGTACTATGCGCAGTATTCTCTTTTTGACAAATGTGCCGTAGGGCTGTCCTTGGAGCATTCCCTTGACAAGCACGAATCCGCTCATGGCAAAAAATACGCCCACTCGGTTGTGGGTGGAGATAATCCACGGCACATCGGCACCGCACAGATAGTTGAAGTGTCCTATCAGCACACCGAATGCCAATATGTACCTCACCAGGTCCATATTGTTGTTGCGGTCTATATCGTGTATGTATGGAGAGAAATATTCCTGCATGTAAGAATGTTTAAAATAAAAACGTAGCAATCAGATTTTTATTGCCTTGGCAGCGGGTTACAGACAGGTACAAAAAAAATTACTCGTCGTCTCGACGAGCAATCTCTTTAACCTTAAATCTAATACCATGAAAAACACAATGCAAAATTAGCAATTATATGTTATATAACATAATTTTCGAGCAAAAAAATCGCGTTATTAACATAATTTAAATAAAAAGTATGCCAAATATAAATTTATCACTATATTTGCAAAAAAAATACTATGAATATAGGAGATAAAATACCCGAAGTTCTCGGATATGATGCCGAAAACAATGTAGTGAAAGCCGATGACTTTGCCGGCAAACCTCTGATAATCTACTTTTACCCCAAGGACAATACACCCGGCTGCACTGCCGAGGCTTGCTCGCTGCGCGACGGATATGATGAGCTGCGTGCCCGCGGATATGTGGTGATAGGTATTAGCAAGGATTCTGTGGCAAGCCATGTAAAGTTCGCACAAAAACACAGCCTGCCTTTCATTCTGCTCAGCGACGAGTCTACCGAGGTGAATCAGGCATTCGGTGTGTGGCAGAAAAAGAAGATGGCCGGACGCGAATACATGGGTACAGTACGCACCACTTTTATCACCGATGCCGACCACCGCATCACTCACATTATAAATAAGGTAAATACAAAAGATTCGGCCAAGCAGATTCTCGATTTACTTGCCTGAAAACCGGGCAAAGTATTCCTTCATCTGCTCCACGTTCTCGCTTATTGATGATACAAGCGAGTCTACGGAGTCGAATTTCTTCTCGCCGCGCAGATATTTGATTACCTGCACGCTTACGTTGCGTCCATACATGTCGCCGAGGTCGTGGTCGGGTACATGAAGTTCGTAGCTCAGGCTGTTTGAATCGCCGAAAGTGGGATTGTTGCCCACGTTAAGCACTCCGTGATAGCTGCGCCCCTCGTATAGCAGGGTGGCTATATACACACCCTTGGCTATGGGCAGGGAATGCACCGGAGCTATGTTTAGCGTGGGGAAACCAATCTTGTGGCCGTTGCGCTTGCCGTGGACCACGGTGCCGCTGAAGCCGGGATAATGGCCCAGACACTCGTGAGCACGCTCAATGTTGCCGTCGGCAAGGGCGTGGCGCAGCAGTGAGCTTGATATTTTGAGATTGTCGGAGGTTAGCACCGGGTCTACGAAACTTATCATGATATTTTCGTCGCGGGCAGCCTTTATGTAGTCTTCGTGTTGTTTAAGGCGGTCAGATCCGAATGTGTTGTCGAATCCCATCACCAGCTCGTCCACATCATATCGCTGATGCAACATTCTCAGGAACTCACGTGCCGTGAGCCGTACGAGGTCGGTGTTGAATTCAAGCATTATCACATCGCTTATACCGGCTGCATGCAGGGCCTTCTCCACATCGCGGCGATCCATCACCGTGGCCGGCGCTCGCTCGGGGGCTATGGTGGCCAGCGGATGTGATGTGAAAGTGATAACGGCGGGAGTCAGCCCGCCGTGGCCTGCGCGCTCGAGCAGAGTGTCGAGTATGGCACGGTGTCCATGGTGTAATCCGTCAAAAGTACCTACTGTGGCTATCCTTGCCGGCATAGTTTTTACTTGATTATATCAATGAATTCAGTACCGGGAGCCACCAGAGCTGTCTTGAAGCCCAGTTTGGCTGCTGCTTCGAGATTGACTGCTGAGTCGTCGAGGAAAATGGTTTCCTCGGGCTTAATGCCCAGATGCTCTATGGCATACCTGAAAATCTTCTCTTCGGGTTTGAGAGAGTTGGCTGCGAAAGATGTCACCATTCCGTCAAAGTAATCCTCGCGATGCATACCTTCTTTGGTAAACTCATCCTTGATGGTTGAATTCCACATTATGGGGTTGGTGTTGCTGAGCATATACACCTTGTAATTATTGCGCAACTGCCTTAGCTGTTTCAGTCGCTCTACGGGAATACCTGTGAGGAAGCGGCAGAAAGCATGGTCTATCTGTTGGTCGGTAGTGCCGGGGGGCAGATCGCGGCGCAGGGCGGCATGAAATTCGTCGGTCGACATATCGCCTCGTTCAAGGAGCATGAAAGGTCCCTTCTGAGAAAATTCGCCGAAATAATCCTCGGGATTCCTCAGACCGATGCTGCGGAATGCCTCGATACAATTCTCTTTCTTAATATCCATTATGACCCCGCCAAGGTCGAAAAGCAGATTTTTTATTTCCATGATGCAAAATTACATAAAATCCATTTACAGGCCAAAGAAGAGCCTGTTTTTACTTATAAGACCCTTTTTTTGAGCCAAAAGTGGCAAATTTTTTAAGAAAAACCGACAAAAAGGACAAATAATTTAAAACTTTATATAGTTATTGATAATTTTTTTGTAATTTTGAATTCAACAAATATCTCATTTGTCGCAATTATCGCGACAAAAAGAGCTTACAAACATTTTATCATGTTTGTTATACAGACAGATATAAATAACTAACAACTATTAATTATGAGAGATTCTATGAAAAAATTAATTGCAGCATGCGCCGTTGCAATGGCATTCTCGCCATTGGCCGCATCAGCTCAGACAACAGTAGTGAGCGAAGGCTCAGTAACTGAAACTTCTGAATTCAATCCCCATTGGTTCATGCAGCTCCAGGCCGGCGGTGGCTACACCATCGGTGAAGCTAAGAAATTCAAAGATCTTGTTTCGCCCGCAGCTGCCATCAACTTCGGCTACAAGTTCAATCCCGTTATCGGTCTGCGCTTCGGTGTAAGCGGCTGGCAGGGTCGCGGTGCTTACGTTGCTCCCGAAAAGAACTACAAGTTCAACTACGTACAGCCCAACGTTGACTTCATGCTCTCGCTCACCAACCTCTTCTGCGGATTCAACCCCAACCGTGTACTCGACTTCTACGGCTTCGTAGGTTTCGGCGGCACAATCGGCTTCCACAACAATGAAGCCAACGACATGGCAGCTCAGGGCTACCACTTCGACAAGCTGTGGGACGGCACCAAGTTCTTCCCCGCAGCCCGTGCAGGTCTGGGTGTGAACTTCAACCTCAGCAACAGCTTTGCCATCAACGTTGAAGCCAACGCCAATATGCTCCCCGACAAGTTCAACTCCAAGAAGGGTAGCGCTATGGACTGGCAGTACAACGCCCTCGTAGGTATCACATACAGCTTCGGTGGCCGCGCCAAGAAGCAGGTGATTGTTGAAGAGGAAGAAGTGATCGTAGAACCCGCTCCCGCACCCGTTGTAGAACCCAAGCCCGAACCCAAACCCGAGCCCAAGCCCGAACCCGCTCCCGTGGTTAAGCCCGCTCCCATGACTCAGGATGTATTCTTCACCATCAACTCTTCGTTCATCCGCAAGTCTGAACAGCCCAAGGTTGAAGCTATCGTAGAATACATGAAGGCCAACCCCGACACCAAGGTTGTGGTAACTGGATACGCCGACAAGGAAACCGGTACAAGCCCCTACAACATGAAGCTTTCACAGCGTCGCGCCGAATCAGTTAAGGCAGCCCTCGTAAAGGCAGGTATCGCTGCCGAACGCATCACTGCCGAAGCCAAGGGTGACACCGTTCAGCCCTTCGAAGGCATGACCAAGAACCGCGTAGCCATCGCCATCGCTCAATAATCCAATAAACCCATAATACAAGGGGTTGCGCCAATCGACGCAACCCCTTGTTTTTTTGGAGCAGTGGGAGGGAGGGGAAGAATGGGAATAGAGGGAGTAATGGGAGCGTAATCTTATGCGGCCTATATTTCCCATTATTCCCATCCTTCCCACTTACCCATCCTTCCCTCTTACCCATCCCTCCCACAAAATACTCCTCACAAAAATAAAATTGCCGGCCCGTGTGGGTCGGCAATTTTATTTCTAAAAGTCGGTTATTTATTAGCCGTTAACTTTCTTCATGTGAGCGATGAGATCGAGCACCTTGTTAGAGTAGCCGATTTCGTTGTCGTACCAAGATACAACCTTAACGAAGTTTTCGGTGAGGTAAACACCGGCGTTGGCGTCGAAGATAGAAGTGCGGGCATCACCGAGGAAGTCGCTTGATACAACAGCGTCTTCTGTGTAGCCGAGTACACCCTTGAGTTCGCCTTCAGCAGCTTCCTTCATGGCGTTGCAGATGGCTTCCTTGGTAGCGGGCTTGGCGAGGTTAACGGTGAGGTCAACTACAGATACGTCGAGGGTGGGGACACGCATCGAGATACCGGTGAGCTTGCCGTTGAGTTCGGGGATAACTTTACCTACAGCCTTGGCAGCACCTGTGCTTGAGGGGATGATGTTGCCCGAAGCAGCGCGGCCACCACGCCAGTCCTTCATTGAGGGACCGTCTACAGTCTTCTGAGTAGCGGTGGTTGAGTGAACGGTTGTCATAAGACCGTTAACGATGCCGAACTTGTCGTTGAGCACCTTGGCGATGGGAGCAAGGCAGTTGGTGGTGCAAGATGCGTTAGATACGAACTGCTGGCCTGCGTAGGTGTTTTCGTTTACACCGCAAACAAACATGGGGGTGTCGTCCTTTGAGGGAGCTGACATAACAACGTACTTGGCACCTGCTTCGATGTGAGCCTGAGCTTTTTCTTTGGTGAGGAAAAGACCGGTTGATTCTACAACGTATTCAGCACCTACTTCGCCCCAAGCGATTTCTTTCGGGTCGCGGCATGCGGTAACGCGGATAGCCTTGCCGTTAACGATGAGGAGGCTCTTTTCGAGGTCGTAGTCTACGGTGCCTTCGAAATGGCCGTGCATTGTGTCGTATTTGAGCATGTAGGCCATGTAGTCTACGGGAAGAAGGTCGTTGATGGCAACTACTTCGATGTCATCACGCTTGGTGGATGCACGGAAAACGAAGCGACCGATACGTCCAAAACCATTGATACCGATTTTTGTCATAATAGTAAAATTGTAATTATTGGGTTGAATATCAAATCTTTATATGCAAAGCTATATACCGCATGGCATATTTTTTCTTTTTCACACGCAAAATTACGAAAAATTTCCGTAATTACGTGAAAAAAAGCGTTGTGAAGTTTAAATTTTTTTGAGCGGGCTTATTTCACGTCAACTACTTCGATGTCGAAGATAAGCATTGCATTGGGGCCGATACCTGCCTGAGGCACACCCTGTTCGCCGTATGCGAGGTTGCCGGGGATGTAGAGTGTGGCCTTGCCGCCCTTACCCAGCATCTTGAGGCCTTCGCGGAAACCGGGAATAACCTGATTTACACCGAATGTTGCGGGCTGGCCTTCGGGGCTTTGGTCAAATACTGTGCCGTCGGCGAGTTTACCTACATAGTTCACTACCACTACCGATGTGTCGGCGGGCATGGGAGCTTCGCCGGGTGCGCTGATTACGTAGCTCAGGCCCGATTCTGAGGTCTTGATGTCGGGGTTCTCGGCCTTGATCTGTTCCATGAAGTCTGATTCCTTGGCCTTGTCGGCTTCGTTCTTCATATTCTGGATGCGGTTCATCATGTTGTCGAGCATGGCACTGCTTTCCTGCAGCTGGCTCATGTCGATAGAGTCAGACATGAACATCTTGGTGAATTCTTTCATCAGCAGGGCCTTGTCAACGTTGATACCCTGTTCTTTGAGGCCTTTGAGCTGACTTGCGAGCTGTCCGCCGATCTGCATGCCGATTACGGTGCCTTCGTCGTCCATATTGTTGAGTGCGAGCTGTATGCCTTTGATTACAGCCTGTTTGTTGGCTTTGTCCTGACGTTCGGGAGCATAGCGCTGGTAGTCGCCAAGCACATAGCCGCCGTATACGTGTCCGAAGTAGCTCGAAACTGAGTCTACGAGTTTGTCGGGAACCTGGGTTGAGGCGGTATCGCCGCTCTTGGAACAGGCAGAAGCTGCAAGAAGCAGTGCGGCGCAAGCGCCATAGATTAATTTTTTCATTTCTTTATCTTTCGTTTGTTTATTGAATTTCAATTAAGTCGACTGTGAAGTCGAGAGCGGCGTTGCCTGGGATGGCTCCGGGGATGCCTTCGGTGCCGTATGCCAGCGATGCGGGCATCACTATGCGGTAGCGTCCGCCGGGTTTCATCATTTTCAGGCCCTCTGAGAAGCCGGGGGCTACCTCGTCTACGCCGAAGGTGATGGGGGTGCCGGTAGAGTCGAACACCGAGCCGTCAGAGAATCGGCCTGTATATTTCAGGCGCACGTGGTCTGACGGGCCGGGCATGGCTCCTTCGCCCTCGCGCTCCACTATGAATACCAGGCCTGTTGGGGTGGTGACTGCACCTTCGGTAGCAGCCATCTGCTTGAGGAACTGTTGCTGCGACTCTATGGTGAAGCTGTCGGGCAGGTCGGCCGGACGTGTAGCGGCCATATAGCTGTCCATGAAGGCGTTGGCCTGCTGCTCGGTAAGCCCGGTGGGCTCGCCGTTGAGCACTCGCTGCATCGTGGCCACAAAGGTGTTGATGTCAACCTGCGCTCCGAGCGATGCCAGACGGTCGACCGAGCTGCGCACGTAGCTGCCTATCATGGTACCTACGGCCACAGAGAGCGAGTCGGCCGGAGCAAGCTCCGGGGCGGCGGCCTTAGGGGCTGCGCCTGCGGTGATTGCTGTGCAGAACAAGGCTGCCGGTATGAGGAGCTTTTTCATTTATTTATTTTATTTTTCGGCAACTTTAAGCAGGTTAACGTCGAAGATGAGGGTCTGGTTGGGGCCGATGAGACCGCCTGCGCCGTTGGGACCGTAGGCAAGGTCAGAGGGGATGAACAGACGCCAGCGGCTGCCTTCGTTCATCATCTGCAAGGCTTCAACCCATCCGGGAATCACCTGTGTGACACCGAATGTGGCGGGCTCGCCGCGTTCTTCGCTTGAATCAAATACTGTGCCGTCGATGAGTCGGCCTGTGTAGTGTACCACTACGGTGTCGCCGGCTGTGGGTTTGGGACCTTTGCCTTCTTCGAGCACTTCGTACTGAAGACCCGAGGGGGTTACTTTTACTTCTTCGCGTTTGCCGTTGGCTTCGAGGAAGTCGCGTCCGGCCTTTGCGTTGGCTTCGCCGGCCACCTTGGCAGCTTCTTCCTGCTTTGCCTGCAGGGCTGTGAAATATTTCTGGATTTCTGCTTTAGCTTCGTCGTATGTCATTTTGGGCTGTGATCCGTAGAATACGGCAGCCACACCGTCGGCAAAGTCCTGTACATTGATTGTGTCGATACCTGATGCACGGAAGTTGTTGCCCATGCTTAGACCGAGGGCATAGCTCAGACGGTCGAGTTCTTTATTTTCCATATACTTATAAAGTTTTATGTAGTTCTTGTAATGTGGTTAATTTTATCAATCTTATGTTTTAATAATTGAAAGTCAACTACAAAGATACATTTTTTTTGTGGTACTTTCAATACTAAGAACAAAAACCGTGCCACATCTTCCAAAAATTAATGTTTTTTGGCATAAGTGTGTGTATAAAGCAGGGCCATGCCACACTTTTGCTGCAAGTGGCATGGCCCAGATATGGTTTGTGATGGGTATGCTATCAGTTGATGGCTACTTTCTCGGTCTTGTTGCCTTGACGGCGGATGAATATGCCGCCCGAGGGATTGTCTACGCGTATGCCCTGCAGGTTGAAGTATTCAACGGGTGCGTTGGCAGCGTCTTCGCTCAGTATGTCGTCAACACCGGCTGTGCCGAAGTTGCCGGCCTTTACCGTAGCGGCGTTGATAATAACACCTGTGGGTTTGTGGGTGATATATACTATACCGTTGATATTGTCTGCCTTAACGTTTGACGGAAGTGTCATGGTGTAGGTGTAGGGGTTCTCGGCTCCGGCTGATACAGTAGCGGGGATGAGTCCTTCAATACCGTCGATAGTATCAAGTTTGCGGGCTACATCGTTGAAAATGGTTCTTACAGAAGAGCCTTGGTCGTCCCAACCTTCACATGTACCCTTCTGGCCTGCGTAGCCGTTGTTTTGTGCGTAGGGGCCTACCTTGTCTTCGGTGATACCGAATGAGATTGCGAAATCAGGATTGGTAACGTCAAAGAAGAAACGGGTGAAACCTTCAAAAGCTACGGCTTTTTTGGTGTCGTCGGTGAATGAGCAGGTGAGTGAGGCTTCTACAGGTACGCGTGTTTGGCGGGCCAGCTGCATCTGCGATACAATTGTTGATGCGGGGTAGGGATAGAGCGAACCGTCGTTACTTGAGTAGGCGGTATTGCGGTTGATGATGGAGTTGGGGTAGCCCGATCCGTTGAAGCTGTAGTCTACGGCAACGTAGGAGTCTGACTCCATGGCATCGCCCGAATGTACAGCTACGGGTATCAGGGTGCCGTCTTTGTAGTGATCGCGGATATATTCCATGGTCACGATACCGCGGGGGCAGTAGCCGCACCATGTGCCGGTGAATTCTTCGATTACGGCGTTGGGTACATAGCCCTGGTCGGCGGTCATGCACGACACTGCAAAGCTTGTATGCAGATCTTTATCGCTTATGTCCACACCGTTTAGCTTGGTGATTTTTACTTCGAAATTATGCGAGTTTGTCTCGTTCAGCGTAAGGTTGAGATCTATGTTGTCGCTCTTCATGCTTGTGAGAGGCTGCTCGAAAGTAAATGTGGCGTCTACCGGATTGCCACCGTTTATGGTGTAGTTGAGTTCTAAAGACTCGATGGGGTTCTGTCCAAGGTTGGTCAAGCTGATGGATGCTGTGAATTCTTTGCCGGGGCTTACGATGACCGGAGCCTGAGTCTTGCCAATCTTGATTTTGTTTTGCGGGAAGTCTATGCCGGTAAGGGTTGCGCTCACACATACGAAGCCATAGCTGTCGGCGATGTTATCCCAGCTGAATTTACCGGTTTTGGATGATTTGCTTGCCCATCCGCCTTCGCTTGATTCGTGATTCATGGCATCTACCACGATGCAAAGGTCTTTGGAGTGGGTGAGGATGCTGTAGCAACCTACAAAGATGTCTGTACCGGCCTTGATGGTATAGGGCTGGTCGAGTTTCACTGTATAGTATGTGAATTTCTGATCGGTGGTTGCTGCTTTCTGCTCCACGACTGTGCCGGTGTGGGCGGCATCGTCAGAGATAAACACAGTCACTTCCTTGATGTTGTTTATTCCGGTTGAACTGTTCACGCCGGTGTAGAAGTTGATATGGGTGATGGTTGCTCCGGCAAACTCGGTGGTGGTCTCGGGAGTCATCTCAAAGGCCATGGCCAGTTTGTTGGTCTTTACCTGGCTGTTGAAACCCAGCGCGGTATAGGGTTCGTAGGCCGGTGCATAGTCAAAGGTAGATGCATCTGCTGCCTTGATTACCTTGGCTACGGGGCGGGCTGTGGTGAGGTCTATGGGATACTGTACCGACTGCATATCGCCCTTTGTGATTCTTGAATGATTGGGTGAACTGAACGGAGTGATGGCACCGGCCGTGGCTATCATGGCCGTGGCACCGATCAGACTGAGTAGACGTCTTTTCATAGTTGTGGGTTTTGGAAATGAAACAATGAGTTATGATTTGTCAGCGTATATATATCTTGCCGGTTTCGTTGCCAAGGGTATAGACGTAGATACCCGGGGCGAGCGAGCCGGTAGAGATTGAACCGTTGCCGCTGATGTTTTGGTTGAGAACTGTACGGCCCGATGTGCTTACCAGGGTGAGTGTGGCAGGCTCGGCCAGGGTGTATTCTATGGCACCGGCTATGCTTTTGAGGCTCTTGGGTGTGCGTATCACGGCGAGTCCGTTGACGTCCTCGCCCATGATGATGGTGAAGGTAACCATTGAGTCGTCGTCGCCTTCGTACATGGCTGTGATTGTGGATTCTACAGTGGGGATTTCAGCATCGGGAGCAACACCCATACCCATGTATTCAAACTGTATATCCAGCTTTTTACCGGCTTCCAAGGTCACACCTGTCTTGGTGATTTCCTTGCCCATCTCGCATGTGCCGCCTGCACACAGCTGTATGTTCTGGCCCGAGGTGCACTCGGCAATCAAGATGATATCGTTGGCGGCAACATCGCTTATGATGTTGATGTGGGGATTCATCACTATGTCTTTGCCACCGTCGTAACTGTCAATGGTAACGTTGTCGAAATAGACTGTAGACTCGTTGGCGATTGCTGTGTTGTCGTCGCCCAGATAGAATGTCAGCTCCTTGGCTTGTGAAGCTGTGGCCAGAGCGGCCAGTGCAAGAGTTAAGTAAAGCTTTTTCATATTATACTGTTAAAGGTTATTCACATCGGATGAGGCAGCTTGCAGCACGCCGCTGTTGTCGCTCACAAATGCTACAATGCTCAGATTGGCCGGATTCCACACTTCTGTGTCGCTGTTGCGCACGGCTATTGAGTGTGTGGCGGTGGAGTGTATTCCCTGTTGCAGGTTTACGGCCTCGCCATCGGTGCCGGTGAGCGATGCGCGGTACACATGGTTGTGTACATAGTCGGGGATGCGACCGGCGGTGATGTCGCGTTGGAATGCCACTATGCCGCTTTCCACCACCCATACGTTTAGGCGGCCGCTCAGTGTGGCGGCGGGCATCATGGTGGTGCTGACCTCTATGGTGTTGTCTTCTGCGTTGTATGACGCATCTATCACTATTGAAAGTGGACTTTCTTTGGCAAGCTCGGTGCGCACCTCGGCGGCCCATTCGTCGGGATTGGTGGCATGATGGCCGTTGACCACGCCCTTGGGCCATTCTTTTATACCGTATTTGTCGTTAAGGCTGTTGCCTTCGGGCTGCATCAGGCCTACGTACGACGGCAGTCGCGAGGTGCTGACGCTCACGCCGAATCCGCCTGCGTGTATGCTCACGGGAATTACAGATGCACCGTATTGTTCCACCAGTTTTTCGATGGTGGCATGGGCTGCGGGACAGTTGACGCAGTTTTGGCCGGTGAAGTCCTCGATGAGTACGGCTCTGACGGGGGTGACGCCTTCCACCGTCAGGTAGCGGTCGTCTTCCTTGATGTCGTTGCAGCCGCACACTACGGGTGCAATGGCCGCGGTTGCTATAATTAATGTTTTGATATTCATAAAGTTGGAGAGTTGAGGAGTTTAGAAAGTATAAGTATATGCCACCTGGAAGCCGCGTGTGGCGGGCACGTAACGGCATACACCGCCCGAGCAGTTGAATCCGGCACGTGTGCGTCCGTAGCTCAGGGCCAGGCGGTTGGAGCGGTAGTTGCCTGCCACGCCAAACATGTAGTAGTGGGTCTTGGTAGAGCCGCAGTTCCACATATCGCTCACGGTGAACATAAGGTATGGTGCCACCGACAGTTCGAGCAGGCCGTATGCCCAGTCTTTTTCGTCCTGATGGGTAAAGAGATACTGAAGCTCGTTGCGCAGGGTCAGTTTGTCGGTCATCTTCCATTTGGTGTCGAGTACCAGTATATTGGTTTTTACACGTCCGCCCTTACCTTCGATCACGGTTTTGTTGTACATTTGGTTCATGTACATTGCGGTGATGCTCACGCTCTTGCTCAGGCGCTTGTCTACCTGCAGGTTTATGTCGTGGTAGTAAGCCTCGCCCATGCCGAAGAAGCTTGTGGAGGTGCCGTCGGTGCCGCTGATCACACCCGGTATGGTGGTGTCGGCAGCCTTGTGGTCGAGACCGCGTATGTAGCTGGCATTGAGTTTCACCTTTGTGCCGTATTTGCCGCCGAGGGCGGTCTTGCGCTTGAATGTATAGGCAAACGACCCCTCGAAGGCCCATTCGCCCGGAGCGGCCTGAGTGGCGTATGGATAAAGGGCCGGCAGAGCGTAGGTGTGCAGGTAGGCAAAGGCCGGCATGTTGTTGATGAATGCCGATGTACCCGACATCATGCGCTGGCTGCGGAATGCCATGTTCTCGCTGCGCTTGGCCTGCAGCAGCACACTCATGCCCTTGGTTGAATAGTTGGTCGAGAGCATCACGGCTGTTCCCTTGCCGTAAGTATAGTCATTGTCAAACGATGGATCCTGGCCTTTCCATGCAAATTCGCCGGATATGCCGAAGTCGCCCTTGCGGAAATCGCTGCGTATGTCAAACGCGCTCACATTGGTGGGCAGGTTAAGGCGATAGTCGGTGCCCGGAATCATTATTTCCTGGTCGTCCTCATGTTTGAGCACGTAAGATGCACCCACGCTCAAGCCCACATCGTGCTTGCGCAGGCTCTCTGAAATCTCGTCGATACTTATCTCTGCATCGGCGCCATATATCTGCGAGTGCTTCTTCCAGTCCCAGTATCGGCGTTGCACACCACCAAGGGCTGTGATACGCACACCGGGAATGGCAGTCACCTTCAGGCGGCCGCCGCGTATGGAGTTGTCAATACCCAGTGAACGCTCCTCGTATGTGCGCAGGATGAAACCTTTGCCAAACTGCTCGTAGAAGTCGCCGGCAGTCAGTTCAAAGCCCTTGTAGCGGCCCTTGGCATAGATATGCGGCACACCCCAGCCCTTGAAGTCGTTCTCATAGCCGGGCAGCGGCCATTTCATGAACTCAACCCTAACGCCTGCATCCACATAGCGACTTATCATGTTGAGGTCGGCATAGGCGTTGAAGAGCACATCGTGGTCATACTTGCCGGTAGAAATGGCATCATCTTCTTCCGGAAACAATATATCGGTCTGCACGCTGCCATGGAAAGCCACCCCGTTGTCACCACCCACGGTGAATGCCCGGGATTGCACGGCCAGCAGCGACAGAGCGCATGCAATACAGAGTCTAACCTTAGCCATATCAGTCGTTGAGTTCCCTTATTTTCTTGATTATTTCAGTTTCAGAGCCGTCGGTATATCCCGAGTGCGAATACACCACCTTACCCTTGCCGTCGACGATAAACACGTGGGGCACACTGGCAAGACCCATGCTGCGGAAAAAGTCGCTGTTGGTATCGAGAAGCACCTCATAATCCCAGCCCTCAGACTTCACCA
The DNA here is from genome assembly GCA_910586975.1 of uncultured Muribaculaceae bacterium. Lineage (GTDB taxonomy): Bacteria > Bacteroidota > Bacteroidia > Bacteroidales > Muribaculaceae > CAG-873. Next base: position 56,787 of record CAJUKX010000007.1, on the reverse strand, counting down.
GCGGTTTCACCTTCGAAACGTTCTGAGCCTCGTCTATGCTCACGATATACATCTTCATGCCGGTTTCGTCCTGCCAGTCGGGATACAAGTCGGCAATAGCGCGAAGCTCTCGCAGACAAGGCTTGCACCAAGTGGCAAACATGCTGATAACAAAAGGTTTACCGTCGTTTGACAGCTCGGCCATATTCACCGATTTACCATTAAGATCCTTAAGCTGAATCGAAGGCAACTGAGCCGATACGGGAAATGAAATGATTAACAACAGCGCTGTTAAAACTAAGCTTTTGAAAGATTTACACATATGCAAGAAATTTGAAATTACAAATGTATATATTTTTTTGAATAATTTCAAACTTTTTGACATAAAATAAAAAATTTAAACAGACAGATATGTATTTCATATCAAAATGACATCAGGCGTTGTCGGGAATATGACATCCGATGAGGATGTCTGCAAATACCGTAACCGCGTTATGCACGAGCGCAGGAAGGGCATATACGGCTACGAGTTTTCAGGCTTCCTTCGGATGCCATATTATTGATAACCAATCAATTGTATATTGCGTAATCCGGTGGACTACGCTCCCGAACTGTTGAAGCTTATGGTGAAGTGGGTTAGGGTGGTGGCGGGGTCGGTGGAGAGGGTGAAGGTGGCTGTGTGGCGGCGCAGGACATCGCGCACAAAGAGCAGGCCTATGCCCTGGCCATCGGGTTTGTCGGTGTAGAAGGGGGTGAAGAGTTTCTGCGACTTTTCTTCGGATATGCCTATGCCGTTGTCTATTATCTCGAGTACGGGGTGTTTTGTGTTGTCGAGTGAGGTGCGTATGATTATAGTTCCATTTTCCTTATGGCATATAGCTATGCTTTCCACCGAGTTTTTAACTATATTCACCAGCACCTGAGCCATGAGCACTTTGTCAATCATTACAGGAGCGTCGTCGGGCATGAGCTGCACCGACAGCTTTATTCCGCGTGGCATGCACAGGCTTTCGAGGAAGTAGGCATTGTCGTTTACAAGGCTGTTGACAGTTGTGGCCACCGGCACGGGCTGAGGTATCTTTACCACATCGGCAAAGCGGCTGATAAACCGGCTCAGGGTAGTGGAGCGTTCGGCGCATGAGCGCAACACCTCGGTGGCGTCCTCGGCCACGCCGGCTTGGCACAGCAGGGGTATCACGGCGTCGAAGGCCGAGGTGAGTCCGGTGACGGTGTTGTTTACCTCGTGGGCTATGATGCGTATGATTTTTTCGTAGGCCGAGCGTTCGGCGGCGTCGACCGATGCGCTGATGTTTTCAACGAGGTAGAAGTAGTGCGTAACTCCGCGGTCGATGAAGCTGTGGCGTGAGCAGCGCAGTGTGTCGCCGCCTGCGGTGTTGAAGTCGGCGCTCTCTCCAACGGCCGGTTCCTGCATGAATTGCCACAGGCGGGGATATTTGTCGAGCAGCGCTATGGCGGCCGGGTTTACCGATTCGCGCTTTCCGCTGTAGTCGGCCACAACCACGCCTACGGGGGCGGCATGGATGAGCAGGTTCACAAAGTGGGTCTGCTCTTCGTAGCGTATGCGCTGTTGCTTCAGGCGGGTGAGCATGGCGTTGAATATGTCGGAGATATTGTCGACGTCTTTTTGTCCCACATGTCGCAGCCGCGAGTTCCAGTCCTGCGACTTCAGCAGGTCGATACCGCTGTACAGGTTGTTTAGCGGCCGTATCAGCCGTGTGTAGAAGAATATTATATAGAGTATATTGACCAATACAATGGCTTCGGCAATGTAGAACAATGTTGAGCCTGCCCCGGCGCCAATCAATATAATCAGAGCAATGGCTGCGAGCTGCAGTACTACAAGAATCAGGAACAGGTGTTTCAGTCGCATCCGTTTCGGTCGATATTAAGTTTTTCGATACGACGGTACAGAGCGCCGCGGCTCAGGCCCAGGTCGGCGGCCACCTGAGTCATGTTTCCGTGGTTTATGCGCAGCGATTCTATTATGCGCATGCGTTCTATGTCTTCGAGGGTTGAGGATGTGGCTGGCGACGAAGATGTGCATGCGCGGAAGTCATCGGCCGACAGGGTTGTGGCACCGCTCATAAGCAGTGTGCGCTCCACCAGATTCTTCAGTTCGCGTATGTTTCCCGGAAAACGCTGCTGCCGCAGAAAAGCTATGGCATCGGGGGCTATGCAGGGCTTGTCGAGGCCATTGGCTTTGGCGGCCTGTTGCATGAAGTATTCGGCCAGCAGGGCTATGTCGTCGGTGCGCGAGCGCAGGGGCGGCAGCTCGAGGTTTACCAGATTTATGCGGTAATACAGATCCTCGCGGAATGTGCGTGCGGCCACCATGCGGCGCAGGTCGGCATTGGTGGCGCATACAACGCGCACGTCTACCTGCTTGGTTTTGCTGCTGCCCAGGGGTTCGAAGCGCATCTCCTGAAGCACTCTCAGCAGCTTTACCTGACAGGTGATGTCGAGTTCGCCTATCTCGTCGAGGAAAATAGTACCGCCGTCGGCGGCTTCAAAGCGTCCCACGCGGTCGGCCACGGCATCGGTGAACGCGCCCTTCTTGTGGCCGAACATCTCGCTCTCGAAGAGCGACTGCGACAGACCGCCCAGGTTAACCTTGACAAACGGACCGGCCGCGCGGCGGCTGTTGCGGTGTATGGCCTCGGCTATCAGCTCCTTGCCGGTGCCGCTTTCGCCGGTTATAAGCACCGGGGCGTTGGTTGGAGCCACACGCCTCACGGTGTCGAGCACTGCGTTCAGCCCCGAGCTTTTGCCTATGATGAAGCTGCGGTCGAAAGAGTTGTCGGTGGCAGGGTCATCTTCGGGCTCACGGCTCATGTTGAGGGCGGTGGCAATGCGGGTGATGAGGTTGCGGTTGTCCCAGGGCTTGGTAATGAAGTCAAACGCCCCGGCCTTCATGCCCTCCACGGCCAGCTCTATGCTGCCCCAGGCGGTCATGAGTATCACCGGTACCTCGGGCGCGAATATCTTGATCTGCCGCAGCAGGGTCAGGCCCTCGTGGCCGGTGGTGAAGCGCGAGAAATTCATATCGAGCAGAACCAGCTCCGGCACACTTCGTCGCACAACTTCCATGGCCCGGACGGGCGAGTCGGCCGTATCGGTGCTATAGCCGGCATTTGAAAGCAGCATCCGCAGCGAGGTGCGTATCACCGGATCATCGTCTACTATTAATATCATGATGCAAATTTACTAAATTTAATGAGAAAATTTAATTTTCAATTCTAAACTTATATAAGTTGTTTATTTCTTTTTGGGTTGCTTGTTGAATTTCCATTGTACGTGGAACAGAACGTAACGCGGAATGACGTTGCGGTAGGTCTCGGTGCGGGCCTGGGCGTTGACGCGGTACTGCACATTGCTCAGGTCGTGCAGCAGGTCGAAGCCGTCGAGCATGAACGTGAGTCCGGCCTTGGGCATGTTGTACGAGATGCGGCCGTTCCACACGTAGTTGTTGGTGTTGAGGGCGGCGTCATAGTAGCCGCGGCGCATGTAGATGGTGAAGTCGGTTGAAATCTGGAAGTTGGCAGGCAGCGAGATAACAGCCTGTGCACCATACTTCAGAGTAGTGGCGTTGAAGTTGTTGAATTCCTTGAGCTTGCTCTCGTAGCGGTTGATGTCGCCGTCGAAGAAGATGCCGGCGCGACTGCCGCCACCAAATGAATAGTTGAGTTTGACCTGTTCGGATGCACCCCAGTTCTTAACAACACGTTGGGTTGGCAGTGCATTATTCTCACCAACGAGGTCAACGCTGCGCACGTGTGCCAGGGTTGTGGAGTTTTCAAAGCGGAATACCGACTTGGGACCGAACGAACAGCTGAAATTCTGCAAGATTTTGAAATCCCGGTTTCCGTCAACGTTATATATCTTTGAAATGCGCACACCGGTAGCGGTGTTGTAGGTATATCCGGCGGCAATGGCGTTTGATATCCAGTGGCCTGAAATCTGGTAGAACTGCATCTTGTCCTTGCCCCAGAGGTATATCGACAGCTGCGGTGAATGTATATGCGAATCCTTGAGCAGCGGGTTGCCTTCTTTGATGTTTAGGGGATTGCGTTCGTCGCGTATGTCAATCATGTTGACCATATCGGGTGCCACGCTGTTGAAATTGTAAGACAGGCTTATCATCTTCTTACGGTTTCCGAATATATACTGTGAAGACACCTGGCCGTCGCCCATACGCACGCGGTTGCGGTTGAGCAGTGAATGCGAAGCCCCGCGAGTATAGCTGATGGTATGATTGTCAAACATAACCGGCGCATTGAAAAACAGCATGAAGTTGTCGGTATAGAAATTGGCTCCTACCGATGCGGTATGCAGATTCTGCCAGTTGTGGTTCACGTAGCTGAGCGAGGGGTCGAGGGTGCTTTGATACTCGGCCATCGAGGGCAGGTAACCAATGGGTTTGTCGCTGAACGATCCATCGTAGAGCTGTTCAAGGCGGAAGAGGTCTGAAGTCTGCTTTGAGTCCTCGTATGAGTAGGTGTAGTTGAAGAAGAAGTAGAGGTTCTTACGGTAATTCCAGTTGTATTCCAACGATACTTTACCCGATGAGACATGATCGGGTCGATCGGCTATATATCGGTCGGCGATGTCGGCAAAGTCGGGATTCTGACCATAGTTAATGCCGAAGCGTTCAAATGTGTGGTTTTTGCGCTTGGTATATTTACCGGCCACAAGGTATTTGATTGCATCCGGAGAGCCGGGAATCACAAAACGGCCATCGCTCCACAGGTTGGCGTACAGTTTGTGGCCCAATATCTTTGTCTGGCTGAGATTGCGGTTTATAAGGCTTTGCAGAGCCGATGTGTGTATGCCGTCGTATATATTCTCGATAAACTCGCGCGTGGCTTCGGGTTGAGGTTCGCTGAATGTGGCTTCAACCAAATCTGACATGCTGTTATTGTCGGTATATTCAAATTTGGGCTGAATCTGCCAGTAATATTTCTGATCTTTCATCCTGGCAAACCGGTGTTCGGTGTAGAAGTATATGTCTCTTTTCTTTGAGTTGCTGTATTGGCGGTCGTGGGTGTCGCCTGTTTCGAGAAAGTTGGTGCGGAAAGTACGTTCTTGGTTGTCGAGAATGGATTTGCGCAGCACCATGTTGCCATTCACCGTCCATCCATACTTACGGCTGCTTGCGTTGTAGTCAAGGCCGCCGTAGTAATTCTTTAGCAGACCCGATTGAATGGCATTGGGGTCGAATCCGGTCTGCTCGCCGGGTTTGCGGTCGTCGTTGAGGTTGTTTATATTGCCCACGGCGGACACACGTGCGTGGTCAGAGAACCACAACCCGAACAGGCGGCCAAGGTAGCGGTCGTCGCTGCCATAACCGGCCTCGGCGTTGAGCATCATTCCCTGGTTGTATTCTTTCTTGAGCTTCACGTCCATGGCCAGCGATTTCTCGCCAAATCCCTTGCCGAGCACGCGGTCTATGTCTTTCTGTTTGCGGTAGACTTCTACATTCTTCACGGTGTACGCGCCTATGTTTTCGAGCATCACCTTGTTGTTGCCCTTGAAGAAGTCCTTGCCGTTGAGCAGCAGTTCCTCCACATATTCACCGTTAACGAAAATACGACCGTCGTCCTTAAGCTCCACGCCGGGCATCTGGCGCAGCAGGCCGTCAAGCATGGTGCCCTCGGCCAGTACGAATGCGTCGGCGTTGTAGACTATAGTATCGCCCTTGTTATAGAATTTTACCTTAGATGCGGTTACGGTAACTTCAGAAAGTACTTTGGCGGCACGAATCATCATTATGGGCATGGTGAGCGATTCAACACGTCCCTTGATTTTTTCCTGCTCCAAAGGATAGTACATGGTTTCATATCCGTCGGCTGAAGCCTCTATCATGTACGGACGGTCGTTGACTATATCTTTGAATCTGAATTCCGCAAATTCCCACTTGTCATTATTGGAATATGCGGTTGTAAAAGCCTCGGTCTCTTTGACCACGGTGCTGTCTTCCACCGACATCAGCCTTAGTTTGGCATGCAATATGTCTTTTTCGGTATATTTATCGAAAACCCTGCCTGCTAATGAGAATTTCTTGCCGTTGTAGGTTTGGGACAAAATAACCGGCGGACACAGCAACAGCATGATTAATAATGTGCAAAATGTAAATCTTTTCATAACATGGACTTCTTAGATAATGCTTTTAAAGTCGGTTTCTATTGGAGTGTTGTTTTCAAAATCCCACAGGGTAAGGCTGCGCAGCTGGTAGTAATAGTACCAGTAGTAGAACATCTCGTTGAGGTAGTTGCTGCGGGCCGAGTCTTTGTTTTCCTGTGAGTCGTTGAGGTCGAGGGTCGAGAGTTTGCCTATGAGGAAGGTTTCTACCGAGCTGTCGTAGCGGCGGGTGGCTATCTGCTCGGCGCGGATGGCAAGGCTTAATTGTTGGCGCTGATTATTGAAGCGTTCGACCAGCACAAAGAGATTCTGGCAGAAATCGTTACGCTCTTTGTTGAGGCGTTCGCGTGTGAGGTCGCGGCGGCTGCGTGCCACTTTCACCTTGCCCTTGCGCTTGCCCCAGTCGAGCAGTGGAATTGATATGCCCACCTCCACCACCTGGTTGCCCTTGAGGTTGTCGTAGGCGGCTCTGAAGGTGTCGTTGGTGCCGGTGTAGCCCACCTGGGCAAACAGGTTGACCTCGCGCAGATTGCCCCGCGCCTTGGCCACCTCGTAGTCGGCTTCGAGCTGACGGCGCTGTATGTTCAGGGCCAGTGAGTTGTATTCCAGGGCTTTTGAAATCACGTCGTCGTATTCAACCTCGGGCAGATTGGCCACGGCCGGCTCCACGGGTATGAGGTCTTCGTCATCGGGAAGATTGAGGAATGATCTCAGCTGAAACATGGCGCTGCGCACGTTGCTCTCTCCCTTGGTCAGGGCCGAGCGCGAGTTGAGCAGGTTGAGCTCAATCTGCAGTACGTCGTTCTCGCTTATCTTGCCCATAGAGCGCTTGACCTTGGCGGCCTCGTAGAGTTTTTCGGCATTGGCCACGTTTTGAGCGGCGCCGGCATAGTCCTGGCGGGCAGAGAGGAGATTGAAAAAGTAGTTGATGGCCTGCATGGCCAGTTCTTCGGTCTGGCTGAGGTAGTTGGCCATGGCCTCGCGGTAGCGCACAGGCTCTATGCGGCGGTTCCACTTCACGTCGTTGGCGGCGAAGAGGGGCTGGTTGAGTCGCAAGGCCACCGGCACCGACATGAAACGGTTACCCACACCGTTGCTGAGCTGACGCACGAAGTCGAGCGATGATGTAAGCTCCAGGGTACCGCCGGTGAGCCATATACGCTGTGTGGCTGTGAGCGAGCCGCTGAGCATGAGGTTGTCGTCGCGCAGGAAGGTGTATGAGCCGTCTTCGCGCTGATACGAATTATATCGTTTGTTGAACGATGGCAGAGTGGCCTTGAATGTAATCTCGGGCAGCAGCTCGGCGCGGAAAGTGCGGTACTCCCAGTAGGCGGTGCGCAGCTCGTTGACGGCCACGGCGGCATCCACACTCTGACCGCGGGCACGGGCTATGGCCTCGTCGAGTGTGATGGCCCGCTCGGCGCACACAGCTCCGAGCCAGCCCGTGAGTATTGATAGTATGAAAAAGAAAGTCCTCATTGTTGTTAAACAAGCTCTCAGAGTGTGTTTGAATTTAACTCGTATTAAGCTTGAGAGTCAATTACGAGAGATTTTTTCAGCGTGAAGAAGGAGCGTAGCGAGCTACGTGACTGATGAACGGTGGAAAAAGAACCGTAATTGGCCTCAAGATTAATGCGAAACATATTCTTATAATCTTCAATTCCTCAATATAATATTTTTTTTGTGTGTTAAATCCAAACACACTCTCATAATAATCACAGAACCTGACGACCGTCGAAGAAGTGAAGGATTCGGTCGGTGTCGCGGGCCTGTTCCTCGTTGTGGGTCACCATCACTATGGTGCGGTGGTCGTCGCGGTTGAGCGAATGCAGCAGGCTCATGATTTCAGCACCCATGCGCGAGTCGAGGTTACCGCAGGGTTCGTCGGCAAGAATTATTTTAGGGTCGCCCACTATAGCACGTGCAATGGCCACGCGCTGGGCCTGTCCGCCCGAGAGCTGCGAGGGCATGTGGTGTATGCGGTTGCTCAGGCCCACTTTTTCGAGAGCCTCGCGGGCCAGGGCCTTGCGGTCGCCGCTGTGGTGGCCGTACATCAGCGGCAGCATAACGTTGTCGAGCACGTTGAGCGAGCTGATGAGGTGGAACGACTGGAATACGAAGCCCAAGGTCTTGTTGCGCATGGCTGCCAACTGTTTGTCGCTCAGGCGTTCTACGGGTTGGCCGCACAGCTCTATTGTGCCCGATGTGGGGGTGTCGAGCAGACCTATGATATTGAGCAAGGTAGACTTGCCGCAGCCCGACGGGCCCATGATTGAGATGATTTCGCCGTCGGCCACGTCGAGGTTGATGTCTTCGAGAGCCTGTGTTTCCACGGTCTTTGTACGATATACTTTGTTGATGCCTTTGAGGGATATTATATTGTTGTTGCTTTCCATATTATATACTTCTAAGATTATATACTTTTAAGAGTTTGTTATTCATCGCGCAGGGCGTCGACGGGGTTGACAGATGCTGCTTTGACAGCCGGAATCAGGGTTCCAATTATCACAGCCACGATAATTATAAGGTAGACGATGGCCGATACTATGATGAAGTGTTGGCCGAAGTGGTTGATCCAGTTGTCTACCAGATTTAGACCGTTGTTATTCACATATCCTTGATCAAGGCCCTCTTTCAGGGCGTATTGCAGATAAATGAGGTCGCCGATTATAAAGGCTGCTGTAGCGAGAATCACACTCTCGCTCACGAGCATGCGTACGATGCGGCCGCGTGTGGCACCGAAAGAGCGGCGTATGCCTATTTCCTCAACTCGGCGGCGTGTCTGTAGCCAGAAGCAGCCTATGGTGCCCAGAATGAGATTGACAACGAAGAATGCTCCGAGGATATATTTGAGCGTATTCTGCGAGTGTATGCGGTAGTCGTCTTCGGTCTTGCGTATCACATCGTCGTATGACAGCACAGACTGTACAAAATAGTTGCCTTCGCAGAGGTTTTTGGCGGCCCACGGTTTGAATGCGGCAATGAAGTCGTTGCGGTCGGTATTATCGTTAAGACGCAGCACTATCTTGGTGGAGTTCAACCTGCGTTTGCGATCGGGTGCAGACGATTTTACTACCAGGTCGTAAGAACGCATCATCGAGTGCCATTTCACTCCGCTTACCAAACCTACAACTTTAATTTTGGAGGTATCGCCGGTCTCTCTGTCGATGTTTGAAATAAGGTACTGTCCAATGGCATTGCGGCCGGGAAAATAACGTTCGGCCATTTCCTTTGACAATACTATCTCTCTATCTCCGAGAGGCTTTGACGAAATTTCTTCAACGGTCATGGAGCCGGGAACGGATTTAAAGCCAAAAGTCTCCAGAGTATTTTCGCCTGCGTCTACTTCAAATACAAGAACACTCTTGAGCTTCTTGTCTATGATGCTGTCGCCGGTAATAAAGTAATTCCAACTGGTTGATGACATACCCGGCGCACCACCCCACATGCTGTAAATGCACGATGCGTACTTCACCTCGGGGTAGGCACGCAGCTTGGCCATAATGGCATCGAGCTGGCTGTTGGCGGTGTCAACCGAGTCGTTTTCGGCCCTATATAGCTCAGATGAATTAGGATATGAATTAAGCTGCAGTGCCACAAGACGGTCGGCATCGTAGCCCAGAGGCATATTGAGGTCGGAGGTGACTACCGCTATAGGGTCTACAATCACCCAGGTGAGTATGCTTACCAGTATCAGCTCAATGAAGAGCCACAGATTGGAACGGCGTCGGTTCCATAAATTTCGGATAATCATGTTAGAGCTTGTTATCTTGTTTTGAGTGATTGAACTATGGGGTGACGAAGGTTGGCCCAGGCCGGGATAAGTGCCGAGAGCATGTTGAGCACCAGACAGATAAAGAAGTCAATTAAGAAAATTGCGGGATTGAACAACATCTCTCTTGTGATATTATTCTCGTCCGGTGTTCCGAAACCTGTATTGTATAACAGTGTGAAAATCTGACCCTGATTGAGGTACATCACTATCCATACCAGCAGCAGACCTATGATGCCGCCGGCTATGGTGAGAAACAGGTTTTCCCACAAAATCTGCATGAGCAGCTGCGAGCGTGTGGCTCCGAAGCTCTTGCGTACACCCAGCTCGGCGGTGCGCATCTCCATGCGGCCCGATATCATGCCGCTGAGGTTGAGCGCCGGTACCAGAAGTAGAACCAACAGTATCAGGCAATTTTTGCGTATGATCTCGCCCCATGTGATGTTGTCGGTGGTCTGGGCACTGAAAAACTCGCTCACCGCATGCGTCTGCGGCTGGTTGTATATCACCAGTGAGTCGGTGGTCGATATGGCGTTGTGCTTGTTGACCATCTGCTGCAGCTCATCATGAACCTCATCGAGATTGTCGCTTACTATAATGTATTCAAAAGCACCGATGTAACCGCCTTCATCGTCATAGTCATCTTCATCGACAATGGCAACAGTGGTGTATGGTACGAAGATATCGCCGTACGACCGTTTGTTCAGCGAGCTGCCGCTGCGCACTACTCCACATATCTCGTAATCGGTGTAGTTGAGTTTTACAGTCTTGCCCATGACATCGTCGGTGCCGTATAACCGCGAGGCCAGACGGTCGGTAATCACGGCCTTGTTGATGCCGTCGGTAAATTCGATTGAGCTGAACGGCGCTCCGTGTATGAATTCGTAATCGAAAATCTTGAAGAACGTTGTATCAACCGAAGCCTTACTCACTTTGATGTCGCACACACCATCGTTGCCGGCCAAAAAATTTTCTTCGTTGAATGTACCTTTGAAAATGGTTGATACCATTTGCGGAGTCTTGAGCTTGGATACGAAATCGCGGGTGAAATTGTGGTTGAAACCCCATACCGACTGCCAATGTTCTACCTTGCCGTAGCAGCACAGTGTTGACAGATAACCGGTGGTGTTTCGGCGCGACTCGGGGTAGGTGGGTGCAATCCGTATATAGTAGCTTATGGCGAATACGGTAGCCGTGGCTATGGCAAGGGCTGTTCCTGCTATGTAGATGCAGGAAAACAGTTTCTGCTGCCGCAGCAGGTTGAGTGCCTGTTTGAAATATTGCTTAATCATGTAGTTTGATATTTGGTTTATTATCGAATTTTTTAGTGTCGGAGCTTACCACGGCCTCGCCCTCGGCAAGTCCCGAGAGTACCTCTATATAGTCCATGCCGGCGGCTCCGAGCTTCACATCGCGGCGCTCGAGCTCGTCACCCCCCGGGCGGCGCACATACAGCACGTAGGTGTTGGGACCGGTATAGGAGCTTATGAAAGGTATGCGCACCACATCGCTGCGTATGCCGTTTGATACCATCACATCGGCCTTCACACCCGAGCGCAGCACCGCGGCGCTGTCGTTGAGTATGGCTATCGACAGGTTGAGCATACCGTTGGTGGCGGTGGGAGCCACAGAGCTTACAAAGCCCTGCAGCTTGGTGCGGTTCACCTTAAGCTGCACGTCGCTGCCGGCCTTGAGCTGCGGGGCATAGCTCTCGGGGAAACGTGCCTCCACACGGTAGTGGCCCAGGTCGGCAATGGTGGCCACCTGCTGTCCGGCCGATACCATGGAGCCGAGGCGGTCTATTACCGAAGCCACGGTGGCATGGCGCGGAGAGCGTATCTCGGCATCGCCCAAGGTGCGGGCCTGCTGTGCCAGCTCTTTTTCCTTGATTTCTATTTCAAGACGCTTCAGCTGCTCGTCGGCCTGCTTCACGTCGGTCTCGTTGGCCAGTTGTGTTTCGAGCTGAGCCAGCTCCAGCCGGGCCGAGTTTCGGTTAAGCTCCACCTCGTGCACGCGGTCGGTGGTGCCGCTGCCTATGCTGTCGAGGTATCGCTCGTTGCGCAGCTCCACCTCCATGCGGCGCAGACGCATTCGTGCCACCTCTATCTGCATGCGCAGGTCGCTCAGGCGGGTGCGGTTGTTGGCCTGTAGCTGAACCAGCTGAAGGCGCAGCATAGAGAGTTTGTCGAGCTCGGCGTTGTAGGCCGTGCGTGTGGCTTCGAGGTCAAGGCGTATGAGCGGAGTGCCGGCTTCAACCACATCGCCGCTGCGATGGTACACCTCTACAATACGGCTGGTGATGGGAGAATTGATTACCTCCTCAAATGCTGGTACAACTTCGCCCGTGCCCGAGATGGCCACGTCGACTGTGCCGCGGTCCACCGATACCCATTTGAGCGATGAAGCTTCAACCGAGCTGCGGCTCAGCGAACTCACTGCCACGCCCGCTGCCACAAGCAGCGCAAGCACACAGCCATAGATGGCAAGCTTTCTGTATAATTCCTTCCTCCGCTGCTGCGGGGTGATTTCTCTATCCATAGTTTTAAGAATTAGACTTTTTTGCCAAACATAGTTTCAAAAGCCGTGCCAAAACATTAAAGTCCTTAATATAAGCATTTTAATAATCCGGCAACTGTCCATTATCGGACACCGCGACCACCCCGCGGCCACCACCCGTACACACACTATAACAGTTGCAAACAAAACCGTTATAGCCGTTTTTAAGCCATAACAGCTGCAAATGCAACCGTTATGAAGCGAATTAGCAAAGTAATCCTCAGAGAGTTCTTATTGAAAAACAAATCTACAGATTTAATATTAAAGAAACAGGCTATTACAGTTAGCTTTTTTTACTTTTCAATATTCTAATTTTCAGACTCTTTGACCATTGACATCGTTGAGAATAAAGACCTCAAAAACATCAAGAAATATCTTGACTTCGGCATATATTTTGCTATGATGAAAGCGACTCTAAGAGTGTTATCGGATCTGAATAATAAGACATGATGTTCGTTGAAGTCATAAAAATTACCTACACAAACCATTCTTGTATCGGGTGAGTAAAAATCTTGCTAACATATTATATTACCTTTGCTGCAATTATAGTGAATCCCAAGAAAATTGTTAACTTTGCAATTTATAACGTGAAGCGCAGACAATGACCGCCAAATGTAAGAAACAACTTATATTTAACATATTAAGAAACTTCCTTGTAGTTACGAATAAGACATGGTCGTTTGTCTGCTTGCAAGGAAGTACTTTGTTTATATAATGGCTGATGTACTCTCGGAAGAACAACGGAGTCGTTGTATGTCACATATTAAGAGCAAGAACACCAAACCTGAGGTCTTGGTGCGACGCTTTTTATTTGCCAACGGCTTTCGTTTTCGTCTGCATCGTAAAGATTTGCCCGGCAAACCCGATATTGTTCTTCCGAAGTATAAGGTTGCCATTTTCATTAACGGTTGCTTCTGGCACGGACACCGGGGTTGCAAGTATGCAACTATCCCGGTCAACAATCACGATTTTTGGCAAAGAAAAATTTCAGGAAATGTTGAGCGTGACAAAATCAATATCGCCAAACTCCATGAAATGGGGTGGCGTGTTATTGAAATATGGCAATGTCAGCTGAAATCAAAGAATAAAGAAATTACTCTTTCAAATCTGATAACGGAACTTCAAAATGAGTAAAAACAGATTGACCTTTACGCTGATGGATATGGGTTATAAGAAAGCCGGCCCGGTTCAGATATTCGACGAGCGTACCTGCTACGAGAACGGAGAGATTATCCCGTTCTCGGTTCAATTGGCTATTGTTACACACGCCCTCATGCTCAAAGACAGAAAGCATGGCGAAATTTATCAATCCAAGGCTGACAGCCTTATTGATGCGTGGACTAACTCTACTTTACCGAGTAAGGTCAATATTGACTGCTCAATCGCTTGCGAATCACTAAGTCCTTTTCAGCGGTCGCTGTTTGACGATTTAAACGAAGTGCCTTTCCCGGGTCCCAAGAATCCCAGATTTACATTCATAGACCTCTTTGCCGGTATCGGAGGCTTCCGAATGGCATTTCAAAACCTTGGAGGTCAATGTGTGTTCTCGTCCGAATGGGATGCACAAGCGCAAAAAACTTACTTTGCCAACTATGGCGAAGTGCCGTTTGGCGATATAACTTCCGAACAGACCAAGCAATACATACCTGATAACTTCGACATTCTTTGTGCCGGCTTCCCTTGTCAGGCATTTTCGCTTGCAGGCAAACGGCTTGGCTTCGAGGAAACCCGCGGAACATTGTTTTTTGATGTTGCAGAGATTCTTCGTCGCAAGCAACCAAAGGCTTTCTTCCTTGAAAACGTGAAAGGTCTTGCCATTCACGATAAAGGCAAGACTTTGAAAACCATCTTGAACACTCTTGATGAAATCGGCTATATGGTGCCTGACCCTCAGATTGTAAATGCCATGTACTTCGGTGTGCCACAGCATCGTGAGCGCATTTATATTGTCGGTTTCCGTAAAGACCTCGGCATAACGAAAGAGGACTTTCACTATCCCGAACAAAAAGAAGTGACCAAGCACTTCATCGACATTCGCGAGAAAGACCCGGTACCGTCCAAATACTACCTGTCAACAACATACGTTGACACACTCATTCGCCATAAGGCTCGCCATGAGAGTAAGGGTAACGGTTTCGGCTATGCGATAGTCGGCGACAACGAAGTCGCCAACGCTATAGTTGTTGGTGGTATGGGCCGAGAGCGCAATATTGTTATTGACACTCGCCAGACCGACCTCACGCCGACCACTCGCATCAAAGGTGAATACAACAAGGAAGGATGGCGCAGAATGACTCCGCGTGAATGGGGTGCTTTGCAAGGCTACCCGGTATATGACAATGGAGACGGTGCTCCCGTTTTCCAAATCCCGGTCGCTGACGCTTCCGCTTACAAGCAATTCGGAAACTCAGTTGCCGTTCCTGCCATTCAAGCAACCGCACAACAATTACTCACAACATTATTTGACCACAATGTTCTTCTTCTTTAACAACGATATGGCAACAACAATCAAAGGTAACGTCGGAGAGTGGAGTGAGGTATATGTCCTTTTTCGCTTGCTTGCACAAGGCAAGATGAATGTGGCAGACGATAATCTCAACGCTATTCCGGAAGAATTCTATAAAATCCTCGCTATCATCCGCGAAGAAACTGCTACTACCAATAACTATGTTCGTGAAGACGACATGGTTTCGGTTGAAGTTACTAATAAAAGGACGGGTGATGTCGAGCGTTTCTCCATGCCTATAATAAAATTTGCAGATGAGGCAAATCTTCTTTTGAATGAGATTCAAACAAAAATTAAAATTCATACTTCAGCTGTTCGCTTTCTCTCTGAACTTAAAATTACTTCCGTTCAGCGCGGAGCAGGTGCAAAACGAGACATAACGATTAAGATTGAAGATTTCCATTGTGGAATGGCTCAGACACTTGGCTTCAGCATCAAATCGTTTCTCGGTGCTGACAGTTCGTTATTTAATGCCGGACCTGGCACCAATTTCGTTTTTAAGGTAAAATTGCCGTCAGATATGACTATAGACGTTGATGCTTTTAACAGGGAAACCTATGGCAACAACAAGCGCTTGTCAAGTCGTATTATCAAGCTGATAAATGATTACAAAGCAGAAATTACTTTCGATAGTGTTCAATCTAATTGTTTCTATCAGAATCTCCGTACCATTGACGGTGATATGCCTTATTTGCTTTCGCAATTACTTCTCATACGTTTCTATAATCAGGTTACAGATGTGAATTCTTGTGTTAAAATTCTCACTGAGAATAATCCACTCGGCTTTGATATTGAGAACCACGGAGAAGTCTACGAATATAAGATTAAACGTTTCCTGCAAGACTGCTCTCTTGGAATGGTGCCTGAAAGACCTTGGACGGGTCGCTACGATGCAACCGGCGGCCAAATCATCGTCAAAGAGGATGGAGATGTATTGTGTTACCATATTTACGAATTGAACCGTTTTCTTGACTACCTTTTCAATAATACAAAATTTGAAACTGCTTCTACAAGCGAAGATGAAAATAATCCGGGGTATCCACGTACTAATCCTAAAAAGAAATACTTTTTTGGTTGGCTCTTTGAGGATAACGGTATGCTATACATAAAATTAAATCTTCAGATTCGCTTTAAATAGGTTCTTGTTGCACTAATCGCCACAGTGTTGTAAATCGCTCCTGAGGTCTTGACCATAAGGTTTCGATTGCACAACCCATTCGTTCTTTCGGTAATCACGCAGCGCTTTTCTGCAGAAAGACTCATTTATGGTAGTTGCATGTTAAATTGAACGCTACAGCCCCGGCTCCGGACATTGCTTGCATGAAGTGTGCCGAACCACCTGTGCACTTTTTTTTGTGATTTGTTCAATATTTTGTATTTTTGCAGCAAATAACATTGCCCTAAAATGATTTACGAATACGATTACCTCGTTATCGGCTCCGGAATAGCCGGTATGAGTTTTGCCTTGAAGGTGGCCGACAATGCCAAGGTGGCCCTTATATGCAAAACTACTCTTGAGGAAGCCAATACCGCTCTGGCTCAGGGTGGTGTGGCCTCGGTAACAAATCTGCTCGTCGACGACTTTGACAAGCATATCCACGACACTATGGTGGCAGGTGATTGGCTATCTGACAAGGATGCCGTGGAGCAGGTGGTGAAGGGTGCGCCCGAGCAGATACGGCAGCTAATTGGCTGGGGTGTGGATTTTGACAAGAAGGACGACGGCTCGTTTGACCTGCACCGCGAGGGCGGCCACTCTGAATTCCGCATTCTGCATCACGCCGACAATACGGGTTTTGAAATTCAGGAAAGCCTTATCGAAGCTGTCCGGCAAAACAAGAACATCGACGTATTCGACCATCACTTTGCCATTGAAATCATCACCCAGCATCATCTGGGCAAGATTGTTACACGCCGCACCCCCGACATCACCTGTTACGGCGCATACGTGCTCAACGAGCAGAGCGGTACTGTCGATACATTCCTTTCAAAGATCACTGTAATGGCTACCGGTGGCGTGGGTGCTGTTTACCAGACTACTACAAATCCGCTTGTGGCCACAGGCGACGGCATTGCCATGGTGTATCGTGCCAAGGGCACCGTGAAGGATATGGAATTCATACAGTTCCACCCCACAGCGCTTTTCCATCCCGGCGACCGCCCCTCGTTCCTCATCACCGAGGCCATGCGCGGCTACGGAGCCGTATTGCGCAACCTCAAGGGCGAGCGCTTCATGGGTAAGTACGACGACCGCATGGAGCTGGCTCCGCGCGATGTGGTGGCACGTGCCATCGACTCGGAAATGAAGCTCAACGGCGACGACCATGTTTTCCTTGATGTAACCCACAAGGATGCCGAGGAGACCCGCCACCACTTCCCCAATATCTACAAGCACTGCCTTGAACTGGGTATAGACATCACCAAGGACTACATACCGGTGGCTCCGGCTGCCCACTACCTGTGCGGCGGTATCAAGGTTGATCTTAACGGCCAGTCGAGCATTGACCGGCTCTATGCTCTGGGCGAATGCTCTTGCACAGGGCTGCACGGCGGCAACCGTCTGGCTTCCAACTCTCTGATTGAAGCGGTGGTATATGCCGACGCCGCTGCCCGCCACGCCGTGAGCCGCATCAACGGCATCACCATACGCCACGATGTGCCCGAGTGGAACGATGAAGGCACACGTCACCCCGAGGAAATGGTACTCATCACCCAATCAATACGCGAGGTGAACCAGATAATGGGTACATACGTTGGTATAGTACGGTCTAACCTGCGTCTTAACCGTGCATGGAACCGCCTCGACATCCTCTACGAAGAAACCGAAAAACTCTTCAAATGCTCCAAAGCCTCGCGCGAAATCTGCGAGCTGCGCAACATAATCAACGTAGGTTACCTCATAATGCGTCAGGCCAAGGAACGCAAGGAAAGCCGAGGTCTGCACTACACACTCGACTATCCACCCGTTAAATGAAAAAAGCGCTGTTCTCTCTTCTCACTGTCATACTGCTGTCGGCCCTTGTGGCGCCGACAGCAGCGTCGCAGCGCTCACTTTATAATCCGGGCTCAGGCCGCAACGAGACCTATACCGGCTACAGCTACCGCATTGACGAGCAGGGCGATACCATACTGGTGCTGATGCTCAACGAAATCACCTGTTTCCCGAAACTTAAATTCAAGAACAAGAAAGAAGAGCAATTCTACTGGCGCACCGTGCGCGATGTGCGCCGCACTCTGCCCTACGCCAAGCTCATAGCCGAAACACTCATCGAAACATACGAATACATAGAAACCTTCCCCACCACCAAGGAGCGCGAACAATACCTCAAACGTATGGAAAAAGACCTGTTTGAGGAGTACAAGCCCGTGCTCAAGAAATTCAGCCGCAACCAGGCCCGTGTGCTCGTCAAGCTCATACAGCGCGAGACCAATCAGACCGGCTACGAGATAGTGAAAGCCTTCTTAGGCTCATTCAGGGCCTCGTTTTGGCAAGGCTTCGGCAAACTGTTCGGCGTGAGCCTTAAGAGCGACTTCAAACCTACAAAAGACCGCAACGACGCCATCATCGACCGCATCGCCACCGGCATAGAACAGGGCTGGATATAATTACCCGGCCCGTGGCTTTGTTTTTTCTTTTTCAGTTATTTTTTGTACCTTTGCAAGTACATTGAAATTCATTGAAAATGAACAAACTCCAATTATATATCTATAAATCGCTGCGAGGTTTCAAGAGCATCCGCAATTTCAATCCGTCGGAGAATGTGCAACGCCACATCCACGACTTGAGCAATGCCCTTGAATGCATTGATTATAATCCTGACGAAAAAAATCTTTTCTATATACTGTCGTACATCGACTTGGGAGCATTCTTCACCATCATACGCACCATTCCCGATAAGCCGCTCAACCATCTGGCCACCACCATATTCGTGCCTACGGGCATGATTATAACCCGTGAGGAGATGGCCGCTGTGGTCAAGCGCACCACCCGTATGATTTCAAACCCGAGTGTGAGCGATACCGATGTGGCCGAGCTGCATGAAATGTTCTCAAAGGAGTATCCGGTAGCCACCGATGTGGCCGCTGCGGTAGCCTCTGAGGGTCGCGAATATGCAGTATGTTATTATGGCGAAGGCACTCCCCATGCCCTTGAAGACTTCTTTGCCGAACATCTGTATCAGCCCGAATATCTGAAGTTTGCCGGTGTGGTATTGGTAGACGCCGCCCTTGGCATAAACTGCAATGCTCCCGACCTTACCGATGTGCGCATAGCTGATAATGTACCCCTGTTGCCGCCGCCGGCCGATCCCGATGGATTCTCACCCTACCTCTACCGCCATGTTTTCGACCGTCCGTTCTACGTACCGCTGGGCGGCGAGGTTGAGATAGTATGGCGCCGAGGCGGATTTGAAGACAAGAAGCAGTTTATCACCGTTGATGAAGCCAACCTGCAGGTTGAAACAATGTCGACGGCCGACAGCCGCAAGACTATCTCTACATCATCGTTCTACATCACCTCGCATGTGTCGAAAAACGTGGTGCAGGATGCAACCATTACAGTAAACGGAATAGAAATCAACGAACCCAAGTCGTTCACACTGCAGGAACTTAAAAGAGCCGAAGTCAATATCACGGCTCCGGGCTATGCCTCGTTCCGCGGCACGCTCGACCTTGCCGCCACCACCCAGGCCCTGATTCAGCTTCAGGAGCCACGCAAGATATACCGCTTTGAGCTGCCGGTGAAATCGTCGGAGCTTGGTGCGCCCATCCACTTTGAGATTCATACCAAGCGCGAGATCAGCGCCAGTCCAATAGAGGGCTACTCGCTGCTTGATGAAATACGCGAAGGACAGGGCCGCAGCAATCACCTGGCCTATACCGGAGGAGCAGGTGGCGCAGCTTCGTGGCGCAACTATGCCATAGGTGCGGCCGCCGGTCTTATACTGGGGCTGTTGTTGGGCTGGCTGCTGCCCGGATGCGACAGCGAAAACAAGGACACCGAGCCCGATGTAATCTCGCAGCTCGAGGAAGTGGCCGTCAACAGCGACAGCGACTCCAAGCCCGCGGCCACAGCAGCCAAGTCTGCCGAAACCCCTGATAAAAAAGAAGATAAAGACAACAAGAAAAAAGAGGAGCCTGCCGCAACTGCAAGCTCGGGTGTAAACAACGCCCCCGTGTCGGCCCAGGCCATCACATACCTCGATACCCATGAGGTGTGGACACGTCAGGACCTCGAGAAATTCCCGGAATTGCGCGGACTCTTTGCCGATATGAACAATTTCAGGCTCACAACGCTTGAAAAAGACTGGGGAAAGAAACTTTCCAAGTCAAAACGTTTCTCTAAGGTGGCCCATCATGCCGGAGAAGGTTTCCGTAAGAAGGTTTTCAAACCCGAGGGCACTTACTGCAAGGGCGAGAGCGACAACTCCATCAAGGTGCAGTCTTATCTCAACCGCGTAGACCCCGCCAAGACTAAGTGATTGAACCGAAAAATACTACAAAAAAGACATTAGTGAAAAAGATGTATCGTAAAGTACTTATTACAGGGATTGTGGTATTGTCGCTGAGTGCCAACGCACGCGTGGCGCGCAACTCCATTGCCACCACTACATCCTCGGGCCGAACCGTGACGGTTGAAGCCATCAACGAAAACATATTGCGTGTTACAAACAATGCGCTGGGCGAGCAGCCGCTGCCTTCGCGCGCCACTGTGCTGCCCGCGGCCTCCACTACCGTGGCTCAGACTTCGGTACTGGGCAGCTATGTGAGTACCCTCACCACCGCCGCCGGTGTTACAGCCTCGATTGACGACCGCACCGGTTCGCTCGTAATAACCTCAGGCGCCGGAAGCACCGTCACCGACCCGGGCGAACGCATCATCAGCGACGGCCGGGCCGAGATTGACCTCTTCACCACCTCGACCGGCTCTCTGTACGGTGCCGGCGAGCGTGGACACAAACTGAATATGCGCGGCGATACACTGGTGATGTACAACCGTCAGAACTACGGATACACAGGCACCGACCCCCGTATCTCGCAGATGAATATCACCATGCCGCTGATTATATCGTCAGACGGTTTCGCATTGCTATTCGACGACTACGCCCGTGCCGAGATGATTCTGTCAAACCCCATAAAGTATATCACCGATAATCCGCGTCCGGTGAGCTACTACTACATCAACGGTGCCAAGACCCTGGCCGATGTCACCGAGCAGCTGTCGGCCCTCACAGGCCGTCAGGATCTGCCCCCGTTCTGGTCGCTGGGCTATATAACATCAAAGTACGGCTATAAGACACAGAAGGAAACCTTGGGCGTGATTGACACCCTGAAGCGTGCCGGATACCCCGTAGACGGCATTGTGCTCGACCTGTACTGGTATGGCAAGGAACAGGATATGGGACGCCTGGCCTGGGACCCCGAACAGTGGCCCGACCCGCGCAAGATGCTCACAGAGCTGAAAAAAGACGGTGTGAACCTGGTGGCCATATCGCAGCCCTACATACTGCGTAACGGACGCGGTGTAGACAACTACAACGAATTGCGCGACAGCAACATGCTGCTTAAAGACACCCTTGGCAACGACCAGGAAGTGAAAATATGGGTAGGCGAGGGCGGTATGTTCGACGTATCCAACCCGGCCACACGCCGCTGGCTGCGCCAACGCTACAAATCGCTCACCGACGGTGGTATCTCAGGCTGGTGGGGCGACCTTGGCGAACCCGAGGTGCATCCGCTCAGCGGACTGCATGCCAACGGCCTTACAACCCCGCTTTACCACAACCAGTATGGCAACGACTGGAGCGAGATAATCTACGACCTTTACAAGGAAGAATATCCCGACACCCGCCTTATGACACTGATGCGCGGAGGCACCACCGGCCTGCAACGCTACAGCGTGTTCCCGTGGAGTACCGACGTATCGCGCTCGTGGGGAGGTCTTGAGCCGCAGGTAAGGATAATGCTCAATTCGGGCCTTTCGGGTCTGGGCTATATGGGCCACGACGTAGGCGGATTTGCCGTGGAGAAGGGTCATGAATACATGCCCGAGCTATACGTGCGCTGGTTGCAGCTGGGTCTGTTCTCGCCCGTGCTGCGCACCCATGCCCAGCAGTATGCCGAACCTTACCTCTATCCCGACTATGCCCATATCATAGAGCCGCTCATCAAGGAGCGCTACCGCTGGCTGCCCTATAACTACACTTTGGCATACGAGAATGCCACCAAGGGCTATCCGCTGGTGCGTCCGCTCAACTTCACCGATTCAGAACATACATTCGACAGCATTTCCGATGAATTTCTCTGGGGCAATGATGTGCTCGTGGCTCCGGTGATGAAAGAAGACGCCACATCGCGCGCTGTCACCTTCCCCGCCGGCGAGTGGCTCGATATGAACACCCCCTGCAAGGCATACCAAGGTCTGACCACGGTAGAGGACTATCCCGCTCCGCTGGATGTGCTGCCCCTGTTTGTGCGTGCCGGCTCGTTCATACCCATGGCCGACTACGCCATGCGCAATACCGGCGAATACGATCCCTCGCGCCTTACTGTGAACTACTATCCCAAGGCCGGCAGCGAGGAAACCTCTTACACACTCTTTGACGACGACCGCAGCTCTACCGGTACTCTCGAAGCCGGCAAGCACAGGCTCATCACCTTCACCGGCTCGGCCTCAGGCACACGTATCAAGGTGACATCAGAAGGCTCGTACCTCAACGCGCCCAAGCAGATTTCGCTCGAATTTGTGATACATTGCGCCGAGGGTCCGGCCACTTTCCGCATCAACGGCCGCAACGTCAAAGCAAAGTACGACGCCAACGCCCACACTCTCACCTTCAACGTGCGCTGGCCCGTTGACCGTCCTCTCAATATCGAATCTAAAAATTTCAAAATCTGCACTAAATAAGCTCTGAATTATGTTCTCAGGAATAGTAGAAGAACCGGCTACAGTAGTGGCTGCCAATATAGACGGAGGCAACCTGCGCCTGCGTGTGAAATGTTCGTTTGCCAATGAACTGCATCTCGACCAGTCTGTAGCGCACAATGGTGTGTGCCTTACCGTGGTTGACGTTCATCCCGATTCAACCTACGAAGTGGTGGCCATACAGGAGACCCTCGACCGCTCCAACTTGGGGCTGCTCAAGGCCGGCGACCTCGTGAACCTCGAACGCTCGATGATGCTCAACGGCCGCCTCGACGGCCACATCGTGCAGGGACATGTAGATACCACTGCCGTTTGCGACGACATTCAGGAGCTGGACGGCTCGCGCTACTTCCGCTTCCGCTACAGCATATCCGACGAGATGCGTCGCCGGGGCTATCTCACGGTAGAGAAAGGCTCGGTTACCGTAAACGGAGTGAGCCTTACCGTGTGCGACTCCACAGCCGATTCGTTCCGCGTGGCCATCATACCCTATACACTGGAGCATACCAACTTCAGCCGCATAGAGGTTGGCACACGTGTTAATCTCGAATTCGACATCCTCGGCAAGTACATCGCCGCAATGATGCCTGCTTGATGAAGAGGATAAAGCTTACAGTAGGTTTCGATGCCAAGCGGGCGGTGCAGAACAATACCGGTCTGGGCAACTACTCGCGCCTGGTCATAGGCACCATGGCGGCCATGTACCCGCAGGACCGCTACGTGCTGCTGGCTCCGCGCATGCGCGAGAATCCGCGGCTCGATCCTATACTGATGCGCGACAATGTGGAGGTCTTCACCCCCACCGGTGCCGTGACACGGCGACTGAAGTCGTGGTGGCGCTCGGTTGAGATGGTGCACGACTGGGCAGGACTGGGGCTTGACCTGTATCATGGGCTGAGCAATGAGATTCCGCTCACATCGTCACTGTCGCCTGTGCCTACGGTCGTAACTATACACGACCTGATATGGCGGCGCATACCGCAGGACTACAGTGCCATAGACCGCCGCCTGTATGAATTCAAGTACAAGCGCTCGGCACGCATAGCCACCCGTATCATAGCCATAAGCGAGCGCACCAAGAGCGATATGGTGAACGACTGGGGTATATCGCCCGAGAAAATCGACGTGGTATACCAGGGCTGCGACCCTATATTCGGCAAATACATCAGCCCCGACGACAAGGAGCGCATACGCAGCCTGTACCGTCTGCCACGCCGCTATATCATAAGTGTGGGCACGGTGCAGTCGCGCAAAAACCAGATGCTGGCCGTGCGCGGGCTTGCCCGTCTGCCGCAGGATGTAAGCCTGGTGATAGTGGGCGGCTGCGACCCCTCATACAAAGCCGCCCTGACCGCTGAGATTGAAAAACTGCGCTTGGGCGACCGCGTGATGTGGCTCGAAGGAATACCGTTTGACCACCTGCCGGCGCTGTATGCCATGGCCGAGCTGTCGTCATACACTTCGCGCTACGAGGGATTCGGAATTCCGGTGATAGAGTCAATAAACTGCGGCACACCCGTGGTGGCCTGCACAGGCTCGTGCCTTGAAGAAGCCGGCGGCGCAGGCGGAATATACGTGGACCCCGACGATGTGGACGCATTTGCCGAAGCGGCCGCCGGTATACTCGACAAGCGTTATCTGCACGATCGCCTTGTCGACGAGGGCAAGCGTTATGTGAAGCGTTTCAATCCATCAGACTTCGCTTCTTCAATTCTGAAAACCTACAACAAGGCAATTCTCGACAAGTTAGCAACTTCTAAATGAACAAAACTTTACTGATAATAGGAGCCGGAGGATTTATCGGCGGTTTCATAGCCGCCGAGGGCTTGCGCCGCGGCTACGATGTGTGGGTGGGCGTGAGAGAGTCCACCTCAAGGCGCTATCTCACCGACCCACGGCTCAAATTTGTGGTTTTCGACTACGACGACCCCGACAAGGTGGAGCAGGCTCTGCTGGCCAATGCTCCTACACCCGGCGGTTGGCAATACATTATATGGAATCTCGGAGCCACAAAGTGTGCCAATTTCTCGATGTTCAATCTGGTAAATTTCATGTATCCGCGCACATTTGTAGAAACCCTGCGGCGCAATGGCATGACTCCCGACCGATTCCTGTACATGAGCTCGCTCAGCGCGGTAGGACCCGGCGACGAGAAAGACTATACACCCATAACCTCGGCTACCATACCCGACCCCAACACCCGCTACGGACTCAGCAAAATCAAGACTGAGACTTATCTCGAAACCCTTCCCGACTTTCCTTGGACCATATTCCGCCCCACGGGCGTTTACGGCCCACACGAGCAGGACTACCTGATGATGATAAAGAGCATCGACTCGCACTTCGACTTCGGTGTGGGATACAAACCGCAGCTCCTTACATTTATATATGTAGACGATTTGGTGAATGCCATGTACGACGCTCTGCAGTCGCCCCGCACCGTACACCGCAAGTACATAATCAGCGAGGATAAGGCTTACACACAGAAGGAATTTCGCCGCATGGTGGCCGATGAGCTGGGCGTGAAGTGGGTGATTCCCGTGAAGTTGCCCCTGTGGGCCGCATACGTGGCCTCGGTGGTGAGCGAGAAATGGGGCGCAGCCAAGATGAAGGCCATGACACTGAATACCGACAAGTTCCGCATAATGAAACAGCGCAACTGGAGCTGCGACATCTCCGACGCCACACGCGACTTCGGCTTCAAGCCCAAAGTATCGCTGCGCGAGGGCTTGCACCGCACCGTAGAGGCCTACCTGGCCGAAAAAGCTGCGAAAGGAGGTAAGAAATGAGTCCATGGCCACGTCCGCAGCGCGCTCCGTGGTGGTTCACCCTGCTGCTTATAATCATTGTGTTGCCCGGTATGGCCTTCATACCTCAGGCTTCGGCCATACTTGAGGATGCCCGCTGGTTGGGCACCTCATACGTTGGCTGGCTCTACCCGGTGTATATACTGTTGTCGGCCGTAATTGCATGGGTATGCTATCCGCAGCGACGCACCATAGCCTGGATTCTCGTGGCTCTGATAGTGATAACCATGGCCGGACTTTTTGTTACAATAGGACTTGTATGAACGACGCTGAAGAAAAATACATACTCGAACATTCGTCGGCTGAGCCGGATGTGCTCAACGAACTCTACCGCGACACCTACATACGCCGCCTGTATCCACACATGTGCTGCGAGCCGCTGCAGGGTCGCCTGCTGGTGATGCTCACACAGATGATAGCGCCCCGCCGCATACTCGAACTGGGTACGTTCAGCGGCTACTCCACCCTGTGCTTTGCCGAGGGCATGCCCGAGGGTTGCGAGATACATACCGTAGAGATAGACGACGAGGCTGAGACATCGCTGCTCGAGACATTTGCCGGCTCGCCCCGCGCCGCCGACATACACCTGCATATAGGCGATGCCATAGAGCTGATTCCCGAAATTTCGGGGCAGCCCTGGGACCTGGTGTATATCGACGCCAATAAGCGCCTGTACACCGAATATTACAATCTTGTGAAACCCTACGTGAGAGCCGGCGGATATATCTTTGCCGACAATACCCTGTGGGCCGACTACGTGCTCGACCCCGAGCGTCGCGACGCACAGACCATAGGTGTGCGCAGATTCAACGATACCGTAGCCGCCGACGACTCGGTGGAAAAAGTTATACTTCCTCTTTACGACGGACTCACCCTCATACGCAAGAAATGAAGAAGAAAACAATATGGGAAATGAACCGGCTCAGCGCCGACCAGTTCCGCAATGCTCCCAAGATACCTCTGGTGGTGGTGCTCGACAACGTGCGGTCGCTAAACAACATCGGCTCAATATTCCGCACATGCGATGCCTTTGCCGTAGAGAAACTCATACTGTGCGGTATATCGCAGACACCGCCGTCGCCCGAAATACACAAGACAGCCCTCGGTGCCGAGGACACCGTGGAATGGGAATACTTCAGCCATACCCTCGACGCTGTGGCCGCCCTCAAGGCTCGTGGCTACACCGTGTGCTGCCTCGAACAGGTTGAAGGCTCAAAGATGCTCGGCGACTTCCGGCCCGACCCTTTGCACAAATATGCCTTCATTGCCGGACACGAAGTAGATGGCGTGGCACAGCCCGTGGTAGACGCCTGCGAGCTGTCGCTGGAGATACCTCAGGCCGGTACAAAACACTCTTTGAACGTCGCTGTTTCCACTGCAATCACCATTTGGCACTTCTTTTCGGCATATAATTCCGCAAATTAGGGCTAATTTAAATTATATTAAGATTCATTCACATATTTTTAGTTGCACAGCGCAACTTTTCTTATTAACTTTGCAGTGTCAAAAGAAAGCGATTTGTAAGAATAGAAATGACAACGTTTTGTTAGACTCACAATATACTTGAATTTTGGTTATGAGGGAGGTGCGTTACTGTGAAGCAGCGCACTTTCACTTTATATATACCCCAACAAAATGAAACACGACAATTCTTCAGAAATATTTCCGGTAGTAGACGAGCAGGGCAACACCATAGGCTCGGCAAGTCGCGGCGAGTGCCATTCAGGCTCGATGCTGCTGCATCCCGTGGTGCATCTGCACGTGTTTGACACCGCCGGACGCCTGTATCTGCAAAAACGCCCCGACTGGAAGGACATACAGCCCGGCAAGTGGGATACAGCCGTGGGCGGACATGTGGACTATGGAGAAAGCATCGACGAAGCCCTGCGCCGCGAAGCCCGCGAGGAATTGGGAATATGCGACTTCATCCCGCGCTTTCTTAAATCGTACGTATTCCAATCCTCGCGCGAACGCGAATTGGTAAACGCCTACGCCACCACCACAACATCGCCAATCAACCCGAGCGATGAACTCGACGGCGGCCGCTTCTGGCCCCTCGCCGAAATCCGCGCCAACCTCGGCAAAAACATCTTCACCCCCAACTTCGAACAAGAATTCATAAACGTGATAGACACAGCAGAGTGAGCGTGGTACGGGGGGATTATTTTATAATTAACTTCCAAAGTTTTTCAGGGTAATAATCGCTCCCACCTCTAAGCTCATGATGATTATCTATATAACATTCATAGCCTGAAGAAAATATTGCTAAGGAAAACGTATAGGGTTTAAAAAGCTTTGTAATCGGGTTATTATTCTTAAATATATCAAATAATAAAGGATATTCATTTCTTAATTTACATAATACCATATTAAACATAGGTTTATGTCCATTAAAACATGAATAATTCCTATCAATCTTATTGCAAAGTATAATAATTTTATCTTGAGGTAATATAGATCTATATTTTAAATTTCTTATTACATCGCAATACTTTTCTTTTTCATATAGCTCGCTTTCTAACTCTGTAAAGATTATCCATTTTTTAGGATTATTCAATTCAATTATATGGTGAAATTCATTAGGAAAGACATTATAAGTATAATGGTGTCTATTAAAAGACATACATCCCGGTTGATAATATATTTTTGCAACAATATTACCTTTATTTGAGATTATGTCTAACAGAATTGGCCAATGGAATCCTTCTAAATCAGAGAAATATTTGCTGCTTTTTGCGCGCCAATTTTCTAATATAAATTGAGTTATATCGTAGCTATCAAAGTTGAATAGGAGTGAATCAACTTCAATATGAAATCCCATCTCTCTAAGCCAACTAAGAAGCCTGAAAAGCAGACATGTTTTTCCACAAGCCTCCGGACCGAATAAAATCGCTATCGGCACTTTTTTATCTGATTCTCGTGACATTACCAATATTTACCTGCTATTATTTGACCGTTATATATTAGGATTACATAATATTATTTTAGAATAGACTTGACTATAAATTAAAACGCCCTTTCTTTCTAATATCATTAATGTCGCCCTCCACCTACAATTTTGCTTCCATACCAGATTTCAAAAGTATACCAATCAGAGGTGTTAAAATTCCTATTAAAATGAACTTTGAATGAGCCACATCCGGAATCTAAATTCTCGGATATAGATTTTTCTGTATAGACTCTACCAGATTTTTCCTCAATAACTTTAAACTTAAGATCACGCAACCCAGACTCTGTTGTAAAATACCAAACTGTATATTCTCTGGATAATAAAGAGCATGAAGTTCCAGTAATAATAAATGAGCAATTAGACTGAATATATTTCACCGTACTCTGAGCAGCTTCCTTTTGCATACGTTCATCTCTAACTTCATTATTTAATGAAGTTATTATATTTTGCTTTTCAGTAAGTGTGTTATTAAGAACACTTATCGAATCGGTAGCTGTATTAAGTAGATCTGTTGTTTCTTGGAGATTCCGTTCCGTTTCATCCAATGTATCATATAAAAAATATAATCCTCCACAGCAACAAAGAAGAATGATGAACAAAAACATCACTTTCTTATATTGTTTTTTTGCTTTTTCAAGTTTCGATATCTCTTGTGTTTTACTTTCTATTTTTTTGTTCAGATTAGATATTTGAGATTGAAGACCGGCAATGACCTCCTTAGTCAAATCTTCTTCAATTCCTTTTTTATAATCAATGGTAATCTTATTGAACGTTTGTTGAAGCTTTAATATTTCAGAATTAGCGGTATTACCATCTATGACTTCACTATTGTGAAGTCCATTGTACGTAGTAGTCAATTCCGTAACTCCAAAATAATTATTATCAGAATCCAACTTTGAATCAATAAGGGTCTTTACATAATCATAAGCCTTTACGTCATCACTAAGATTTGTTGTCGTAAACTCAATGTCACCGTGATTATTATAACGAATAATTTTACCTTGTTTCAATAACGTAGATTCAATGATACCAAGAATAAAATTGAAAATTTTACTTATGTGTGTTATATAGGCCTTATTGAAAATAAGACAAACACCAATTACATTTGATTCACCTAAATTTTCTGCAAAAATATAATGCATCAAATTTTGGTCGCGTACGATCATTGCTTTTGAACTTGTTACATCAGCACAAAAGGATGATAAAATAGAAGACGTATAATCGTTAGGATACTGATTATACGTCCCCTTATTTTTTCCGAATAGATATAAGTTGAAATTCACGGTTTTATTTATCGAATATGATTAAACCTTTAGCTTCATCAAATGAGTGTTTTGGAAGATTTTGGATAACGTTCTGACCAATAAGGAGTGGCGCATTGGCACTTGCTGATACGGCTGCATCAATGTCACGCAATACAAGATACTGATTATCCGTACCGGGAATATAGATCTCCTTAATGTTGAATACAAGAGCTTCGGTTGTTGAACCATCAGCGATTTTAGTGAGAATGGAACCTTGATAATCATCAAGTTCAATTTTATCCTCTTTTGCAAGTTTCTGTAGTTCTAAGGCTGAAATACAAGTCATAGAAGCTCCGGTATCCCACAACATGTTAAATGGTACACCATTAAAAGAGACCTGAACTTCAGCCAAATCTCCGGCCGTTCTTTTGAAAGGCACACATACCTTTTCTGTGCTTAGTTCAACTTCATTAATTTCTGTATCATCCCACACATTGGCTCGCTCTGAGGGTTTTTGACTTCCTCCACAGGCTGTCATAAGAAACCATATGAAGATTGAGATTGAAAGGAGTATTCTTTTATTCATTTGTAAAATATTTTTCAAAATTATTGTATTCACCTCTGATGTTATCATCAAAATACTTTTTTTGTACATTACTAAAGGATGGTAGGCCAGTTTCTTTTACTTCTGCAATTTGGTCATATATTGCATCTAAATCGTCTGATATTAATTGGGGTATCACAGCCATCGGATCTTGATTTAAAGCAATACAAGCTTTTGACTTTTCGTCTATTTCATTTTTAACTCTCTCAATGTCATTTCGTATAGAGATTACCTGCTTTATCAAGTTGTAATGATTCCTCAAAGAAGCAGGAACAATAGAAATATCCGGCAATTCCATATTAAATACAGAATCACTTTCAGATAGCAAGCATACCAATGAATTGTATTTATCCGATGTGTTTTTTACATGATGATATTCATTTTGCCATAAGTTTACTAAAAGAGCATAATCATCAACTAAAGCATCTAATGAATCTGCCCTGACTTTATCTTTCTTAATCTGTTCAAGTTCTTTCTCTCTGTCGTTTATCGCAGATAGCAAAGAATCCATTCGTTCTGATGTGGCCGGAACTTCATATAGAGAAGATATTACATGAGTTTGGGAAAATCCTAAAACAATGCTCGATATTATTATCAAAGCAGAAATAAGAAATCGTATCATATTGGTTTAAATGGTTTAGGTTTGCCATTGATTGTAACTTGTATATTCCCAACAGATAAGATAACTGACTCGCCTTTTTTGATATCAATTTCCATTTGCGTTCTGTTATTATTAGGGGAAACGTTGCCACTACCTGTTCCCGATAGAGAAAGTCTCTTGTTAGATTTTACTGTAATCTTATTTCCATCAACGTAATCATAAACAGCAGTTGCGGTTACTTTTTTTGTACCATCTGAATCTATAATTTCTATATAGTTTGAATCATCGGATTTGAGTTTAGTATCGTCTGCGGATGCAGCATCGTCCGGTATATTATCAATTCTATTTTTAAAAGATTCCTTTACTGTAACAGGATAATCAGGGAGAACTGCTATTAGCTGATTAGCCTCAGCTCTCTGAGTTTTACTTAATGTTTTCTTTATGATTAATACCATTAATCTATCATAAGCATCAGCATACTGAATCCATATATTTTCATCGACGCCAATTTTTTCAACAATTCGACGATTCGAGATGAAAAATTGTTGAATTATCACCTTCCCATTTTGATTGCTGGGCTTGTCAATCACGTCCCACAAATATGATTCTACAGATAATCTTAATTTGGCTAGATAATCATTGGAATTATCCTTACCATCCAATTCTCCGTATGCACCTATAAAATCATTGTTACTGAGATAATTGGTGAAACGAGATACATCAACCATATTTTTATTGTCGGTTGAAGAATCCTGTTCAAACTGTTCTGTAAAGCTTTTGTCACGTTCAGAAGGATTATCCTTTTTTTCTCCTCCAAAAATCAGAAATAAAGATATACCTGCAATCAGGACAAAGACTGAGAAGACCGCTATTAGTTTTGCATCAATATAATCGAGAATACTTTTATGACTTTTGCAATCATAACATATTGAACTGCCTTTTGGAAATTCCGATTGATTTTTTACATTCCCACATTGTGTACACTTCTTTGTCTTTGACTTAGCTTCATGAATTTGTTTTTCACAATCGATACAGAATTGAGAGTTGACATTTGCAAAATTTCTCAATGGCAAATTCTGTCCACATCTATTACATCTTTTCTGATGCGAGTTTGGTAGAAATGGATTTGAACCGGAAATGTCAATTTTAGTGGCAATCGTTTTTGCATTGGTTACTATTTCCCTAGCCCTATCTATTAAAGAAGTACAAGTCCTCTGTTCGCTTTCTTCACTCTCAGTGGCCAGATATTTTTGTATCAGACCAATGGTTTCTACACAATTAGACTCAAGTGCATGTAATACGCTAAGATTCTCTTGCTTGGGTGAGATTGCAATAGGAACCAACTGTTGTGTATATTTATTCAACTGTGCTTCAATATCGGAAGGATCTATTTCAATAGGTTCTTCCTCCGGTTTGAAGTTAGGGGACAAGGCAATCCAACGACATTTCTTAAACGCATCAAGCACTTTCGTTGTAGAAGTGTCGTCATTGAAACAACGTATTTGTCCTGATGAGGAGGAAGAAAAGGATGAATCATACTCAAGAAGCTTGACTCCCTGAGCTTTAGTAAATAAGTTTGGAATATTATTTTTTAACCATTGAATTTCTTCAGTATCATCCTTAAATTTGGTAATCTTATATTGTATAATATTACCAGCATTAACGAAGAAAAGAGAGCCTCTTTCGACTAACTTATCAAAAAGATAATCGAACCAATCGAATATTTCTTTAAAATCGTAAGCGTATTCATTGTTGTCCATAGAAATAGACATGCCAAAAAAAGAATTTGGACGGCCTTCTTTTTCTGCTAATCCATATCTAAGGTAATTGTAAAATGTCTCGCCGTTATCACATCTATTTACCATTAGGCGCCTGCCTTTTCTCGATGAGATATAGAGACCCTTAAAATATTCTTTAAGAGATGCTATATCTTCGTTAAAATCGAATCCGAGGGGTGTACCGTATATATATGTGTTGAACATTAATCGGTTCTTAAGTATTCGTTATTTAATTGCATTCCATAACTCTGAACAGTACCAATCTGACTCACAAGTCCATACTTCTCTTCCATCTATGGTATCGTTGAAGATGCCAGATGAAAAGCAAATTGCTTTGAAGTTGTACTCTCCATACAGAAGTTTGGTTATGCCAGAATTTTGGTAGCGAGTAAATATACCGGGATATTCACGTTTGATTTGATTAAAGAATAACTCTTTACGTGGTTTGCCGGTTTTATCGTATTGACTTTTACGCTGTCTGTCTGCCTTATTGAAGAGGAATACAACTTTATCATTAGGAGACACAAGCCCCTGCATACTGCAGATTTTCTGCGCATATAGGTTGCGTTCCCCTTGATCTTCTCCCCACCCCTGCTCAACAAAGAATACCCAAACTTTTCGGTTAGGAGAAGTCCTTATGGCATTGATATATGTAGGGAAATCTAAATTTGGAGAGCCATCAAAGTAATGTTCACCCGGAGCTTCCAATATTTGACAAACAGGTTGTCCTACAGGATTAAGAACCTTAACAAGCATAAAGCTTATAATATCTGTACCCCCTGGGGTATAGTTGTTATACACCATATTTTTCAATTCAGAACACATTCTCGCATAGTGGCGATCCGTTTTAGGTCTGAATATTTCTTCAGGTATAACTTGATGCTCATGAGATTCAAGAAATCTAATCATGCGCATCAAAGCCAAGGTCTTTCCTGATGCCGGTGACCCAAAAAATACAACTATAGGAGTATTCTGATCGGGTATGGTTACAGAAATTGCGTTTACATCTCGCAATTCCTCTTCAGTATATGTCTCTTTCTCCACATCCTGAGGGGATACAGGCTTGGATGGGGTTGTCGAACCACCATGATTCTGAGAATCATCTTGATCAACAAGGTTGTCAAATTTGCTTGCCATGTTATGCTAAAGCGTTATTGTTTTTAGAATTGAAAGAAATGTTGTAGAATATGAATCCTGCCAAGTCTACAAGCAGTGCGATTAGCACCCACCATATAAATCCGTGTCCATTATATTTATCTGTGGTAAGATAGTCTTCCCATACGTCTGGAACGCTAAGCATTTCTTTTGCCTCAGGCATAGCGGCGTCCCTTGTATATCTATCCTTGTCTCCCTCTTTGAAATTAATATATTGTGCATTAGCCTTGATGTATGCGTAACTATTTACCAAGTCTCCAATCGCAGCTTGAACAATATCGTTATTCACTGCATTCCATTTATTTATATCAGAAAGAGCAATCTTGTTGTTCTTAATTAGATTATCAAGCTCCTTGGATCCCATAGTGCTTTTAATCTCATTAATCTCTTTATCACAAGTTGAGCGATATAATTTGAGCTGATCATACGCTTGCTGCTGATAGTAGTTGATAGCAGCCAACCACTGTGTGCGTGTATAACCAACGTTAGCAACTCTTTGAATTTTTACGGGATTATTGGCGTCTACTGATAGTGTGCGATCAAGCTCGACAAGAATTGTTTCAAACCGATGACCGATACCAATAGCACTTGGATTATCAATCTCAGCGACCAATCTGATAATAATAGCATCTACGGCCTCGTTTTTACTTTTGTACTTTTGATCAATCTTTTTAATCTCAACGTTGTTGTCTTTTAGACCTTGGAGATATCCTTGGGTTCTGTTTAGATCCGCTGTTATAGCATTCTTTATAGATGCACGATAGAGCAGAGTATGAGTATTAGTCGGTAGACTGAATACTAACCAAAATACTAAAAGTCCAACAAGTGAAAGCAATAAAGCTCCGGTTCTCCCAAAGAGTTTGCCATAGAAATCTTCATTCTTATCAAGTGATTTTAACATTTTACCGAAGCATATAGATGCGACCATGAAAAACACAATAGCAATCATCCATGCCCCATAGATAGTTATTGATGGCTGCCAAATGAACAACGACTCGGCGGTCCAAAAGCAACTGAATCCAGCCAATGCAACAAAGGCGATGAAGGCAAAAATTCTGAAAAAGTTAAGTTTACTCATATTGATTGGTTTATTATTTAGGCAAGTAACTCTTAGCAAGAGATTTGGATTATTGTAATGTTGCAAAAATCAAATGTTTAAGTATCCTAAACTCGATATTTTGCTAAACAAATAAAAAAAATTAACCATTTTATTGATTTATTTATTGTTTATGCTTGTTTTATAAGATTTTTTATTAACTTTGTGCCATTAAGTATCTCTTGCTAAGAGATTTGGATGTGTTTAATAAAAAATCAAGTTTGATATAGGGGGCGATTAATTGAGGTATGTTAGATTGATTATATCTATAACTTAAAGTTTTTAGTGGATAACTTCGAACAAGAATTCATAAATGTATAAGGTATTATAATGCCTTGGTTATCGGGAATATGGCATCCGAAGGAAGCCTGTAAGCTCGTAGCCGTGGTATGCACGCGCGTAGGTGTAACCGAAGCGCAGGGCATGCCCGGTAGGCAGTATAAAAAAGTAAAGGCATTCGTAGAAAGCCGATTATACAAGCGCCCCACATATATAGACGGCTTTCTGCGAATGCCTTCGGTTTGGGCGCGACCGTCCGGGCATGCCCTCCCTACGGTAGTGCATACCGCGGTTACGATGTTTGCAGACATCCTTGGCGGATGTCATATTCCGGGAGCTTAACCCTCCGGCGTGCGATTAAATCCGTAAACCGACAAGGCAAAAAATCTATAAAGATACTACACCGACAGGGCAAAATGCAAATAAAAAAGTGCGGAAATAGTGCGGGTATTAAAAAACCGCACTTTTCCGCACTTTTTTTGAACTATTTCCGCACTTTTTGATGTTAAAACAGGCTGTACCATTCAGTGCAGTCTGCGTGTTGTCGTCCATCAATTGCACCGTC
This sequence comes from uncultured Muribaculaceae bacterium, assembly GCA_910586975.1. Classification (GTDB taxonomy): domain Bacteria; phylum Bacteroidota; class Bacteroidia; order Bacteroidales; family Muribaculaceae; genus CAG-873. The sequence continues at coordinate 20,812 of CAJUKX010000007.1, read as the reverse complement.
TTATCTATCCCCGGACACTTATACCGGATCCTGGCGGATGCCAATGTCTTGTGACGCCTACCGTGCATGCCCTCCCTGTGGTCGTGCATTCCGCGGTTACGATGTTTGCAGACATCCTTGGCGGATGTCATATTCTTGGGAGCGTAATCCGGAGGATACATCGCCCTCGATTCGATGCAGCATTGCATCCATATTATCGGGTAGGTTATACACGCGCAGCGGGCGGCGGTAGTTGGTTACCGTCGCCCGCTGTGTGGGGTTGTGCTGCTTGCTGCTGTTACTGCTTCATTGTGAGGGTAACGGCGTCGGGGGTTATGTCGAGTACTGCCTGTGATGATTCTATCACGGGTACGTTGTGGTCTACGTGGCCTATGGGTATGTTGAATGCTACGGGCAGGTAGGGGTAGTCGGCCAGCGCTTCGGCTATCATGGCTTCCATAGTGGGATGGTTGTCGTCGGGACGGTATTCGGTGAACTGTCCTATTATCAGCCCTTTGAGCTTGGGCAGAACTCCGCTCAGACGCAGCTGGTAGAGTATGCGCTCTATCTTGTAGATGGGTTCGGATACGTCTTCGATAAAGAGTATGGTGCCGGGCTGTATGATGTCGAAAGGTGTGGAGATGAGGTCGGCTATCACGGCCAGGTTGCCGCCGAGCAGTTTGCCCTCGGCATGGCCGGTGTGGTTATACTCGTTGGGTTCGAAGGTGTAGCTTGGAAACTCGCCTTTGAGTATGGCAAAAAGCCGGGCATTGTCGTCGTTGTCGGGGCCGAGGGCCACCTGCTTGGCCATTGACGAGTGTATGCTGGCTATGTCCTTGGATGCCATGAGGGCATGCAGGGCCGAAATGTCGGAGAATCCTATCACCCACTTGGGGTCGGCGGTGAGTGGCAGGGCCGAGAGTTTGTCGAGGTTGTGCACCACGCCGTATCCGCCGCGGGCGCAGAGTATGGCGCGTATCTCGGGGTCGGTGAATGCGGAGGCGAGGTCGAGGAATCGCTCGTCGTGGGTACCGCTGAAGTGTCCGAATTCGCCGAAGGTGTGTGGATAAATCACAGGCTCGTAGCCCAGCTCTTTCAGTACCTTGGCGGCCGAGTCAACCGGGGCCGGCTTGATGGGGCCTGCCGGGGCGAGAATAGCAATTTTGTCGCCCTGTTTGAGCGGCGAAGGGTATATGGTCTGTGCCATGATTGATGCGTTTGCGCTCAGAAGTATGGATAGGGAAAGAATCAGAGATTTAATCTTCATAATCGGTGGGGTCGGGGATGTTGGCATCGGCAAAGGCCTGGCGGCGCTCGGTGCATGTGCCGCAGCGGCCGCAGTGCTTTTCTCCGCCTTTGTAGCATGAATATGTGTGGCTGTAGTCGATGCCCAGTGCTGCGCCGCGGCGGGCAATGTCGGTCTTGGTGATATCGGTGTATGGGGCCAGGATGGTGATGTGGTCGTAGGTACCCTCGGCTATGGCGGCCGACATGGCATCTACAAATCCCCGGCGGCAGTCGGGATATATGGCGTGGTCGCCGCCGTGGTTGGCCATCATCACGTGTTTGAGGCCTCGGCTCTCGGCCATGCCGGCAGCTACCGAGAGCATTATGCCGTTGCGGAAGGGCACTACGGTCGACTTCATGTTGTTGTCGTCGTAATTACCTTCGGGAATGGCGTCGGCACCGCTGAGCAGCGAGCTTTCAAACAACTCGCCCACAAAGGGCATGTCGACCACGATAAGCTCAATGCCCAGCAGGGCGCAGTTGTAGCGTGCGCACTCTATCTCGCGGGCATTGTGGTTTGAGCCGTAGTTGAATGTAATGGCCAGGGCTATGCGGTGGGCAAACTCGTGGAGCATGGTGGTGGAATCCATACCTCCGCTCACTACCATCAATGTATCTTTCATATCAGAGAGTGTTGAGGTTGAGCGAGTTAGAGAAAGCCGCCAGCATGCGCGCCTTGGCCAGGTCCTGATGGTCGTCGTCGGCGTAATTGGCAAAGGGATAGATTGATATGCCGCCGCGCGGTGTGAAAATGCCTATCACCTCGAGGTAGCGGGGATTCATCAGCTTTACGAGGTCTTTCATTATTATATTGACACAGTCCTCGTGGAAGTCGCCGTGATTGCGGAAGCTGAACAGATAGAGCTTAAGGCTCTTGCTCTCCACCATATCCTCGCGCGGAATGTAGTTGATGACAATGCGGGCGAAGTCGGGCTGGCCGGTCTTGGGACACAGCGAGGTGAACTCCGGGCAGTTGAAAGTCACGAGATATTCGTTCTCGGGGTGCTTGTTCTTGAAAGTCTCAAGTATATTTGGGTCATATTCCGTAGGATACTTCACGCCCTGATTGCCAAGGAGTGTGCATCCGCTGATTTCGTCTCCGGTTCTCATTATGAACGAGTACTAAAAAATGAAATTAATAGAAATAAAAAAAGGGCAAGCTTACTACATCGCACCGCTACAACCTGATACCCTTGCTTCGGTCAAGACCTGGGGGATTCTCAGGGAGCTGGTCGTGTAGGACTTACCCGGTGCAAAGGTACGCATTAATTCCAAATAAGCACTATTGATTAACATAGATTAACTATAGATTAACTATTACAATGACAGAGAATGGCGTGGCGGCCATTTCCGTCTGCCCCTTAACATTTGTTTTTATGATATGGTGATTTTTTCACTACATTTCAAAATTTGATAAGTGATTTATGCGTATCTTTGTGATTATGAAACACACTTTACTGATTTTATTGATGGCTGTGATGGGGGCGGCTGCGGGTTGCAGCAAGCAGGATCCGTCTACGGCTTTCTACACCAGGCTGCATTCTGCCAACAAGCTGGTGTTTGCTTCCATGTCGATTTCAAAGATGGCTACCATCGACGATCTTGATTTTGAAGATGCCAAGGGTATCAGGCAGAAGACTGATGCCTTGCTTTCGTCGCTCAAGATTGGCAAACGCAAGGCTGCGTATTCTTACGACACTTACCTGCGTGCTTACATTGACCTGAGTGAGCTTACGCCCGATGATGTGAAAATAGACGACGCGGCCAAGACGGTGACCGTAACGCTGCCGGCGGTGAAGACCGAGTTTGCCGGCCGCGACCTGGGGCTGCGCGAGGATCACTACCGCGTGACGGGGCTGCGTTCGGATATCAACGCTCAGGAACGCGCTCAGATTAAGGAACGCATGAACACTCATCTCAAGGCCGAGGTGGAGGGCGACGATACTTTCAGGGCCGTGCTTACCGAGCAGGCCCGCAACAAGGCCCGCAGCTATTTTGAAAATCTTTTGTCGGACAGCGGCTATGTGCCGGTAATTAAATTCAGAGGATGAAATCTACGCTTATTAAAATCATATTCATCATAGTGGCCGTGGCTACTGTGGGGCTGCTTGCCTATATTTTCGTATCGCCCGAGGTCGACGGGGCTTCGATGCACGAGGCTACAATTAACAATGTCCGCACCATGGCGCGCCTGCAGTCGATGGAAATCTACGACGAGGTGCCTGTGAAAGGCTCTATAGGCTCGCGCCACTTGGTGGGGCGGCTGCGTGTGCGGGGCAATGTGGGGTTTGATATCGACAAGCTCAATGCCGACCTGAGCGCCGACACCGTAAGGCTGTATCTGCCGGCCGAAGTAATTGATGTGTACGAGTCGACCGACCCGGGTTCTTACATCGTGTTTGACACCTGGAACGATGCGCTGTTCGGTAAAAGCAACTTCACCACCGCCGAGGAAAATTCAATCAAGGCCAAGGTAAAGGCCAACTGGATCAAGCGCCTGTATGCCAACGGCACCGTAGCCCGCGCACGTGCCGAGGCCACAGGCAACCTGCAGAGCATGCTCAGTCTCACCTTGGGCAAACCGGTGGTAGTGAGCGACAGCACTCCGCGCGGTGCCCGATACAAGGAAATTATAAAGCCCTCATAGTAAGATGAAACGATTTATCATTGCATTGGCCGTGGCGGTGGCAGCGCTGCCTATGGCGGCTCAGCTCAGGCTGCCCGAGATATTCACCGACAATATGGTGCTTCAGCGCGACAAAGCCGTGGAGGTGTGGGGCCGGGCACTCCCCGGAGCCAAGGTGACAGTTGAATTCGGCAAACAGAAGGTATCGGCCACGGCCGACTCTGCCGGTGAGTGGCACTTGCAACTGGCACCGATGAGTGCCGACAGCCGTCCGCGCAGCCTTAAAGTGGCGAGCGGCAAGCAGAAAATACGCCTTGACGATGTGCTCGTGGGCGAGGTATGGCTCGCATCGGGCCAGTCAAACATGGAATACAACATGGGCAGCAAGTGGGTGTCGAACGGCAAGCGAACCATCACACCCAAGCATTCGCCCGATCTGCAGCGGCAGGCCGTGGAGCGCATCATGCGGGCCGACAGCACTCGCCCCGGCAGCGCCGAACCGTTGATGAGAATATTGCGCGTGGAGAAGAATCTCGACTGCGACACACTGCCAACCGCCGGATGGACCAAGATAAGCGGCGAGTCGATTGACAAATTCAGCGCATGCGCATATTTCTTCGGAAAAAATCTTGCCGATTCGCTCGGGGTGCCCGTAGGCATCATAGCCTCTACATGGGGCGGTACTCCCATAGAACGGTGGAAAGACGATGGCGGACGATGCTTCAGCAAGATGATCAAGCCCATGGCTCCCTACACCATACGCGGATTCCTGTGGTATCAGGGCGAGTCAAACCTCATACAGGGCCACTTCGCCCGCTATTACGACATGAGCCGCGAGCTGATTGACAACTGGCGCGGCCTGTTCCGCGACGGCGCCGATATGCCTTTCTACTTCGTGCAGCTCGCACCGTACCGCTATTCCACCCGGCGCGGCGACTCGGCTGTATCGTCGTGGGAGTCGCTGCCCGTGTTCCAGCGTTGGCAGGACCGTGTGGCCCGCGACGTGCCCAATACAGCCTGTGTGGTTATATCCGACCTCGTGGACGAGGGTGAGATAGACGATATTCACCCCACATTCAAGTGGGAGGTAGGCCGACGCCTGGCCGATACCGCCCTGAAAAATACTTACGGACGAACCCGCATCATCGACCGCGGACCCGAGGTGAAGTCATGGCACTGCGAGGGCGATAGCATCATAGTGCAGTTCAACACCCACGGCAGCGGCCTGCGCACGCGCGACGGAAAGGCTCCCAACCACTTCGAAGTGATGCACGACAACAACCGATGGGGTCCGGCCAGCGCCATCCTCGACGGCAATACAGTGATATTGACCGCCACCAACGGCCGCCCCATCAAAAACTTCCGTATGGCATGGGACGAAACATATCAGACAAACCTTTGCAATACCGAAGGCCTGCCGGCCAACAATTTCAACTCAACATTCGAATATCGCTGAAACAGGCATAAAAACGCATCAAAAAGTGCGGAAAAAGTGCGGAAATTCAACAACCGCACTTTTTCCGCACTTTTTTATTTGCATTTTGGGGTGGCGGTGTTGTATCTTTACAAATTTTGGCCTTATCGGTTTTCGGGTTTTTAATCGCAATCCGAAGGATTACGCTCCAAGAATATGGCAACCGCCAAGGATGTCTGCAAATACCGTAACCGCGGTATGCACGACCGCAGGGAGGGCATGCCCGGACAGAGCCGCCCCACACATGGGCATCCGAACAGGATGCGGTATAGTCAACAGTGCCACCGTATATTTCCGGACTTATATACTGCATCCTGTCGGATGCTACTACGTGACAGACTACCTACCCGGCATGCCCTGCGCTACAGCTACGCCTGCGCTCGTGCATACCGGGTTACGGTGAAACAGACATCCTCATCGGATGTCATATTCCCGAAAGCGTGGTTGTTAGGCGAACCTTGTCGGTATACGGGTTTTAATCGCAATCCGGAAGATTACGCTCCAAGAATATGGCAACCGCATACTAACACAAAATTTTATATATTTTATTTTTCCACTATTTATTAGAATTAAATTGCTTAATGTAAGGATTTAATCAAAAATTATAACTATTTTTGCAATTCATAAGTTTTCATAAAAAGAAATGAAAAGACACTTCTTGTTATTGGCCGTTGTATTGATCAACAGCTTGGCGGGAATGACCCGCATTGCGCCGGAGATAGCAGAAAATTCTACAAAACCACGCATTATTGTCACTACCGATGGCGAGGCGGATGACAGAGCCTCTATGGTAAGATTTCTGCTTTCATCAAATGAATTTGATATTGAAGGAATCATAAATAGCAGTTCTCAGTTCCATTGGGTAGGGGGAAAGGGCTGGAACGCCTTTCATCCGGTAGATTGGGTGAAGGAATATGTGGGATATTACAGCGAGGTATATCCCAATCTTCTGCTACACGATAAGGCTTATCCATCTCCGGACTATTTGTTGAGCAAGTGGAAAGTGGGCAACATCGACGGTATAGGCAATTATGAAGAAAGAACTGAAGGCGCACGATTCATAGCCGATGCTATCTTGAGAGACGATGATCCCCGGCCTATATGGATTCAGGCATGGGGTGGTTGCAATACACTGGCAGCGGCGTTAAAAATCATTCAGGAAGATTATCCGCATAAAATGCAGGAAGCAGCCGCAAAAATGCGTCTGTTTCTGATATGGGAACAAGATGATGCCTACCAAAAATATATTCGTCCGAATTGGGAGCATTTCAATATCCCAACCATTATCTCAGACCAATTTGATTGCATGGCATATATCTGGGATAAAGTACTTCCGCAGCAAGTACAGTCATATTTTGGCAAGGAATGGATGACTGAAAATATTATCAAAGGTCACGGAGTGCTTTGTGATGCTTATCCTGACAAAGACGGGGCGTTTAACGCTGAAGGCGATACACCGGCATTCTTGCATACCATTGATAATGGCTTGCGTAATATGGAAAATCCCGGCTACGGAGGTTGGGGTGGCCGGTATGTAAAGGTAAGAAACAATGTTTGGATGGATCCCGTGCCGTCAGCTGACTTTATTCATCCTACCGGACAATGGTGTTTTAGCAACAGTTGGTCAAAACAGATGGAACATTATACTGATTCGGCCGATATAGCAATCCGAACCAAGTATTTCAAACCTTTATGGAGATGGCTTATTGATGTTCAGAATGATTTCGCAGCCAGGGCTGATTGGTGTATAAAAGACTACAACTCAGCTAATCATCATCCGTTAATACACTTGAAAAACGAGTCAATGGATATCAAAGCCAAGGTTGGAGAAAAAATAGTTCTGGATGCTTCAAAAAGCGAGGATCCCGATGGAGATGACCTTATTTTCCATTGGTGGACATATTCGGAACCCGGTACTTATAAAGGAACTTTTTCTATTGATTCCAATAAAAAGAAAGTGAGCTTTAAGGTACCACAGGACGCTCGTACAGGTGATACTATGCACATCATTTGTCAAGTGTCAGACGATGGAACTCCCACGCTCACCAAGTACAAGCGTGTCATAATAGAAGTAGTGGAATAACTTTCTTCGACATCCAATAAAGAACAATCAGGTTACGCTGATATAAGAAAACTAATAAAAAAGTGCGGAAAAAGTGCGGTTTTTGAATACCCGCACTATTTCCGCACTTTTTTATTTGCATTTTGGGGTGGCGGTGTTGTATATTTACAAATTTTGGCCTTATCGGTTTTCGGGTTTTAATCGCAATCCTTACCAAGAATATGACATCCGGTTGAGGATGTCTGCAAATACAGTAACCGCGGTATGCACGACCGCAGGGAGGGCATGCCCGGTAGGACGCCGACACAAGATAGTGGCATCCGCAGGAAGCCGTCTACGAAGCATAGGGATATAAGCTGCCTGTATAATCGGCTTTCTGCGAATGCCTTTACGTTGTGGGCACGCTTACCGGGCATGCCCTGCGCTACGGCTACGCCTTCGCGCGTGCATACCGGGTTAAGGTGTTTGCAGACATCCTTGCCGGATGTCATATTCCTGATAACACATGTAGGGAGGTTGCTGAGCATATACGCTGTGTATCGGGTAGCCTATGCCGCATCCTGCCGGATGCCTCCACGTGACTGGCTACCTACCCGGCATGCCCTCCCTACGGTCGTGCATACCGGGTTACGGTGTGGCAGGCTTCCTTGGCGGAAGCCATCTTCTCGAAAACGTGGATGTTAGGCGTATTATTGCTGCGCAAAATCGGAGGGCGATGTGCTTCGTCGGTATACGGTTTACGGCTGGTATATACATAAGCCATCTTCCCGATAGCATGCAGACTTGGTCGGATGCTATCGGGAAGATGATTGTAGGATTTTACTGTTAAATTTCTGCGAGGTACAGTGATGCTTCGGGGCCGAGGTTGAAGATGAGGTCGAGGATCGACAGGTTGGGGTGGAAGCCGAGTTGGTCGGCTCTGATTTGCCAGTAGGGGGGCTGCTCGGCGAGCGCGAAGTTGTGGCGGCGCATGTCTACCGTGGCGGGCGACTCGTCGCGTGGGGTCACCGGCGCCCATATCACTTCGTTTTCAAATGCGAGTATACGGCGGATGATGCTGTCGGCCAGTTGGTCCATGGTGAGTATATTGGGCCAGCTGTCCCATAGGGCGGGGGAGCGGAAGATGTCGTCGAACTTGTCAATCAGAAATTCGAAGTAGGGAGTGCGACCGTATGCCGATTCGAGGGTGATGCGCATACGATGCCACCACGCGTCGTGGGTCGACACGGCGCAGTCGCACCACGTGGGCCGGGCCTCGCGCGATGCGGTGGAGGGCTTGCCTACGGGCACGGTGAGCTGCACGGGGCCTCGGGTGTCGACTATGTCGCAGCGATGCACCTCCTTGCGGCGTTTGTCGTAGCGTATGTCGGTATCGACCACCACGCGCCCGTAGCGCGACATGGCCGCATAGTAGCCTACGCAGCCCATAAACTGCGGGGGCAGTATCAGCTCCGTATCCGGATATTTCACCATTGGTGAGGCCATCTGCTATTTGTCGGGATTGGCATCGCGGAATATTCGGTTCCAGCGTATGCCGCCGTTAAACATGCTGCGGTCTTTGTCGAACGATATCAGCACAAACATCGGTGTGCCCACTACATGGTCTTCGGGAACAAAACCCCAGAAGCGGGAGTCCTGCGAGAGGTCGCGGTTGTCGCCCATCATGAAGTAGTAGTTCATGCCGAATGTGTATGTGTCGGCCGGTTTGCCGTCGATATACACTCGGCCGTCGTCGGCGAGGTAGGCATCGTCGTGGCCTTCGTAGTTGCGAATACAGCGTTCGTATATGTGCCAGGTGGTGGCATTGAGTTTAACGGTGGTGCCGCGGGCGGGTATGAGCAGGCCGTTCTTTCCGCCGTAATTGCTCAAGGTCCATTCGTTGGCGATGGGCGATGGGAAGAGGAAAGCCTGTTCGCCGGTGGTGGGGAATATGCGGTTGGTCTTGCGCAGTCCTTTAATGTATCCGCGCTCGGTGAGGGTGGATATCATCTCGGATGTTAGCGGAAGCATATAGATGTAGGGACTTGTAGAAGACTCGGGCAGGATGGTGGCGAGAATCTCGCGTTCCTCTTGGCTGAAGTTCAGGCGGTTTACGTCTGATTCGGCAATGCCCAGCTCGTGCAGCAGCTCGGGTTCGTTGTCGAGCATGGCAGATGTTGCCACTATGTAAGAGAACTGCACATTCTGTGGCATGGCCTGAGGCTTGCCGTTGATGTATATGGTGTCGTCCACAATCTTCAGTGTCTCGCCCGGCATGCCTACGGCGCGCTTCACAAAGTTCTGGCGGCGGTCGACGGGGCGGAATTTGATTTCACCGAAAATTTCGGGATGAGCCTCGATGTGCTCACGGCTGAATCGCTGGCGCAGCAGGTAGTAGTATTCGGGCGATTCCTCAAGGCGGGTCACGATGGTGTCGCCGGCGGGGAAGTTGAATACAACGATGTCGCCGCTCTCAACGTCGCGCAGGCCTTTGAGACGGCGGTACGACAGCGAGGGCGAGTCGAGATAGCTGTCGCATCCGAGAATGGGCATCTTGTTGTGTACCAGGGGGAAGTGCACCGGAGTCATGGGTACACGCGGACCGTAGACCATCTTGTTTACCCACAGATAGTCGCCGGTGAGCAGAGTCTTTTCGAGCGATGAGGATGGAATCTGGTAATTCTGCCCCACGAATGCAAAAATGAAGTAAACGAGAATCAGGGCATAAACAATGGCGTCAACCCAGCTCATGACGCTGCGCACGGCCTTGTTGTTGCTTTTTTTCCACCAGGTGAAGGGTATGTAGCCGGTGATGTAGATGTCAAAGAGCAGAAACCACAGCAGAGCCAGCCACCAGTTGCCCATCCATGCCACCCAGGCAAAGAAGATGAGAGAAACTAAGCCGAAACGTATCCAGCGGGTTTTCTTGTTGTCGGCCAGACGTTTTTTGAAATTATCCGTGAAATTTTCCATTATAATACTACAGTGATTTTTTCCATGCGCGGCGGCGGCGGTGCTGCCTGCGTTCGAAGTATTCCCATTGTTTCTGCACATTGTCGTTGTCCTCAAGCTCGAGGTTCGACTCGGCGTACTTGTATCCGGTGGCGATGTACGAGGGTATGAGGTCGCAGAAAATCAGCGCGTTGACGCCCTTGCTCTGATATTCGGGCTTGACGGCCACGAGCATCAGGTCTACCACATCAACCTTGCCGCGTATGGCGCGCCACAGGTGATACCAGCCGGTGGGGAAAATCTTGCCGCCCGAACGTCGCAGAGCCTTGGAGAGCGAGGGCATGGAGATGCCTATGCCCACCAGACGGTCGTCAGCGTCTACCACCACGCATACGTCCTCAAGGCGTATCACGCCCAGATACTCGTTGATGTAGTAGTCAATCTGCTTGCGGGTGAGGGGCGAGTAGCCGTAGAGGTCGGCGTATGCCTCGTTGATCAGTTCAAACAGAGCCACACCATATTCCTCTTTGATTTTCTTGCGCGATGTGTATTTTTTGACACGCAGGTTGTACTTGCGTTTCACTATATCGGCTATGCGCTGATATTTGTCGGGTATGCTGTCGGGAATCTTTATGCGGTATTCCACCCAGTCCACATCCTTCTCAAAGCCCATACGGGTCATATGGGCGGGATAGTATGAGTGGTTGTATATGGTGGCCATTGTGCCCATTTCCTCGAAGCCCTCTATGAGCATGCCCTCGTGGTCGAGGTCGGAGAATCCCATAGGACCGATAATGGAGGTGCAACCGCGCTTGCGACCCCATTCCTGTGCGGCGCTGAAGAGGGCGTCGACCACCTCGGCATCATCGATGAAGTCAACAAATCCAAAGCGCATGGCCTTCACGCCGGCTTTGCGATTTACCAGATCGTTGATTATGGCAGTGATGCGACCAACAATCTTGCCGTCGCGGAAAGCGAGGAACGACTGGGCCGAGCAATGCTCGAAGGCCGGGTTTGCGTCGGGCGACAGGGTATTTACCTCATCCATTATCAATGGCGGCACGAAGTAATCGTTGCCGCGGTAGAGGTCGATACCGAATTTTACATAAATTTCAAGGTTTTCCTTGGTAGGAGCTATAGCTTTTATAGTTACAGACATCGGGAGTTTGTTTTTTAATAACAAAATACAATTGTTATATAACAATCAAGGCTGGACAGGAGTTGGCGGACATAGCGACATCCATATCAGAATAGCGACCATGGCAGTAAGGAAAGCGATAATCCACAGGTAGATAGTCTTGGTGTTTCGCTGAGCCAGAGCCAGGTGCAGCTGGTGTGCGGTGGTATAGCGGCGTTTAGGGTCAAGGCATCTGTCGGCCACCTTGCGCAGGGCCGGGTCGTCAAAGTCAACCGAGTCGAGCACCTGCTTTACCACACGGCCATAGTTGGCAATGTCCTCAGAGGTATCGCGGGGAGTGAGCGAATTGCGTTGGTCGAAGCCCACGTCGATAAGCTTCAGATTACCGATATTTTCGGTGAAAATGATATTTTCGGGTCTGAGCGGATGATGAGCCAGATGATTGTCCTGAATGTATTCCAAAGCCTCCACGAGCTGATGGCGCAACTTGTTGACATGCTCGCGTGTAACCTTGCCCTCCTTTATAAGCTTGGCCAATGAGTCGCCATAAACATCATCGGTTATAATACATAGTCCTATACCGGGCACTTCCTCCAGGTCGTTGATCATCACGATGTTAGGATGCGCCAGATTGTAACGCACGTCAAATTCCTTTTCAAGCATGGCCTGCATTTCGGGGTCATCCTTGAGCGAGGGTTTCAGCGTCTTGAGCATCACCCATTTTCCGAATTTCTTGGCTGTGTATACATCATAGAATTCCTCATCCCATTCGGGCAGGTGTTCTATCTCGGTCCAGCGGGGTTGGTCTTTGTTCATCTTTCAAATTCAAATAGACTACAAAGTTAACAATTTTTCCTGAATATTACCGATTAATAGCTTGTTTTAAAATGAACTAAAATCCAAACACACTCTAAGGCTCAATAAGGGCTGCGGAAAAGGTGGTTTTGATTGCGTAAAATTTGGTCCAAACGTTAAATTTTTGGAAATTGTAATGGATTTGTAATATTTGTTTGTTATAATTGAAACCGTGATTCTAACCCTTTTTAAAATACGTTTTAACTATGAAAAGGCTTCCTCTAATATTAATCTTTGCTGTCTTCATCGGCTTATGCTCTGTGAAGGCCTCTGCACAGGATGCTGTCGAAGCCACAGACCCCGCCGGCAACGATGTGGATTTGTCGCTCGATATATGCGAAATAGATTTCACCCCCGATTCTCTCAACCTCATTGATACATACTCTGTTCAGATTCCCGACGATATCGCCCCTGTTGATATAGATCTCAAGGGTGTGAAGTCGCACCACGGATGGGTCAGCCCCTATGCCTTGCCATACTCGCGCCACTGCACCGGGGGTGCCGACTGGCACCGCATGTGGATCAACACAGCCGTATTGAGCAGTGCTTTTGTGGGTACCCTGCTGGTGCTCGAATGTCTGCCCGAAGATGCAACTTCATGGAATCGTGCCGCCATTCAGAAGACTCCGCTGTTTCAGCGATGGTGGAAAAATATCTTTGTCCACAATCCCGAAATCGACCACGATAAGTTTGTATTCAACTATGTGCTTCACCCCTATGCGGGAGCGGCCTACTTCATGAGCGCACGTTCGTGCGGATTCAGCTTCTGGGGTTCGATGCTCTACTCGGCTGCCATATCCACCATAGGCTGGGAATTCGGTATCGAGGCATTTATGGAACGTCCGTCGTATCAGGACATTTTCATCACTCCGATAGTGGGCAGTCTGCTTGGCGAACTCATGTACAAGGGCAAGCGCACAATAGTGGAGCATGGTTACGAGATGCTCGGCAGCCCGGTGCTGGGACGCATTGCATGCTTCTTCCTCGACCCCGTCAACGAGGTGGTGGATCTGTTCCGCGGCAATCCGGCCAAGGCGGCAGCCACAGCTTATCGCCGCTCGCCGCGCGTCAACGGTTCTTTTGCCTTCACTCCCAACTCGATTTCACTTAGAATTACTTTTTAAAAAAATATTTCGTAAATTTGCATTTGAATTACTTTTCAAAAATATGGGAAAAAACAAATTAAGCAAATTTGCGGAAATGAACACGATAGGCCTCGTGTTCCAGTATCCATACGGACGACTTAAGGCGGAAGGCTTCGACTCTTTTCCGCTGAAGGGCAAGTGGCACGAATTTTTTGGCAACCACAATCCTATAGTCCTCGAGTTGGGTTGCGGAAAGGGTGAATACACCGTAGGACTCGCCCGGCTTTTTCCCGAAAAGAATTTCATAGGTATAGACATCAAGGGAGCGCGCATGCACAAGGGTGCTACCGAGGCTCGCGATGCCGGCATGACCAATGTGGCATTCCTGCGCACGCAGATAGAGCTGATTGCCAGCTTCTTCGCTCCCGGCGAGGTGAGCGAGTTGTGGATCACATTCCCCGACCCGCAGATGAAGAAGGTGACAAAACGTCTTACAGGCACACGCTTCATGAACCTCTACCGCAGTGTGATGACCGATGGCGGCGTGGTGCGTCTGAAGACCGACAGCCCCTTCCTGTATCAGTATACCAAGGCGATGGCCGAGCTGAACAGACTGTCAAAGGAAGTTGATACCGACGACCTCTACCACTCAGATCTGGTAGACCCCATACTGGCCATACGCACCCACTACGAGTCGCAATGGCTGGCCCGTGGCCTTACCATAAAGTATCTGGCCTTTGCCCTCGACCATGCCACCGCGCTGCAGGAGCCCGAGGACGACTTCGACCGCGACACCTATCGCTCATACTCGCGCGGCTATATTGATAACCTGAATACAAACAACATCTAAGGATTCGCATATACAACTATGGATCTCTATCCCGCCCTTATAATCGACGCACTGCGCAATGTGCGTTATCCCGGTTCCGGTAAAAACATCGTAGATATGGATATGATTGAAGACGATCTGCGCATCGACGGCAACAAGGTATCGTTTTCAATAATTTTCCCGAAAGCTACCGACCCCTTCATCAAATCGGTGGTTAAGGCCGCCGAACAGGCCATACTCACTTTTGTGGACAAGGATGTAGACATCGTGGGCAATATCTCGGTGAAGACTCCTCAGCAGGCTCCGGCCGAGCCGGCAGCTCCCGTACTGCCGGGAGTTAAGAATATTATAGCCGTATCGTCGGGCAAAGGCGGTGTGGGCAAGAGCACCGTGGCCGCCAATCTGGCCGTGTCGCTCACCAAGTGCGGCTACAAGGTGGGTTTGCTCGACGCCGATATATTCGGACCGTCCATACCCAAGCTTTTCGGCATAGAAGGCGAGCAGCTGTATCTGCACGAGGTCGATGGCCGCAACCTTATCATACCCATCGAGCGTTTCGGTATCAAGATGTTGTCGATCGGTCTGGTCATAGACCCCGACAAGGCAGCCCTGTGGCGTGGCTCGATGGCCTCCAACGCTCTGAAACAGCTCATTGAGCAGGCCGACTGGGGCGAACTCGACTACTTCCTCATCGACATGCCTCCGGGTACCAGCGATATACATCTCACACTGGTACAGACACTTGCCATTACCGGTGCAGTGGTGGTGACCACACCTCAGCAGGTGGCTCTGGCCGACGCCCGCAAGGGTGTGGCAATGTTCCGCGAGCCCAAAATAAATGTGCCTGTACTCGGTATAGTCGACAATATGGCATGGTTTACCCCCGAACGTCATCCCGACGAACGCTACTACATATTCGGCAACGACGAAAACGTAGACCGCATGGCTCAGGAATACGATGTGCCCATACTGGCCCGCATCCCCTTGGTGGCCACCGTAGGCGACCACAACGATGCCGGCGCGCCCATATCGCTCAGCGACGACTCGCTCACAGCCGCCGCATTCCTGCACCTTGCGCACGAGGTGATCGACGCCGTAGACCGCCGCAACGACGATCTGCCGCCCACGGTGCGTGTAGATGTGTCAAAGAAATGAAGCGCATACTGATCATTAACGGTCCCAACCTCAATCTGCTCGGACGACGCCAGCCCGAAATCTACGGCCATACCACCATGGACGAGATTTTGGCCGATCTTGGCCGTGAGTTCCCGCAGATTGAGATTGACTATTATCAGTCAAACCACGAAGGCTGCATCATCGACCGCCTGCAAGAAGCCGGCTATGGCCCCGAGCCGAGCCGGCCCGACGCCGTGATACTCAATGCCGGCGGCTATACCCATACATCCGTAGCCATAGCCGATGCAGTTGCCGCCATACCGCAGCCGGTGGTTGAGGTACATTTGAGCGATGTGGCCAATCGCGAGCCATTCCGCCGCCATTCATACCTCACGGCAGTGTGCGTGGCTACAATCACCGCCCTTGGCCCCGCCGTATACTCCCAAGCCATAAAGACTCTAATAGGGGTCTGACAGGTCAGACGTGTCGGACGAGTCAGACAGGTCCGACCAGTCTGAAATGTCCGACTAGTCTGACTAGTCGGACCCAAAAACCAAAAGCTTCCCTCAATATGAATTGGGGGAAGCTTTGGTAGCCCATAGCAGAATCGAACTGCTCTTTCAAGAATGAAAATCTTGCGTCCTAACCGATAGACGAATGGGCCGTAAATCTCTAAAAACTATAAACCATTCGCAGCTTACGCGAGCTTGGCGATGTGGTGTGCGAGCTTGCTCTTGAGATTGGCTGCTTTATTTTTGGAGATAGAATTCTTTGAAGCGAGACGGTCGAGCATGGCGCTCACGGTGCGAAGCTTAGCTTCTGCTTCAGCCTTATCGGTGAGCTTGCGGAGATTGCGAACGGCGTTACGGGCAGTCTTGGCATAGTAACGGTTGCGCAGACGACGGCTCTCGGTTTGGCGGATACGTTTCAGTGATGACTTATGATTTGCCATGTCAAATGAATGGTTGAGTTTGATTTTTTATTTTTTTATTTAGTAGCCCATAGCAGAATCGAACTGCTCTTTCAAGAATGAAAATCTTGCGTCCTAACCGATAGACGAATGGGCCTTGGTGCTCTAAGCGAGTGCAAATTTACACAGAATTTTTGTAGTAGCAAAATTTTCAGCGAAAAAAGTGCGATTTTAAGGTTTTTTTAGTAATTTTGAGCTGCATTTCTGCTTTTTCAACCCTTTTTCCCGCTTTTTCGGCATGTTTGAGCCTCTTCATTGTGTTGCACTGCGCACTATAAAATACGACGACCGCCGCAGCATAGTCACTGCCTGGAGCGTGGAGCGTGGCCGGGTGGCATTTCTGGTGCCCGACGGAGCCTCGCGCGAAGCCCGTCGCCGACGTGCATTGATGATGCCCTTGGGGCTATTTGAGGGTGAGGCCGACATCCGCCCCGGCCGCGACCTGCTCAGCATACGCGATGTGCGCCCCTCGGGGGTGCTGGCCGAGCTTGCATGCAATCCTGCAAAGGCTGTGGTGGCCATGTTTCTGTCGGAGGTACTCGAGCGACTGCTGCGCGAGGCTGCGCCCGATGTGCTGCTCTCTACATTTATATTCGACTCCATACGGGTGCTCGACGGCCTTACCGAAGCTCGCGGTGTGGCGTCGTTTCCGTTGGTATTCCTGTATAAATTAGGAATGTTTTTGGGAATAGAACCTTCGGGCGACACCTGGCGCCCCGGCAGTGTGTTTGACATGAACGAGGGTGTGTGGCGATCATCTGCCCCAAATCACGGCCGTTGGCTCGATACCGACGAGGCGAGTGTGGCCCATATAATCAGCCGCATGAATTTTTCGAATGCCCGCAGGCTTGGACTGCCGAGGGCCTTGCGTCGCAAAGCCCTCGACCGTATTCTCGAATACTATACCCTGCATTATACCTCGCTTGCCGACTTGAAGTCGCTTGGCGTGGTGGGCGAGATATTTTAGAGTATTCGTTTAGCGCATGATCAGTTTCTCGCAGCTTCCGTCGGAGTAGCGTACTATATTTATTCCGCGGGCGGGAGCTTCAAGGCGAATGCCATTCAGGTTGTAGTAGCCGCTGACGGTGCGGTTTTCGGTGTTTATATCAGCGATGCCACCTGTAGCTTCGCCCCAGGTGAAGTAGGTGTAGTTATCCTCGCCATTCTCCATTTCGTGTCCTTCGATAGGATATCCGTCTGCATCGAGTTTGTATTCAACGGCGCATACGTATGGGGCTTCACCTTCTGTATTAAGAACTTTCTTGAGCGGTAAATTTTTAACTCGCTTACCTGTAAGCTTAAACAGTTGAAGAGCGCTTATGAGCCCTTCTTCATCTACTACAAGAGTATATGCGTATATAGCACCTATGATTTCTCCTTTATTTTGAATGGGTGTTGCATGGCTTGCATCAGTATACAGTATTTCTGCTGTTGTATTTTCGGTTTCATTTCCGTAGCTTAGGGAACTTGTGATTTTAACCATATTGCCGTCTTCCCATGTCAGAGTCCTGTTGGCAATGACATCTCCGAGATTTTCATAAACACCGGTAAGCTGGTTCTCTGCGTCATAGCTCAATCGATAGATAGGCTCTGATATAAACGGATGCAGAATTTCTACAGCTTTGCCGGATTCATCGGTATGTATTTCAAAAGTGAGTGAAATATTTTCAGTTTCCATTGTCATAGCTACCACTCCGCTGCTGTATTTGCTCCAGTCAGCTTGGAATGAGGTCCAGTCGGGATTAACAGGATCAGCAACAACAATCCCTGTCACGCGGCCATCTGCATCGTATGAGATTATTGCGGTGCCGTCCTCATCCGCAAACTGTGTTAGGACTTTTTCGGCATGGCCTAAGAAGGGGATAAGAAGAAATGCGAGAAAGTAGAAATGTTTCATACACAATAATGTATTGGTTATAAAAAATGAAAGTGCCGCCACGATGTTACGGCGGCACTTTGTATAGTTATATTGAAAAGTATATTATACGGTGAGAATTTCCTTTTCTTTAGCGGCGAAGAGGTCGTCAATTTTCTTGAGATACTTGTCGTGGAGTTTCTGCACCTTGGCTTCGGCGTCCTTTTCAGCATCTTCGGGCATACCCAGCTTCACTGCTTTCTTAAGGCCTTCGATAGCGTCGCGGCGGGCGTTGCGCACCGAGATTTTAGCCTGTTCGGCTTCGGCCTTTGACTGCTTTACCAGAGTTTTGCGTCGTTCTTCGGTCAGGGGCGGGATAGAGATGCGGATTACTTCGCCGTTGTTTTCGGGAGTGATACCCAGCTCTGAGTTGATGATAGCCTTTTCGATTTCCTTAAACATCGACTTCTCCCAGGGAGTGATGGTGATGGTACGTGCGTCGGGCACGGCCACGTTGGCCACATTGGCCAGGGGAGACATAGAGCCGTAATAATTCACACGGATGATATCGAGGATCTTGGGGTTGGCCTTGCCGGCACGGATGCGCGAGAGGGTCTCGTCGAGGAAAGCCACTGCCATTTCCATCTTTTCTTCGGCCGGCTTGATGTAGGTCTGTACGTCAGTCATATTTATAGTGTTTTTGTGATTAATAAACAAGAGTGCCGATGGGCTCGCCATCGATTACCTTGGCCAGATTGCCGGGAGTATCCATGTCAAATACCACTATGGGCATGTGGTTTTCCTTGCACAGGGCTGTGGCGGTGAGGTCCATCACGCGCAGGCCACGGTTGTAGATTTCGTCGTAGGTGATTTCAGAGAATTTGGTGGCGGTGGGGTCTTTCTCGGGGTCGGCGGTGTAGATGCCGTCGACGCGTGTGCCCTTGAGCATCACATCGGCTTCCACCTCAACGGCACGCAGAGCCGAGCCGGTGTCGGTGGTGAAGAACGGATTGCCGGTGCCGCCGGCTATTATGGCTACCTCGCCGCGGTTGAGAGCCTCTATGGCCTTCCACTTTGAGTACTGTTCGCCAATGGGGAACATGTTGATGGCGGTGTACACACGTGCAGCCTGGTTTTGGGCGGTGAGAGCCGAGCACAGAGCCAGCGAGTTGATCACTGTGGCGAGCATGCCCATCTGGTCGCCCATCACGCGGTCGAAACCCTTGGCTGCGCCGCTTAGGCCGCGGAAGATGTTGCCTCCGCCTATCACTATGGCCACCTGCACACCCGATGCTACTATTTCCTTGATTTGTTCGGCGTATGAATTGAGCCGTTCCTTATCGATGCCGTAACCCTGATGGCCCATGAGCGACTCACCGCTGAGCTTAAGGAGCACCCTGCTATATTTAGTTCTCATAACTCTTTAAAAATTAGTTATAATTAAATATTTTATAAGTAACCCTATAGCCTTATATCATCTGAATTGTCTTTTGGAGTGTTTAAAATCTCCACAAAAATCTCGAAAAATCCGATACAGGCCGATTTTAAAGAGTTACTTTTTTCAATTTTCACAAAATTAATCTAAATTTCAACACCAAGCAAGATTTAACCGATAAAACGCATAAAAAATTATCGTGAATGCCCTCCAATATTGTGCCATACGCGTCTGTGACATGAATAAAAGGACTGTCGCAGCGCAAGACTGCGACTCAACGCTCCCAAGAATATGACATCCGGCTGAGGATGTCTGAAAGCTCGTAGCCGTGTATGCACGACCGCTGGGAGGGCATGCACGGAAAGCAGTGTCAGTCAATCGTGGGTGTTGCAGAATCTCGCTCCCAATAATATGGCATCCGAAGGAGGCCTGTGAGCTAGTAGCCGGGTATGCACGCGCGTAGGCGCAGCCGTAGCGAGGGCATGCCCGGTAGTGTATCCAAAGGTTTTAAGGCATTCGCAGAAAGCCGTCTATATATTGGGTTGCCTACATAATCGGCTTTCTCCGAATGCCTTTTTATTGTGTATATGCCTACCGGGCATGTCCTCCCTGCGGTCGTACATACCCGGCTACTAGCTCACAGGCTTCCTCCGGATGCCATCTTCCCGATCCTCGGGGCGTTACGGTATGGTATGCACGCGCGTAGCGCAGGGCATGCCTGGTAGTGGGCGCTCTAAACAGTGGCATCCGGAGGATGCGGCATAGGCAACGGCGTAATTCTATATCCGACATCAGAATTTAAGAACGCCAATCAACATGCCATAACAAATGGCAAGTGGAATCAACAATAAAGGAGCTATGAAGAAGATAATTTTAATCTTTCTCCACTTTTTGTGCCATGTTTGGTCTTTCTTACTGAATTTCTCAAAATATTTAAGATAATTGTTTCTTACCATATCCTCGCAACGAAAACGCAATAAGAGAGTCAATCCTAACAAAACTATTAGAAACGCAATTAGTACACGGTTGTCATTAATGTATTTGAAACTTGTAAAAGCAGTGGGGAAAAATATAGAAAACCAATATAAAAGTAAGACCGACTCCAAAGACAATACAGCCTGAGGATATATCAATGCATTTGGAACACGATTAACATACTCTTCCATTTCA
>CAJUKX010000006.1 GCA_910586975.1 uncultured Muribaculaceae bacterium | reverse complement strand
TTTTTGTTGATGAACCACACAAAAGAGAGGCTGCCTAAACTTGTTAGACAGCCCCATAGACACAATGAAAATCCAAACAATCATAAATCATAATTTCTGAAGCAAGTATGAATAAAATTTTCACATTACTTTGCGGTGCAGCTGCCACAACAATGATGTTCAGCTGCTCAAGCGATGAGCCCAATGTTAACCCCGGTGCAGGGGAAGAGGCTAACGGCGTTGCTTATCTCGCTGTAAACATCTCTGATGCCACCCAAAGCCGTACTCTCGTCGATAATATCGAAGACGGCGATAACGGCGACTACATCTATGGAGACGGAAATGAACACAACGTTTCAAAAGCCAATTTCTACTTCTACGATGACAAAGGCATCTTCGTAACCGAAGCAAGTGTATGGACCGGCGGCACAACCGGAACCACCGAAAACATCGAATACATCGGTGACAACGTGCTGGTTCTCCGCAACATCAAGGATAACAACTATCCCACCTACCTTGTTACTGTACTCAACGCTCCCACCGACTTCAAGGCAAGTCCCCGTCTCGAAGACATGGCCAAGCAGCAGCTCAACAGCTACCTCGCCGGCGCTAACTTCATCATGAGCACCACCAGCTTTGCCAATACCAAGGGCAGCGACAACTACGAAGCAGCAGGCCACAACTACTACTTCGCCAACAAGCTCAAAGCTTCTGACTTCTCAAAGGAACCCATCACCGACGCCAACGCTTCTACAGTCAACAAGGTTGACATCTACGTAGAACGTCTCGCTGCCAAGTACACCATGAGCGGTCTTAGACCCGACGGCAAATACCCCGTTGACGTTACCATCGCCGGTAATGACAACGACAACGTAGGCGGCACCACTCCCGGTACAGGCGTAGGCGCTACCAAACTGTGGGTTAAGTTTGACGGTTGGGCAGTGAACGCCACCGAGCCCACCTCGTTCCTTTCAAAGAACCTCGACCTGCACAAGGACGGTGGCAAGATCGGCGAATGGGACTGGAACCACCCCGACTACTTCCGCAGCTTCTGGGGTGAATCGGTTCAGTACGGCAAAACTCCCGTGCTCAACTACACCACATGGGCCAACGCAGCCAAGAAAGACGTTACCAAAGCCCTCTACAGCCTCGAATGTACCAACACTCCTGAGTTCATCACCTCTAACGGCAAGCTCATCAACAAGAACGTGACTCACGTTGTATTCGCTGCTACCGTTTACGCTGACGAAAACTGCACTCAGGCTCCAGACCTCGTACTCTACAACGGCGTTTACTTCCATAAGGACCAGTACATCAAGTATGTGCTCAACTACCTCCAGAAGGCCGGCGACCTCGAATACTACGTTAAGACCGATGAAACAAAGGTACCCGTTGAAGGCTATACTCCCACAGTCGTAAACAACTACGTACAGATCTGCCCCGACCAGGTTAAGCTCGTCAAGGCAAGCAACGCTACCGGCGACGTTAAGATCATCAGCAACCTCGCCGAAGGCACTCAGCTCTACACCCTCGAAGGCGAAACCTTCGTAGAAGTAGGTGTTGAATCACTCAACAACGCTCTCGCTAACTTCAACGCCAGCAACAAGGCTACTGCCTACACCGGCGGTAAGATGGTTTACTACGTTCCCGTTGAGCACCTCCTCAAGAGATCCGGCAGCGATGCTGCAATCGTAGAAGGTAACTACGGCGTGGTACGTAACCACTGGTATAACATCAATGTTACCAAGGTATTCCGTCTTGGTGAAGGCGTATTCGAACCCGGCGACGGCACAGACGAAGATCCCGGTGAACCCCTTATCCCCGAAGATCCCAACGGCGACACCTTCGGCCTCGGCGCTCGCGTTAACATCCTCTCTTGGAAGATTGTAAACCAGCCCGTTGAGCTCTAATTATCCTTATTGACGGTAATTCATCAATCCATTAAATCAGAGGCATCGGTGCCTCACATCACTGCGCGGCAGCGGTGCCTCTGATTATTTTTTCTCTCTACACTTAATTCAAAGAACTCTCCCCTGCCCCTTCTCACTCCTCTTTTTTTAATTTGACAATTCCGAGCGGCAAACACCGCCTCCATATACCCCTACCAAGCATATTCACAGTTAATCACCTTGTAATTTCCATCAGGTAATGCAATTCAAAAATAAACTTATCAACGTCGTTGGCCGAATCATAGCCATCTGCATGGGTATGGCCACACTGAGTTCCTGCGACAGCATGATCTACGATGATGAAGGCGACTGCGATCCCCACTACAAAGTGAGGTTCACATACGATATGAACATGAAGTTCTCTGATGCCTTCCCCGCCGAAGTCAACGCCGTTACCCTTTTCATTCTCGACGAGAACGGAAACGTTATCTGGCAGAAGAGCGAGTCAGGAGAAGCCGTCAAAGCCAATGGTTATCTGATGGACGTCGACGTTCAGCCCGGCAACTACACCCTGCTCGCATGGTGTGGCGAAGGCGCCGGCTCGCACTTCGACATTCCCTTCGATGCCACCAAGCACACATCTCTCACCGCTACCCTGCAACGCGAACGTCATACCGATGGCTTCGGCAAGTCGTCGCAGTTGCTCAAAAACCTCTATCACGGCAAGCTCGCGGCTCAGGAATTCCCTGCCACCCAGGGTGTGCACACTTTCACCGTTAACCTCACCAAAGACACAAACGAGGTAAACATCGTGCTCCAGCACCTCTCGGGCGAACCCGTTGACAAAGACGACTATATATTCACTATCACCGACTACAACGGCATGCTCGACTGGGACAACTCAATCATGCCCGACGAAAAGATAACATACTTCGCCCACTACAAGGAAATGGGCTCAGCCGGCCTCGACGTTCCCGAAGTAAACCCCGAAAGCCGCTATGTGAGCGCCATGAGCGCATGCGTGGCCGGGCTGTCGGTGTCGCGTCTGGTAAAGGGCAACGACTGCCGTGTAAACGTTCACCACAAGAGTGGCCGACTCGTGCTTTCAATTCCCCTGATTGACTATGCGCTCCTCGTCAAGGGCAGCGTGGGCCGTCCGCTCGACGATCAGGAATTCCTCGACCGTCAGGACAAATACGACCTCGTGTTCTTCCTCGACGAAGGCGGACGCTGGATGAACTCCTACATCTACATCAACTCATGGAAGATTGTAGTTCAACACGGCGGACTCTAAATGATACCAGCATCATACAAAGCAACGCCCGTGCCCTCCCCGGCACGGGCGTTGTTATTTTGAATCTTGCCTTTTATTTGCTAATTTTGCAGAATATAAATCAAAACCTTAAGAGAGTGTTAAAAATGAATCTCATTACCACGAAATTACTCCTTGCAGCAGGGATTGCTGTACTGCCCCTTGTGGCTCCTGCAAAGGTCGTAGACCTGTCAGGACAGTGGAACATACGCCACGCGGCTGCCGACTCGGCTACGGCCACTCAGTTAACCTTGCCGGGCTCTATGCTCACAAACGGCATTGGAAACGATGTAGATGCCAATACCAAGTGGACAGGCAGCCTGTACGACATGTCGTACTACTACGCACCCCGTTTTGAAAAGTACCGTAAGCCCGGCAACATCAAATTCCCGTTTTTCCTCACTCCCGACAAGGAATATATAGGACATGCCGAATACTCAAAAACAGTTGACATTCCGGCCGACTGGAAAGGCACCGATATAACCTTGATGCTCGAACGCCCCCATATCGAAACCGAAGTCTATGTAAACTCACACCTCGTGGGCAAGGATTCAACCCTGAGCGTTCCTCACCGCTTCAACGTTTCAAAATACATCAAGCCCGGCAAAGCCAACCAAATCACCGTGCGCGTGTACAACGGCATAGAGAACGTATGCGTGGGCCAGGACTCACACAGTGTCACCGACCAGACTCAAGGCAACTGGAATGGTATAACAGGCCGCATCGAGCTGCAATCGCGCCCAAAGAAACACATTTCGCGCATGGATATCTACCCCCGTTTGCACGACAAGTCGGTGGATGTGAAACTCCACTTCGCCAACGCCGGAAAGAAAGCCGAAGTTACACTGAGCTGCGACGGCAAGGAGAAAAAATACACAGTGACTCCGGGCGCCGATGGCACCGCAACGGTCAATTTCCCCCTCGGTGATAACATACGCCTTTGGGACGAATTTTCGCCCGAACTTTACACTCTCACCGCCACAATGGGCAAGGACACTGTGAGCGACAAGTTCGGCATGCGCGAAATCAAAATTGTCGACCGTCAGTTCTACGTCAACGACCGCCCCGTATATATGCGTGGCACTGTAGAGAACTGCACATTCCCCCTCACCGGTTTCCCGCCCACCGATGTCGATTCGTGGCTCAGAGTGTTCAAAAAATGTAAGGAATATGGCATAAACCACGTTCGCTTCCATTCGTTCTGTCCGCCCGAAGCCGCCTTTGAGGCAGCCGATATGGTTGGTATGTACCTGCAGCCCGAAGGCCCGTCGTGGCCAAATCACGGCGTGAAGCTCGGCGTGGGCATGGACATCGACCGATATCTGCTCGAAGAGACACAACGCATGGTAGAGGAATACGGCAATCACCCCTCGTTCACCATGCTCGCGGCAGGCAACGAGCCGGCCGGCGACTGGGTGAAGTGGGTTGGCGACTTCGTGGACACATGGCGCGCCACCGGCGATGACCGACGCGTGTACTGCGGTGCATCGGTAGGCGGCGGCTGGGCATGGGATCCCCGCAGCCAATACCACGTGAAGGGCGGTGCACGCGGCCTTGCATGGGACAAGAAACTGCCCGGCTCTGCCGACGACTTTGCCGACGACATGAAAACCGTGACTCAGAAAGGCCGCACCGAGACCCTGGTTTTCGATGTAAACGAACCGCGTCTGGGCCACGAGACAGGCCAGTGGTGCGCATTCCCCGACTTCGCCGAGATGAACCAATACACAGGCCCCTACAAGCCCCTGAACTTTGAAATCTTCAAGGAAACCCTCGCCGAGAACGGCATGGCCTCACAAGCCGACAAATTCATCCACGCCAGCGGCATGCTGCAACAGCTGGCATACAAATACGATATAGAGCGCAATCTGCGCACTCCCGACTATGCCGGTTTCCAGATGCTGGGCCTTAACGACTACAGCGGACAGGGTACCGCGCTGGTGGGCGTGCTCAACGTATTCTGGAACGAAAAAGCCTACACCGACACCAAATATTGGCAGCAATTCTGCGCTCCGGTGGTGCCGCTCGCACGCTTCCCCAAATTCGTGTTCACCAACAGCGAGTCGCTCAATGTGCCTGTAGAGCTTTATAACGCCTCTGACAGCGAGCTTACCGGCGTTGCGGTACAAATGTCCATCAAGGGCGCTGACGGCTCTGAAATGGCTTTAAAACCGTCTTTTGAGAAAACATTCGCCATAGGCAAGAATCTGCCCGTCGACACCCTGCGCATGTCGCTCGCCGATTTCAAGACCGGAAAATACAATTTTACCGTTAAAATAGGCGACAAGGCTTCCAACAGCTGGGACTTCTGGGTTTATCCCGATTCTGTAGAAATGCCCGACACCGGCAACCTGTATATCTCCGACGTATTCGACGACAAGGCCGAAGAGGTGCTTAAAAACGGCGGAAACGTGCTTCTCACAGCCGCAGGCAAGGTGAAGTATGGCAACGACGTGAAGCAACACTACCTGCCCGTATTCTGGAATACAAGCTGGTTCAAGATGCGTCCGCCCCACACCACCGGTGCCACCATCGACACCACACATCCCATGTATGCCGATTTCCCCACCGACGACTGGACCAATCTCAACTGGTGGGAGCTTGTCAACAAGGCCCAGGTGATGAATCTTGCACAATTCCCGGCCGAATACCAGTCGCCCATGCAGCCCATCGACACATGGCACCTCAACCGCAAACTCGGCATGGTGGTTGAAGGCAAAGTGCACAACGGAAAACTGCTGATGACAACCTTCGACATCGCCGGCAAGCTCGATCAGCGCCCCGTAGCCCGCCAGATGCGCAAATCAATCCTCGCCTACATGAACAGCGACAAATTCAACCCCTCGCTCATCATAGACCCGGCTCTCATCCACAACCTCTACGAGAACGAGACAGAGCCGATAAAGATGTACACCAACGACAACCCCGACGAGCTGAAACCCGTCCTGAAATAAACCCGCATCACATATCCTGAACATCATGAGGGAGTGCCGCATACCACCGCGCCACTCCCTCATGCTATTATTACATGCCGAACCGAGGATTTGAGAAAGAGAAACGTCATGTCGCTCCGCAAGTTGCTGGTCATAAATCAACAACCCACGGCTTGTTAATTTGACTATCTGGCAGCGTAAGAGGTCTTTTATTATAATCCATATAAAAACTCGAAGACCTCCCCGGGTGCGCTGATCTAACGGGAAGCGTGGGAGGTCATATTGAGCGCAAAGATATGCTATTGTTTTAATAACAACAAATACGTACGCAAATATTTTTGCAACTTCCTATTTTTTAACATATTGCACAAATCCTATTTACCAAGATATGGAGTAGAATTGTAATAATGGTACGGCGCATGGTAAAAAAACTGTTATTATGCATAGACTACATCGTAGGAAGATGTAGTTTGTAGATGACTTCAGTTCCTATTTCATCTGCTATATTATCTTTAGTAGCCAATCTTCTTTTTTAGACTGCTCCAATAAAGAACTTGTGAATAATTATTTCTACAACATATTTGCTAATTTGTAATTTTCTTTATAAATTTGCAACACATCGTAATAACTTCAAGAAAATGAGAATAATTGCTGAAAGAACAATCCGCGAATATTACGAGAAGAACCCTCTTTCAAAAACAGCTTTAGAAGATTGGGTTAAGAACGTTAAGAAAGCTCAGTGGAATTGTTTTGCTGATATTAAAGCCACGTTTAATTCTGTAGACTCGGTAGGCAATCAGCACTATGTATTCAATATCAAAGGCAACGATTATCGCTTGGTAGTTGTTATTAAGTTCATTCCTAAGTTCGTGTTGATAAGATTTATAGGCACACACAAGGAATATGACAAGATAAAGGATTGTTCCACAATTTAACATCATAAGCTATGACAAAGATTGAGAATGAGAGACAATATCAAGTGGCTCTCAAACGGGTAGAAGAACTCATGTTATCTTTACCGGAAGATACGCCGGAGGATGACCCTCAGATGGTGGAACTTATCTTATTGGGCAATTTAGTCGCCGACTATGATGAAGAACATTATCCTATTGGCGAACCATCTCTAATAGATATGCTTAAACTTCGCATGTACGAAATGGGTCTCACTCAGGTTGCCCTCTCAAAACTCCTCGGTATAAATCCGTCTCGTATCAGCGAGTATCTGTCAGGCAAGAAAGAACCGACACTTTCACAGGCTCGCATTATTGTAGAGCGCCTGAACATAGACCCGGCAATAGTATTGGGCGTTAGCTACCCAGGTTAAAATCCACTGTAAGAAAGCAGGCGCACTTATTATGGGTGCGCCTGCTTTCTTACTGTATATTCAGGGGCAGCAGACGGCCAACATGAGCCAATACCGCCTGTAGTCTGCTTGGCTCTCTCATTGGTCTCAATACCATGCGCCCATTTTTACATAAACATCAGTATAAAACAAAAAAAAGAATGAGAAAAGCAATCCGAAGATTAACTGTTTCTCATTCTCCTCTCTCCTCTGGCGGTGCGTACGGGACTCGAACCCGTGACCCCCTGCGTGACAGGCAGGTATTCTAACCAACTGAACTAACGCACCTCGTTGCTTTTTTGCTTCTCTAAGCTTGCTTGGAGTTTGTTCGGCTTACCGCCGTTTTGCGAGTGCAAAGTTAATACGCTTTTTCATTCCGTGCAAATATTTTCGCAACTTTTTTTCATTTTTTTGTAAAATAGGTGCTTTTTACCAATATTTTGGAGCGTTATTCTACAGAAATCGCGCCCTCAAGGTCGTATTTTACCGATTTTTCGATTTTACGGAATGCAGGAATAATTAATAAAAAAGTCACTACAGTCGCACAAATATCCGAAATCGGGAAAGACAACCATACTCCTTCCACTCCCCATCGGCCCGAAAGCCATATCATGAGCGGGATAAGAAATATCACCTGGCGGGCAAGACTGAGTACCATAGCACGGCCCGGAGCGCCCACACTCTGGAAGAATGTTGTGGATATTATCTGGAAGCCCACCACAAAGAATGCCCACATGGCATGGCGCAGACACACCACGGTAGAGTCGATAAGGAAGTCGTCGTATGTAAATATGCGAGCTACCAGCGACGGGAAAGCAAGCCCCACAGCCCAACCCAGCGTACATATCAGCGTGGATACACCCACAGCCAGCCAATAGGCCTTTTTAAGACGTTCCATGCGTCCTGCCCCATAATTGTACCCTATTATGGGTTGCAGGCCCATACAGATGCCTAAAACCACCGTTACGAGCAATGAGGTGAAGGTAACGAATATGCCGGCGGCTCCAATGGCCATATCGCCGCCGTGATCTACAAGCGAACGGTTGATAAGGGCATTTACCAGACACGAGGCCACATTGACAATGCACGGAGCCGCGCCTATAGTGACTATTGACAGCACCAGCGACGACTTAAGGCTGAAAGTACCGCGCTCGAAGTGCAGCACCACGTCTTTCTTGAAGAAATGAGCCACCACAAACCAAGCCGACACCGCCATGGCAATATCAGTGGCAAGAGCCGCACCTACCATGCCCATATCGAGCCATAGAACGAATATGGCATCGAGCACCACATTGGTCACAGCACCTATCACCATAGTCATCATGGCACGGCGCGGATATCCGGTGGCGCGGAGTACATTATTCAAGCCGAAAGCCACATTGGTCAGCAGCAGCCCCGGAAGCACCCAATACATATATCCTGCGGCGTATGGCATGGTGATGTCGCCCGCACCGAAGGCGCGCAGTATAGGCTCCATGAAAATGGCAAATACAGCTATGTAGGCCGCGCCGTTAACGAATGTAAGGGTTGCGGCATTGCCCAGCAGCCGCGCGGCCTCTGAACGCTCGTTGCGACCCATTGCTATGGATATGCGGGTTGACGACCCCACTCCCACCAGCACGCCTATGGCCGTGGTGATGTTCATGATGGGAAAGGTGAGTGCCAATCCGGCGATAGCCTCCGGGCCCACCACCTGGCCTATGAATATACGGTCAACTACATTATACAGAGCCATCACCAGCATGCCCACAACCGCCGGCAGGCTATATTCCCACAGCAGACGCCCTACGGGCCGTGTGGCAAGGTTTTCTATTTCCATATTAAAATTCTTAAGAACTCTAAAAAATTAGGGCTAAAGCCTGAGGCTCTAACCCTAAAAAGTCGTTTTTAAAAGAAACTGCTTTCTTATTCGGCAGAAGCCTTGGCGCGCTCGTAGAGCTTGCGTACATCCACCTGATTTGACGAGGCAAACTGAGGATACTCGTCGATAATCTTTTTGAGGGTTTCGGCCTCCTTGGCGTAGTTGTTCTGTGCGCGGTAAACATTGGCTTCCTTAACGAGAATCACGGGAACAACCGAGGGATTCTCATCAGCCTTGCTCACGGCCTTGTTGAATGCGCTGAGAGCCTCGTCGTATTTCTTGAGGTTCACGTAGCAGTCGCCTTCGAGAGTCAGGGCACCGGCAGCCACGATCTTGTCGTCGATGCTGGCACCCTTGAGGTAAGAGAGGGCTTCCTCGTAGTTACCTTCCTGATACAGGCGCATAGCCACTTCGAGTTTGGCACGGTTGCCGCTCTTGTAGCCGTGCTTGGCGGCATCCTTGTAGAGCACGAGGGCAGTTGAGTCGTTGGCGCTTGCCGCAGCATCAGCGCGCGAGATGGCATCGTCGGCCTTGGCGCTGCCGCTCTTGGCAATGAAAAACCATGCAAATACTGCCACAAGACACACGAGCACGAGTACTGAGACTGCTACGATTTTCTTGCTGTTGGACTTTGCCTTTGCAAGAATATCCTGAGCTTCCTCCACGCCCTGGGCAGGGGTGGTTTTGGGTTGATTATTTTCCATTATTATGTTTTAATTATTGTTTATATCTGTTCAGGTGCGAAACAAGTCCGCGTTTTCAAGCTGCAAAAATAGCGTAAATTCCGCAAATAATAAAATTTTAAGTGCATTAATTTCATTTTTCCACATTTAAAGAGTAAATTTGCATCAAAATCTCCCCTGCCAACGTTATATTACTCTCCATCGAAATATTATGAAAGAAATAAATATCACCGTACCTGTAAAATCCATGACATACTCCGAGCTCGACGACAGCCGTCGCCGCCTGGTCGACCTTGCCCGCGAGTATACCTACAATTCATACGCTCCCTACTCTCACTTCAGCGTAGGTGCGGCCATCAGGCTCGACAACGGCGAGATAATATGCGGCGCCAACCAGGAGAATGCGGCATTTCCGTCGGGCACCTGCGCCGAGCGGTCGGCTTGCTACTCGGCCGGAGCGCGCTTTCCCAAGGCCAAGTTCGAGGCCATAGCCATTGCAGCCCGCGGTGTCGACGGCGAGCCTACTCCCGCGCCCTGTGCGCCCTGTGGTGCATGTCGCCAGGCCCTGCTCGAATACGAGACTTTGGCAGGACACGATGTGGAGGTACTGCTCGTGGGCAAAGACAACATTTATCTGCTGCCTTCGGTCAAGAGCCTGCTCCCACTTGCTTTCACTGAAATTAATTAAAAATAAAAATAAACCAATCATCCGATGAATTTTGTAGAAGAACTCACATGGCGTGGCATGATTCACCAAATGATGCCCGGCACTGAAGAACAACTCAAGAAAGAAATGACAACGGCCTACCTGGGTATAGACCCCACGGCCGACTCGCTCCATATAGGCCACCTCGTAGGCGTAATGATGCTCCGCCACTTCCAGCGCGCAGGCCACAAGCCCATAGCTCTGATTGGCGGTGCCACCGGCATGATAGGCGACCCCTCGATGAAGAGCCAGGAACGCAAGCTCCTCGACGAGGAAACCCTGCGCCACAACCAGGAAGCCATCAAGAAGCAGCTCTCAAAGTTCCTTGACTTCGACTCCGACGCTCCCAATGCGGCCGAGATGGTCAACAACTACGACTGGATGAAGAACTTCTCGTTCCTCGACTTCATCCGCGATGTGGGCAAACACATCACCGTAAACTACATGATGGCCAAGGACTCGGTGAAGAAACGTCTCAGCGGCGAATCGCGCGAGGGTATGTCGTTCACCGAATTCTCTTATCAGCTGTGTCAGGGCTACGACTTCCTGCACCTCTACAACGAGAAGAACTGCCGTCTGCAGCTTGGCGGCTCTGACCAGTGGGGCAACATCACCACCGGTACCGAACTTATACGCCGCACCGTGGGCGGCGAGGCTTTCGCCCTCACATGTCCGCTCATCACCAAGGCCGACGGTGGCAAATTCGGCAAGACCGAGAGCGGTAACGTATGGCTCGATGCCCGCTATACATCGCCCTACAAGTTCTATCAGTTCTGGCTCAACGTGAGCGATGCCGACGCCGAGAAGTACATCAAGATTTTCACATCGCTCACACGCGAGGAAATCGAAGAACTCGTCGCAGCCCAGTCCGCCGATCCCGGTCAGCGCCCCTTGCAGAAGCGTCTTGCCAAGGAAATCACCACCATGGTACACTCGGCTCAGGAATATGAGGCAGCCGTTGAAGCTTCTCAGATTCTTTTCAGCAACCATGCCGCCGAGGCTCTCCACCGTCTCGACGAGGAAACTCTGCTGCAGGTGCTCGAAGGCGTGCCCACATTTGAAGTGGCCCTCGCCGACATCGAAGCCGGCATCTCGATTGCCGACCTGCTCGTTGACCGTGCCAAGGTATTCCCCTCAAAGGGCGAACTGCGCAAGATGGTACAGGGCGGCGGCGTCCAGATCAACAAAGAGAAAATTGCCGATGCATACGCTCCCGCCTCGAGCGAGCTGCTGCTCAACGGCAAGTACATCCTTGTGCAAAAAGGCAAGAAAAACTACAACCTCCTTATCGCCAAATAATTGGAACAATATATAGTATCAGCGCGGAAATACAGGCCTGCCACCTTTGCATCGGTGGTAGGCCAGTCTGCCCTGACCTCAACACTCAAGAACGCCATTGCCTCCAAGCGTCTGGCTCAGGCATACCTGTTCTGCGGGTCGAGAGGTGTGGGCAAGACTTCATGCGCACGTATTTTCGCCAAGACAATCAACTGTCTCAATCCCGGGCCCGACGGTGAGGCTTGCAACGAATGCGATTCGTGCAAGGCTTTCAACGAAGGCAATTCGATGAACATCATCGAGCTTGACGCCGCCTCGCACAACGGTATCGAGGACATGAAGAGCCTCATAGAGCAGGTGCAGGTGCCACCCACCCGCGGCCGCTACAGGGTATTCATCATCGACGAGGTACACATGTTGTCGACAGCCGCCTTCAACGCCTTCCTCAAGACCCTTGAGGAACCGCCCTCGTATGTTATCTTCATCCTCGCCACCACCGAGAAGCACAAGATTATCCCCACCATACTGTCGCGCTGCCAGATATACGACTTCAACCGTATCACCATAGCCGATATGGTGAATCATCTGGGACATGTGGCTGAAGGCGAGGGTATAACTGCCGAGCCGGCCGCACTCAACGTCATCGCCCGTCAGGCCGACGGAGCCATGCGCGATGCACTTTCCATCTTTGACCAGGTTGCCGCATCGTGCCGCGGCAACATCACCTACGACGCCACCATTGCCAATCTCAATGTGCTCGATTCGAGTTACTACACACGGCTTGTGGAGGCTTTTGTCAAAGGCGAGGTGCCCGCAGCGCTGCTTGTGTTCCACGAAATACGCGCCAAGGGATTCGACGCGCAGTTTTTCATCAACGGACTCGGACAATATCTGCGCGACCTCATGCTGGCATCATCGCCGGCAACCCTGGGGCTGCTCGATGTGCCCGACGACGTGCGTCAGCAGATGGCTGCGCAGGCTGCCGGCCTTAAACCCGAATTTCTGTATGCCGCCATGGGTCTGTGCAACGATGCCGACCTCAACTACCGTGCGGCAAGCAGCAAACAGTTGCTCGTTGAGATCACACTCATACGTATCGCCCAACTTCTAAGCCCTCCCCCATCTAAAAGTGGTCAGGGAGGAGGGCCACTCAAACCCATAGCAAGGTCGCAGGCGCCGCAGGCCACGCCCGCCGCGACCACTCAGTCCGCACCCGCCCCGCAGCAGGTTCAGCCCGCCGCACCGCAGGCGGTGCCACGCGCAGCCACCCCGGCGGCAGCCGCAGCAAGGCGTCCACGAGCCGCCGGCTCGGCCATACGTGTAGGCGGACTATCGATGCAGGTAAACAAAGCCGCCGACACCGCCGACAAAGCCGTCCACCGCAGCGAACCCGTCACCGCCGAGGCCCTGAGCAAGGCTTGGCTCGATTATTCAAAGGCTCACTCGGCCGAACCGGCCATAAGCAATGCCATGAACAAGTTCGTGCCCGAGCTTGCGCCCGACGGTCGCTGGGTAGTGGTGGTTGACAGCGTTGTAACCTCCAATCTTATCGGTGCCGAGTTCGAGAAACTTGTACCATATCTGCGCGACAGCCTGCGCAACGATGATTTCAACCTCAATATAAACATCAGTTCAAACGGTATAGGTCCCGAATTCTGGAGCGATACCACTTTGCTCAACCACATGCTCGAATCGCCCGATTTCGCCGAATTTTACCGTATATTCCACCTTACAATGCGATAATGAAAACCGGACTCGTACTTGAAGGAGGTGCAATGCGCGGTCTTTTCACCGCAGGAGTCATTGATGTGATGATGGAAGAAGGCATCAGCTTCGACGGGCTGGTGGGAGTATCGGCGGGGTCGAGTTTCGGCTGCAATTACAAGTCCATGCAGCCCGGACGTGTGCTGCGCTATAATCTGCGCTATGCCAAAGACCCGCGCTACATGGGGCTGAGGTCATTGCTCACCACGGGCAACCTCGTGGGAGCCGAGTTTGCATACCATACTTTGCCGCTCACACTCGATATATTCGATTGCGACACTTTCGAGAAAAATCCCATGGAGTTTCATCTCGTATGCACCGATGTAGATACCGGCGAGCCTGTTTACTACAAAATGGACAAGGTTGATTACAATTCGCTCGAATGGCTCAGAGCATCGGCCTCAATGCCGGCGCTCACCCGTCCGGTGAAGGTGGACGACGGACGGCGCATGCTCGACGGTGGCATAAGCGACTCCATACCGCTGCGCTATTTCAGAGATCTCGGCTTCATGCGCAACATAGTAGTGCTGACTCAGCCGCGCGACTACCGCAAGAAGCCTGCCCCACGGTGGCTGTTCAGTCTACTGATGCCCTACGCACCGGCCATAGCCAAGGCCATGGGGCGGCGACACATCATGTACAACAGCCAGCTCGACTATATAAACCGTATGGAAGCCGAGGGCGACACCCTTGTCATTGCCCCTGAGAAACCGCTGCCTATAGGGCGCATCGAGTCAGACCCCGAAAAGCTGAAAAACGTTTACAACATGGGTCGCAAGGCTGCCACAGAACGGCTCGAAAAGATAAAAGAATTTTTATTAGGATGAAACCAATTATCACCGCATTATGCTTCCTGCTCCCTGCTGTATCTTTCGCCGCAACGGCCGAAAGCGCCGACACCGCTCAGGTACTCGGTGAAATTGTAGTTATGGAGACCGCAGCAAAGGCCCCCGTGCCGCTGCTCCCCCTCGATGTTAAAATAATTGATTCTGATATAATTGACAAAAGTACCGAGACCAATCTGCTGCCGGTGCTGCAAAACCGCATTCCGGGCATGTTTGTCACCCAACGCGGTCTGGCCGGCTATGGTGTTAGCGGCGGCGCTGCCGGCACGGTAAACATACGCGGCGTCGGCTCGGGCAACAAAGTGCTTTTTCTTATCGACGGCCAGCCCCAGTGGGCCGGTGTTTTCGGCCACTCGCTCCCCGACACCTACGTCACCAACGATGTACAGCGTGTTGAGGTGGTCAGCGGTCCCTCGTCGCTGCTCTACGGCTCGGGTGCTATGGGCGGCTCGGTAAACCTTATAACAAGGCGCCCCGACCGCGAGGGCTTCTACGGCTCGCTGAGAGCAATGGGCGGAAGCTACGGCTCTCAAAAATACGGAGCGAAAGCCGGATTCTCGCACCGCAAGCTGCGCGCTTTCGCCGCCGCAAGCTACGAATCCACCGACGGCAACCGGCCGGGTATGCACTATTGGCTGGCCAACCAGTATGCCTCGGTTAGCTACAACTTTTCAAACCATTGGGAAGCCGGAGCCAACGTGATGCTTACCGAGACCAAGGCTCACAATCCAGGCTCGGTACACCTTGCACAGCCGCTGCAGATGTGGTCCAAGATGTTCCGCACCACCACATCGGTATTTGTCAAGAACCGCTACGACATATCCTCGGGCGGAATACAGGCATATTACAATTACGGCAAACACACCATAGACGATGGTCTGCGCAACGGGCAGCCACGCGATTATCTGTTCAACTCCAAAGACTTCAACATGGGTATCACTGCATATCAGACCGTGAAACCCTGGCAAGGCAACGACCTGAGCCTTGGCATTGACTTCAAGCACTGGGGCGGTGAAGCCTGGAATGCACTTAAGGCCGACGGCAAACAGACGCCTATAGTCGACCGCCATGTAAACGAGATTGCCGGATATGCCATGATGCAGCAGGCGCTGCTCAACGACCGCCTGAGCCTTAACGCCGGGGTGCGCCTTGAGCACTCATCGCAGTTTGGCAACGAGTGGGTGCCGCAGGCCGGTATCATAGCCCGTCCCACCGACTTCAACCGCATAAAGTTCAGCTTTTCAAAAGGCTTCCGTTCGCCCAACATACGCGAGCTGTATATGTACGGCCCGCGCAATCCGCTGCTCAAACCCGAGCGCATGAACAACTTCGAGGTTGAACTGCGCCAGTGGCTGCTCGACGGCAGGCTCAACATAGGCGCAGCATTCTACTACATAAACGGTGATAACCTCATACAGCAGGTGATGGCCGACGGCGCTCCGCTAAACGTTAATACCGGCAAATTCATCAACAAGGGCTTTGAGCTCGACCTGTCATACCGGCCTCATCCCCTATGGATCATTACGGCCAACTACGCCTACCTGCACACCGATACACGCATACTCGCCGCCCCGCGCAACAAGCTTTTCGGGCAGGTATCTTTCACTCCCGGCAGGTGGGAATTTTCGATTGACGTTTGTAGAGTGTGGCACATGCTCACCGAGGAGACCACTGAGGACTATGCCCTGCTCAATGCCCGTGTGGCATACACCATACCGCTGTCAACCCCCGTCACCCTGTTTGCCAAGGGTGATAACCTCAACGCCACAAGCTATCAGATAAATTACGGAT
Source organism: uncultured Muribaculaceae bacterium (assembly GCA_910586975.1). Lineage (GTDB taxonomy): Bacteria > Bacteroidota > Bacteroidia > Bacteroidales > Muribaculaceae > CAG-873. The sequence continues at coordinate 88,607 of CAJUKX010000006.1, read as the reverse complement.
TCCCCATGCCTCGCGCCACTGTCATGGCCGGCATTGAATGGAAATTTTAGATCTGTTTCATGAAAAATATACTCTTATCCACTTTCATCATATTATCAGCATTATACGCCAACGCATCGGATGTTATTGTAAACGGTGTACCATGGTATGATGACCGCGACAGCATTGTCTCGGCCCACGGCGCCAACATCATCAAGGCCAACGGCAAGTACTATATGTTCGGCGAATTCAAGACCGATTCGGCCAACATTTTCACCGGATTCAGCTGCTATTCATCGCCCGACCTTGCCAACTGGACATTCGAGCGCATCGCCTTTAAGCAACAACAGGACGGACGCATGGGTCCAGGCCGCGTGGGCGAACGTCCTAAAGTGATCTATAGTCCCGCCACCGACGAATATATAATGGTGATGCACTCCGACAATCTCAGATACAAAGACCCCTGCACCACTTACGCCACATCTAAGACAGTAAACGGCGAGTACACCTTCCAAGGACCGTTGCTCTACAAAGGCCAGCCCATAAAGAAATGGGACATAGGCACATTCACCGATACCGACGGGCGCTCGTACCTGCTTGTACATCACGGCGATATATACCGTTTTTCTGAAGATTGCCATTCGCTCGACTCGTGCATGAGCCGCAAGGTTGAGGGTGTGGGCGAGTCGCCGGCAATGATCCGACACAACGGTCGGTATTACTGGTTCTCGAGCCACACTACCTCGTGGGAGCGCAACGACAACATGTATGTATCGTCGCCGTCGCTGTCGGGTCCGTGGGAAAAGAAACCGCTCTTCGCACCCCGGGGCAGCAATACTTGGAATACCCAGACCTCATTCATCCTGCCTGTAGTGAATCAGGGCGATACCACATTCATGTACATGGGCGACCGCTGGTCATATCCCCGCCAACGCAGCGCAGCCACATACGTATGGCAACCATTGCAATGGATTGACGGCGAGCCTTTCATGCCCGAATTCATGCAGGCTTGGAGTCCGGCCACCATGCAGGCCGCTGAGTTGCACACAAGTCCGCTTAAAGACTCGGAATGGAATGGTAAGACTCCAGGCGACAGCAAAAGCTACCGCATACGACTCGACCGGCCCGGCAAAATATACATCAAGGGGCACACCGACGACCACAGCCCCTATGCCGAAGCTATCATCACCGACAACCGGGGCAATATCAAGGTACGCACAAGCATCGACTTCTATTCCCTTGCACCGGCCGATGGCCTTCGCTACATATCTCCCATGCTCGACAAGGGCGAATACGACCTCACCATAATGGTTTCGACCATGAAACCAAACTGGTCCGACAAGAAGCGCAACGATTATGGCAGCCGCGGATATGACATAACCATAAGCGAGGTCGGCTCATTATTGCAATAAATAAAATAATCATCCAATATACCCATGACAAAACGCAAATGCTTAATGCTGCTATGCTGTATGCTCTGTACAGCGCTTGCAAATGCACAACGCAGCGAGACCTTACTCAAAAACGACTGGAAGTTCACCCTTGACAGCATCGCCACCGAGTACTCCGACAAGGATTACAACGATGCCGCCTGGCAGACTGTATCGGTGCCCCACGACTGGGCAATAACCGGACCTTTCGACCGCAAATACGACCTGCAGAATGTGGCTGTAACTCAAAACGGCGAGAAAGTGGCATCTATGAAAACCGGCCGCAGCGGAGGCCTGCCCTACATAGGCACCGGATGGTACCGCCGCCGCTTCGACGTGCCTCAGGGCAAGGATGCCACTTTGGTATTCGACGGTGCCATGAGCGAAGCCCAAGTGTGGGTCAACGGTCAGAAGGTGGGCGAGTGGCCCAACGGCTACAACTCCTTCCACTTCAATGTGACTCCCTACCTAAACCCCGACGGCAAGGACAATGTGGTGGCCGTGCGTCTGCAAAACCGTCCGTACTCCTCGCGCTGGTATCCCGGTGCCGGGCTGTACCGCAACGTGCGTCTGGTGACTACCGACCCGGTACACATACCGGTGTGGGGCACTCAGATCACCACTCCGCATGTAAACGACGACTTTGCCACCGTCAAGCTCAACATCAATGTCGACAACGCCGGAGACAAGACACTGAAACTCGTCACCACCCTCACCGATGCCGATGGCAAGGTAGTGGGACAGCGCACCACCACCGGCAAGCAAAACCACGGTCTGCCTTTCGAGCATAACCTCGAAATAGAAAAGCCGCACCTGTGGTCGCCCGAATCGCCCTATCTTTACACAGCCACCACCGAGATATTCGACGACAAGAACTCCAAGCTCGACAGTTATTCATCGCGCTTCGGCGTGCGCACCATCGAGGTTGTGCCCGAACGCGGATTCTATCTCAACGGCAAGCTCCGCAAGTTCCAAGGTGTATGCAACCACCACGACCTCGGCCCGCTGGGCGCAGCCATCAACAAGTCGGCCCTGCGCCACCAGCTCGAAATGCTCAAGGATATGGGTGCCGATGCCGTGCGCACATCCCACAATATGCCTGCCCCCGAGCTGGTAGAGCTGTGCGATGAGATGGGATTGATGATGATGCTCGAACCATTCGACGAATGGGACATCGCCAAGTGCAAAAACGGCTACCACCGCTATTTCCAACAGTGGGCCGAGCGCGACATGGTGAACATGATACACCAGTACCGCAACCACCCGTCGGTGGTGATGTGGTCGGTGGGCAATGAAGTACCCACACAGTGCAGCAACGAGGGCTACAAGGTGGCTCGCTTTCTGCAGGACATCTGCCACCGCGAGGACCCCGGACGCCCCGTAACCTGCGGCATGGACCAGGTGAGCTGCATACTGCGCAACGGCTTTGGTGCCATGTTTGACGTACCCGGACTCAACTACCGCGCACATCGCTACAAGGAAGCCTACGACAAACTGCCCCAGGGTCTTATTCTTGGCTCTGAGACCGCATCTACAGTAAGCTCGCGCGGCGTGTATAAGTTCCCCGTGCAGGTAACGGGCAAAGCCATGTACGACGACCACCAGTCGTCGAGCTACGACACCGAACATTGCAGCTGGTCGAACATCCCCGATGAGGACTTTGCCAACGCCGACGACAACAAATGGACCATGGGACAATTTGTGTGGACCGGCTTCGACTATCTTGGTGAACCTTCGCCCTACGATACCGACGCATGGCCCAGCCACTCGTCGCTCTTCGGTATAATCGACCTTGCCTCCATTCCCAAAGACCGCTACTACCTCTACCGCAGCCAGTGGAACAAGAACGACCACACCCTGCACATCCTGCCCCACTGGACATGGCCCGGACGCGAAGGCCAAGTGACACCGGTGATGGTCTACACCGACTATCCCGAAGCCGAATTGTTTATCAATGGCAAGAGCCAGGGCCGTCAGAAGAAGCTCACAGCTGCCGAAGCTGCTGCATCCGACGACAAGATGGCCCTGCTGCGACGCTACAGACTTATGTGGATAGATGCCGTGTACCAGCCCGGCGAAATAACTGTGGTGGCATACGACAGCGATGGCAAAAAGGCTGCCGAGTCTACAGTACGCACAGCCGGCAAGCCACATACACTCAAACTCGAATGTAGCCGCGACTCGCTCAGCGCCAACGGTGAAGACCTTGCCTACATTACTGTGAGCGTGGTCGATAAAAACGGCAATCTCTGCCCCGCCGACTCGCGCGAAGTACGTTTCAAAGTAAACGGCAACGGCACATTCCGCGCCAATGCCAACGGCGATGCCACCTCGCTCGAACAGTTCCATCTGCCCCACATGAAAGCCTTCTCGGGCCAAATCACAGCGATTGTACAAAGCTCTGACACACCCGGCACTGTAACCCTGCGTGCTGAAGCCCGCGGCCTTAAACCCGCCACTATCACCATTCCCGTGAAATAAATCACCTGTTAGCACAAAAACACGAGAGACTGTCTATCAAGTTCAGGCAGTCTCTTTTTTATGGCTAAAAATGAGAGATACAATTGCGTTACAACCCACACCGCCCGGCGCAGCGGCATAACCGACATGTATCGCTCCCACAAATTCACCATTGTCCGGATGATGCACCTCAGCGGTCACAAAACACAGAAAACTTTCATTGACAACATCAAGCTATCCTCCGACGAGATCACCGATGAGATAGACGCAATCGTCAACGCCAACAAAGGTGAAATCTTCTGATATATTGGATTATACGATTGATAATCCAAATAAATTTTATAAATTTGCGGCGAGTATTAACTTTTTTGAGCCACGAGCACTTCGTGGTTGCAATCTATGAACGACCTTACAGCATCAAATATAGAGCGGCAGAATGTACTGAACAACCGCTATGCCGTCGATGCCCTTCAAGAAAATCTCGGTTTTACCGGGATGCTCTTTGAGGGCGAATACCGCTTTACCAAGAAAATGGTTGCGGAATTTTATGAAGTTGATTTATCTACAATAAACCGATATATCGCCCAATACGAGGATGAGCTTAAATATAACGGATACTTTTTATGTAGAGGTAAGTTGTTGAAGGAACTAAAGTTACAGTTTGGTCATGTCATAAATGAGATGACCAAAACCACCCGACTCGGACTTTTCAACTTTAGGGCAGTCCTAAATATGGGAATGCTTTTGACTGAGAGTGAAAAGGCCAAACAAGTCCGTACCCGTATTCTTGATATTGTCATCGCTACCATCAATAAACGAGCCGGAGGTGGAACCAAGTACATCAACACTCGCGATATTGACTTTCTTCCTGCTGCTATTGAAGAAGATAATTACCGTAAGAATTTCACGACGGCAGTCGGAAAACATAAGAACATCTGATTTTTCTTCTTTCCGGCCTTTCTCTCGGTGGCAATTTTTCTTTTCGGTGGTCTATATACAAAGGCTCTCGCGCTGAATTTCAGCATGAAAGCCTTATTTTTCACTGCTTACTTATGTCTTCTATCACCAGCCCGGCCAGGGTAAGGCCGAATATGGCAGTGGTGTGTGCAAAGGTGCCGTTGGCGCCGTCGGGGCTTTCAATCGGCTGTGCTATACGCTCGGGCGAGTAAACACATTTGAACTTACGCTTGGGAAACACACCTGTGCGCTTGAAGCGTTGCCGCAACGCGCGGGCCAGAGGATCGCCCTGCACCTTCCAGAACTCAGTGGTCGAAATCATGGATGCGTGGAGCTTACGGGCCGCTCCCATTGACGAGAACAACTTAGCCCGCGAGGCTGTGGCACGTATTATCAGCTCGGCCTTGCATGCCAGTGAGTCTATGGCATCTATCACATAGTCGTATGAATCGAGGTCGTAGGTATCGGCATTTTCGGGCGAATAAAAGTCGGATATCATGGTGAGGTCGAGCTGCGGATTTATGTCAAGCAGACGGCGACCGAGCACTTCCACCTTAGGCTCACCCACAGCCGAGACTGTGGCCGGCAACTGGCGGTTGATATTGCTCACAGCCACCACATCGCGGTCGATGATGGTGATATGCCCTATGCCGGTGCGCACCAGAGCTTCGACACACCACGAACCTACGCCGCCCACGCCCACCACCAGCACACGTGCAGCCTGCAGCCGGGCCATCATCTCGGACCCGGCTACAAGCATGGTGCGTTGGAATATACTTTCGGTCATTCCGGCTTACATATCTTCCTCAATCGAGAAAGGATCGTCGTCGGGAAGGGTTGAGTCGAAGTCGAGTTCGGCTTTGGCGGCCTTGGGAGCGTCGGCAGCAGCGGGAGCAGCGGCTTCGGCGGTTTCTTCAATGGCTTTCTTGGCCATTTTGGCGCGGGGATTCTTGTCGGCCACCTTCATGGCTTCGAGAATCTTGGCCGAGAGTTCTTCTGCAAGCTCGGGATTGTCGTCGATGGTGCGTTTGGCGGCATCGCGACCCTGAGCGAGCTTGTTGCCGTTGTAACTGAACCACGAACCGCTCTTGCTGATGATGCCGTGTTCAACACCGAGGTCAACGATTTCGCCGCTCTTAGAGATACCTTCGCCAAACATAATGTCGAATTCAGCGCGACGGAAGGGAGGAGCCACCTTGTTTTTCACCACCTTAACGGCAGCACGACGGCCAAGCACTTCCTCACCGTCCTTGATAGTGGAGCGTGAACGAATGTCGAGACGTACCGAAGCGTAGAACTTCAAGGCGTTACCACCGGTAGTGGTTTCTGACGGACCGAACATCACACCAATCTTCTCGCGCAGCTGGTTGATGAAGATGCAGCAGGTGTTGGTGCGCGAGATGGCGCCGGTGAGCTTGCGCATGGCCTGCGACATAAGACGGGCCTGCAGGCCTACGTTGCGGTCGCCCATATCGCCTTCGATCTCGCCCTTGGGGGTAAGGGCTGCAACAGAGTCTACCACCAGGATGTCGATTGCCGACGAGCGAATGAGCTGTTCGGCTATCTCAAGAGCCTGCTCGCCGTTGTCGGGCTGAGCCATGAACAGATTATTGATGTCAACACCGAGGCTTTGTGCGTAAAAACGATCGAAAGCGTGCTCGGCGTCGATGATAGCGGCTATACCGCCACGCTTCTGCGCTTCGGCTATGGCGTGTATGGCCAATGTTGTCTTACCCGAAGATTCCGGGCCGAAGATTTCGATGATTCTGCCACGGGGATAACCTCCCACGCCCAGAGCGTAGTCAAGGCCTACCGAGCCCGAGGGGATAACCTCAACATCTTCAATCGACTCGTCGCCGAGTTTCATGATCGAGCCTCTGCCAAAGTCTTTTTCTATCTTGCTCAAAGCCTGAGCCAGAGCCTCGCGGCGAGCTGCCTGAGGGTCGGTTGCCGCGGCTTTACCCTTTTTAGGGGCTTTTTCGGGTTTTTCCATTTTATATCGAGTTTAAGTTATTATTCAGGTATTAAACAATACAAATTTTGATAGTACAAAGTTATGGCCATATATGTGCAATTACATGACACAACCTTGTTAAAATACGCAAAAGAATCAATCTTGCAGCCCCAGAGCATGCAGGCGCGAGAACATATCTACCAAAGCCTCGGACGGAGCTGAAGCGTCGGCTATAACAGCATCATCGGCCGTGCGGACTGTATCTTGCGTATATCGGAGGGCACCCTCGGCTATGGCTTCATAGCGGGCTATATCGTGAGCTGCCGGCGAGTAGGCGCCCTTAAAGCGGTTGAGTGCTCCTATATATAATTCAGACTCCATACGCAGTATAGCCTTGGCATGCGGCCGGCCAAAGCTGTCATCTGCCACTGTCTGACTCAATTCCACACAGCCGAGCAGATAGCGGGCATGCAGGTCAAGATATATCAATCCAAGGGCCACGGTATCGGCACCGGCCATATCGGCACTCACGAGCATCGACAGCGCTGTGGCCATGGCAGTATTGCGCAGGCGATTCATGGCCAAAGCCTCGAGGTGGGCGCTCCCTATGAGCATGAAGTCGGCCACGGTGCGGTCTATCACCTCGCGTGGTTCCTTGTGCACGCAGGCGGTTTTCCATGCCGTGTCGTATTTCACCACGGTATCGCCCGATGAGCGCATGAACGCATCGGGGTCATAAACTTCTGAATACAAGCGGCTGTAATCGCCGTAAGCCTCGGCCGAGGGTGAGATTTTGCAGTACATTATCTTCTCAAATTATTATTTGAGGCAGGCTTCAAGCCACCTACGCCACGCCTTCCGCCACTGCCTTTGTTACTGTTGCTGTTATTGTTTCTGTTGCCGAATCCGCCGCCCATGAATTCGTCTTCTTCATCTTCATTCTTTATTTCCTCGCGCGGGTCACGCTCACCACGCTTGAGTTTGGGCTTGTTCTTGAGCAATGCGTATGGCTTCTGGCGGTCGAGCGGTGTTTCGTAGATATTCCACTGCTGTTCCACGTCCCAATTGCGTTTCAACTCTATTTTAGAAGGATAATAGGCAACTTCTTCGGGCTGAATGGAGTCGAGTTTGCCGGTGGTCCACTTGCCGTCGCCGTTGGTGTCGAAGAACACACGGGCGTAGTAAACTGCCGGAGCGAGGTATTTGAACTTTGCCCTGCCGTCAACCACACGTTGCTCTGCCACCGGTTCGTCCGACGTATTGAGCAGCTGCACTATGGTAGTGGAGTCGGCTCCCTGCAACACAAAGTCGAGGTTGCTGTAGTCTGACAGGCTGCGCACGTTGAATTCAGAACTTACCGGACGGTTGTGCTCGCCGTATATACTTACCACAGCGGCCGAATCCACCGACAGACGATATTTGTCGCCGGGAATCCACTCGGTGCTGATAACGCTTGTAAATACGGGATTTAGAGAGTCGGGCACGATGTTCCAGCCATTTATGGGCATCCACAGGGTGTCTACCTGATGTTCGAGCCTTACAGCCGAGGTGTCGAGCGACACAAGGGGCTGGTCGACTTTGAATTTCAGGGGTGAATACACCTCCTGCACGCCGCCGTTGAGCTGCAGGTCAAATTTGAGCAGGTCGTAGCGCGGAGGCAGTGTATCGGCTTCGATTTCTTTTTTGCTGCGACGAGGATTCTTGAAATAGAATCGCAGGGTGTCGGTAGTCCATACCATACGTTCGAGCGAATCGGGCTTCTGATAGCGCACCGACAGGCGCAGCGAGTCGGTGTTTATAACCATTGTGTCTGACAGCCACACATCAATGGTATCCTTGGTGAGCGAAGCCACAGTGGTGGCCCAATGGTCGGATGTAAGACCGCGCAGCGACTCATCTGTGGGGCCATCGACTATGCGTATCTCTGGCATGGAGTCGGACGGCGCGCCAAACTCTATATTCACCTTGCGGCGCTCGGGGCGTTTGTATTCCTTGATATACTGGGCCTTGTAATCTTCGTTGAACCAGTTGAGCAGAATATCATTTGGCAGGAACATGGTGCCGGGTCGGGTCACGAGCGAGTCGCCCCCGGTAGAGCTGTACAGGGTGTCGGTGACGGTGATTGCCTCGGTCGACGGAACTATAAGCTCGTCGAGATATGCCACGTCCTCAGAGCGGTCCCAATGCCAGTCGCGGTTGATATCGTTGAGCATGTACACGCGGTAAGTACCCGGGGCGAGGTTGCGAATGGTAAACATGCCGTACTGGTTGGTACGGGCAATGCGGTCGGGTGGCAAAGTGCGTATGGCGGTATCTGAAAGGTTTGAATACGCTGCAACGAGCACGCCCTGGGCGGGTTCGAGATTTGAAGCTCCAAGCACCATGCCCGACACCCTCATGGTGTCAATCGACTCGCCGGTGGAGAAGTCGAGGGCAAAACCGTCGAGCACGTTGCCCTCGTTCAGATCCTTGATGGCATCGGCAAAGTCGATGGTATATGTAGTGTTGGCCTTCATGGTATCGCGTATCTGCACCCTGACGTTGCGGCCGTTGGCCGAAATCTGCGGTGCTTCGAGCTGTACGGGCGAAATCACTACTTTGTTGAACGCGTCTTCGAGCTGCACATTCTCGTTGAAGACGATGGTGATATTCCGGCCGTCTACGTTCAAGGCTCCCGGAGCGGGATTTGAACGCACATACACAGGGGGCTGCTCATCGCGGGCACCCCCGTCGGGACGGCCTATGCTGGCACAGGCCGTCAGAATCATCGTTGCCACGAGAATGGGAAGGGCGTACAGTGATTTCATAGCTTATTATATAGAGAGTCTTATATAGACAGGCGGCGCAGAGTGTTGAGCAATTCGCGGTTGATGGGTTTGTCGTTCTTGATAGCCTTTGAGAAGGGTACGTACACGATTTCGTCGTTCTTTATACCTATCATCACGTTGCGCTGGTCTTCGAGCAGAGCATCAATGGCGGCTGCACCCATGCGCGAAGCCAGAATGCGATCGTGGGCAGTGGGAGAACCGCCGCGCTGCAGGTGTCCGAGTATCGACACACGCACATCGTAGCCGGGGAATTCGGTCTTCACACGCTGAGCCATGCCCATGGCACCGCCGGTAACGGGGCTTTCGGCCACGAGAACTATGGATGAGTTCTTAGACTTGCGGAAGCCGTTCTGTATGAGTTCGGCCAACTGGTCGACCTCGGTTGAGATTTCGGGAATGATGGCAGCCTCGGCACCCGATGCTATGGCACCGTTGAGGGCGAGGAAGCCGGCATCGCGACCCATAACCTCGATGAAGAACAGACGCTCGTGGCTGGTGGCGGTGTCGCGGATTTTATCGACACATTCCATGATTGTGTTCAGGGCGGTGTCGTAGCCTATGGTGGTGTCGGTGCCATAGAGGTCGTTGTCTATGGTACCGGGCAGACCTATGCAGGGCAAATTAAATTCGTTGGCAAAAATGCGTGCACCGGTGAGCGAGCCGTCGCCGCCAATCACCACCAGCGCATCAATTTCGTGACGACGCAGTACGTCGTAGGCCAGCTGACGGCCTTCGGGAGTCTGGAATTCCTTGCAACGGGCAGTTTTGAGTATAGTACCGCCCTGCTGTATGATATTGGAAACATTCTGGGTGTGGAAATCTACAATCTCGTCGCTGATGAGACCACGGTAGCCACGGTAAATACCCTTGACCTTGAGACCACTGAAAATAGCCGCACGTGTCACGGCGCGAATAGCAGCGTTCATGCCCGGTGCATCACCTCCGGATGTAAGAATGCCTACACATTTAATCTCTGACATAATACCTTATATTAATTGAAACATTTTATGCGGAATATTTGGAAAAGACTTGCATTCCAAGTTGCAAAGTTAAGATTTCATCTCCAAATAAGACTTGTCTTTTTCCACTTTTTTATGTCCTGATTCGTTTTTTTCTTTATGTATAGGTATAAAACCCAACGTAGCGACTGCCTCACGGCGTCGCTACGTTAGATATAAACCAATCATTATCACATTTCTTACAATGGGAAAAGCTTTGTTTGCCTTTCTGTATTGTAAACGTTCTGTAACATAAAAAGGTTCATCACCCCTCATATTTTTTTTAAATATTTTCTTTTTATATCTTACAAAGCCTTAACTTTGCACAGATGAAACCATACGATTACCTGATTGTAGGCACCGGGCTGTTTGGCGCAGCATTTGCCTGTCTTGCCACTCGGCAGGGCAAGCGTTGCCTTGCCATAGACCGCCGCCCTCATACCGGCGGCAACCTGCACTGTGATTGTATCAACGGTATTAACGTACACCGATACGGTCCGCACATTTTCCATACATCCGACCGCGAGGTGTGGGATTTTGTAAATTCGTTTGTTCCGTTCAACAATTTCATCAACACACCCATAGCCGTAGCGCCCGACGGCAAGCGCTACAACCTGCCCTTCAATATGAATACCTTCAGGCAGCTGTGGGGAGTGACCACAGCCGACGAGGCCCGCGAGGTGCTCAGCAAGCAGCGGCATATATATGACGGCGAGCCGCGCAACCTTGAGGAGCAGGCGCTGTCGCTCGTGGGCGATGACATATACCGCCTGCTCATAAAGGGATATACCGAAAAGCAGTGGGGACGTCCATGTGCACAGCTGCCGGCGTTCATAATCAAGCGCCTGCCGCTGAGATTTACTTTCGACAACAATTATTTCAACGACCTTTATCAAGGTGTGCCCGTGGGTGGCTACAACAAACTCATCGACGGCATGCTGCAGGGAGTTGACATGGAGCTTGGTGCCGACTTCTTCGCAAACCGCAAGCATTACCGCTCCCTGGCTCGCAAGGTGGTGTTCACGGGGCAGATCGATGAATTTTTCGATTACCGCTTCGGCAAACTCGACTACCGCACCGTGAGGTTTGACACCCGGGTAATCGACACTCCCGATTTTCAGGGCAACGCCGTGATAAACTACACATCGGGTGATGTACCGTACACCCGCATCATAGAGCACAAGCACTTTGAATGTTTGGGCAATGCCGTGAACGACAACCCCTCAACAGTGGTGTCGTACGAATATTCCACCGAGTGGCGCCCGGGTATGGAACCGTTCTACCCGGTCAACGACCGGCGCAACAACGAAATTTACCTGCGCTACAAAGCCTTGGCCGATGCCGAAACGGATGTTATTTTCGGCGGTCGTCTGGCTGAGTATAAATACTACGACATGTCGCCCCTGATACGTGAGGTTCTCGACATGTTCAAGACTCAATAAGTATGAAAAAACTGATAAAATTTTTGTTTGGCAAAGATGTTTGGGTTTCCAAGACCGGAGTAATGATTGCCACCGCTTTCCTGTCGCTTATATGGTTTGTGGTCGTTTGGTGCAATTTCACCACCTTCCGCGCAATGAGCGACTGGCTGCTGTATATCAACAACTTTGTGGCCGCCGTGTTGCTCACAGTGCCGTTCATGCTTTCAAGGCGCGTTTGGGTACAGACGGTATTCCTGCTGCTGATCGACTGCCTGTTCATGGCCAACCTGATATATTGCCGCACATACTTCACGGCCATTCCGCCACAAAGCTACGCGCTGGCATCCAATATGGCTGACTTCACCGCGAGCATATTCACCTCGCTGCGATGGCTCGACCTTGGCTTTCCGCTGATTCTTGCCGCCGGCGTTGCTTTGGCCGGCCGCGTTGCAAATGCACCCCGTGGAGCATGGAAGCATATAGCCTCTACCGGGCTTATGGCCGCCCTTATCAGCTGGTCGGCCATAATATGTCGTGGCGGATTCTACAAGGCTTACGACACCCTGACACAGTCGTGCTATTACTACACCTGCGGCGTACCTACCTACACCATAGCCGGCCATATAGCCTACAACACCATGAGCGAGGCCAACTCCACATCACCCGAGGCACGCGCAAAAGTAGATGAATGGCTGGCCGACCACTCACACATGATGCCCCATACGGCTTTGCCCGACAGCATAGCCCGGCGCACCAACCTCGTGGTAATAATATGCGAATCGCTCGAAAGCTGGCCCCTAGAAGCCGAAATCGAAGGCAAGGAAATAACGCCCTATCTCAATTCGCTCATCGCTGACTCCACTACCCTGTATGCGTCACATCTGCTCACACAAGTGGCATCGGGGCGCTCAATCGACTTTCAATTGATGCTCAATACAGGTCTGCTACCAATGAAGGGCACCGTGTACAGCATGAAATTTCCCTCGGCCACATACCCGTCGCTCAACAAGGCCATGGCCGCGAAATATGGCGCGCGGAGCATACTCTTCACCTGCGACAAACCCATTACGTGGAATCAGGAAGCCATCAGCCGCGCATTCGGCTACGACTCGCTCATCGACCGCCGCAACTGGCGTATAGACGAACTGGTAGGCAATCCCGGCAAACTCTCTGACGGCTCTTTCATGCGCCAGAGCGTGGAAAAGCTTAAAGCCGACAATCTTTGGCCCGAGGGCAGCCCGGCCATGCTCACCTTTGTAACTTACTCGGGCCACAGCCCATTTGTACTGCCCGACAAGATGAAAGACCCTGCATTTGACATCTCAGCCGCCGGCCTGCCCGACAAGATTACCGATTACGTCACCATGGCTCATTATACCGACTCGCAGCTGCATACCATTGTCGATTATATAAAATCGCGACCCGACTATGCCAATACCATCATCGTTATAACCGGCGACCACGAAGGACTTGCATCACTGCGACGCGAGGCTCGCCGGGAGTCTGAGACCGCGCGCCGGCTTGTAGATGACTCGCAGTACACGCCGCTGCTTGTGCTCAACTCGCCCGTGACCGGACGCATCGACAAGACCGTGGGGCAGATTGATATATACCCCACCCTGCTCAACCTTATGGGACTCGATGATTACGGGTGGAAAGGCCTCGGCCAAAGCATACTGTCGCCCGTACATCCGGGTGTGGCCGTATCATCAATGACCTTGGAGATGCGCGGCGACACCACAGCACTCAGCCCCGACCTACTGCACCACATCACCACTGCCATGCCCGTATCCGACGCCATGATACGCATGGATTACTTCAAAGAATAAGTATAGTTACTTGTATAAAAAAATGGAGCGGCATCGCATGATGTCACTCCATTTTTTTTACGTTATTATGATTTTTATTTTACCACAATCTTGAGGCTCTTGGTCGGAGTCTTGGCAATGTACACGCCGGCGGTGAAGCCCTGCATGCTTACGCTGTCAAGGCCTTCGGCCACCTTCACACCCTGCAGGTTGTAAACGGTGATTTCTTCGCCCTGTGCGCTGACTGTAGTGCCGTCAAAGCTGATATCAGAGTCGGCATCGGTAACGTCTTCCACACCCAACTGGTCAGCGATTCTGAAGCGCAGAGGATTGCTCAGTGCTGCCAGACTCTGGTTTACACCGTATGCAAGCGAGAGGTGATAGTACTCTCCGGGGACAGCTGAGCTGAAGTTGAATGTTACATCAAAATCAGTATGCTGACCTGCTTCGCTCATAAATACTGCATCGCCCTTATAGTCGATAATGCCGAGATTGCCGTTGGCATCAACATCGGTGAGCAGACATACGTAGATGGGATATGCTATGAAGCCCTGATTGAGGGTAAGACCGGCGGTTACACGCATTTCGTAGGGGTTGCTTACCTCGTAATAGTTAAGGAATGTGCCGTTCTCCACCTTATGCACTCTCTTGGCACCCTCGATAGTGAGAGCGGGAGTAACAGTTACCTGAGGCGCACCGGGATTGGGGTGCATGGTCACCTTGGAGAAGAATTCATCAGTCATGATTCTGTATGAAGTCTCGTCGAAGAATGTGAGATAGAAATCAGTGTCCTGACGTACCTGGCCCAGCGAGCTGTTGAACAGATACATTTCGGTGATTATGTTGCGGGTAACGGTTTCGTGAGGCTGGAGTGTGATAAACAAACCTTCGCCCATATAGGCTATCTGACCGTCGGTGGTGTAGAGCAGCGGAGCTATACCGCGCGAAATCTCGAAGTCGTAGGGATTGGTGATGGTGACATCCATATTCACAAGGCAGCCGTAGTAAAGGTCGTCGATCATTACCTGATCAATGGTATAGAACGGAGCCTTGGTAGACTCAACGGTGTACTTGCCGTTTTCTTTGGTAACAACCACGTAGTTCGAGCAACCGTAGTTGAACTTCATGGGCTGCCACAGTGCGCCCTCGGTATCCATAAGGCTGGCCATTGTAATCTTGAACACGCCGTCGGGGAGCTGAAGAGCTGCGAAGTCAACCTGAGGTTTCAGGATTTTTACATTTGCGCCGTAGCCGGGCTTAAGGCTGTAGATGGTCTTGTTGATGGCCACTGTGGTGTCGGCACCGTTGGTGGTGTTCTGCTGTTCGATGATCATACCGAAGCGCACCTTTACGGTTTCGGGGTTGTAGTTCACCCACATGGGTTCGCCTTCGTCGGCCAGGTCGAGCTTAAGCACATCGCCTTCCATGGTTCCGTTGAGCGAACCGAGCTGGAAGATAGTTTCAGGTCTTTCCTCAGCGGGCTTGCCTGTGGGAGGCTGAATGCCGAGAACTGCATCCTGAGTGAAGTTGTAACCGCCACCGGTACCGCCGCCGGCACCGAGAGCCGAGGGATTGAGGGCGTCGAGCGAGAAGTAACCGTCGCTCATCGAGCTCCAGCCCCAGTTGAAGTGATAGTAACCGTTGCCGTCGTAGCCGTCGAGCACAAACGAGTGACCGCCGCCAACCATAGAGCCACCGCCATAGAGCACGGGACCTACGTTGACAAGGTTTTCATACATTAGCTCGTCCCACTTGGTAGACGATACGGTGCTGCGGAGCACGTACTCGAGGTTGGGGTCGTAGCCGAGGTATTTGACCAGACCGTGCTGGGTCATGAGCGAGAGGGCACCCGACGAATCGGCGCCATAGCTCATCTTCACGGCAGCGCCGGCGCTCTTCATCAGAACTGAAACGGCATTTGCCTGCTCGTCGGTATACTGCTGGTTGCTGTAGTTGAGGAGCATCTTGTCCCATTCAAAGGGATTCTTGGTGAAGTCCCAGGTAAGACGCTTGCCGCAACCTTCATCGTCGTTATAGCTGATTTTGCCTGTACCTACGGCGGGATATTTGAAGTAGTACATTATCTGCGCCATTGAGGTGGCTACACAACCGGTATAGCCGCGCGAGCCGTTTACCACGGGGCACAGGCGGTTGTAGGGTTCGCCCTGGTCCCAGTGGGTCTTGAGCAGGGGCTCGATGGCCTGACGCTGCTCGCGTGCGGGGCGAATATCTGAACCGAGAGCGGCTGAATTGGCGGCGGCATACTCAATCTGGCGGGTATACTCGTCGAGCCACCACTTCATGGCTTCGGGCATATTTTCCTTGTCAAAAGTACCGTTATCGGCATAAGCTAAAACCGGATATGCGATGTCATCGGCACTGAGAATCATGTAACCGTTGTCCTGTTTGCCGAACACATACACAGCCGGCACGCCGGATTCGGTAAATGATGTGAGAACCAGCTCAGGGGCATTCTGCAGATTATTCAGAGCCTGAGCCTTGATCTGCGAACCCTGAACACGCTGCAATGCTTCCTCAGGCAGCAGGGTCTTGGCTGAGGCTGCGCCACCGGCTATGAGGATGGCGAGGGTTCCTGTGAGTAGATGTTTTGTCATTGCTTGTTGTTAGGTATTTTTTGAAAGGTTTTGGAGAGATGCTTTTTGATGATTAAAAAATTATTTTGGGATAAAAAGACTCCCGGCTTTGAGCCGGAAGTCTTTTCAAATTTTAATGGTAGTGATTACTTGAGGGCTACCTTCTTGCCGTTGATGATGTAGATACCGGCGGGGAGCTGTTTGAGATCCTCGGCAGTGGCATCCTGCATCAGAACGATACCCTGAAGGTTTACAACTGTGAGCTTGCCGTTGGCTGCGTCGCCAAAGATACCGTCTACGCCCATGAAGTCGGGATCAACAGTGATTACGGCAGTAACTGCGGGTGAATCCTGAACACCGTCGAGTGTGAAGGCACCTGTACGCATTGTGAAGGTGTAGGGACCTGCTACGGTGAGTTCTTCGCCGAATGTGATTTCGAATGTGGGACATTCTGCGCCTTCAACAGCTTTCACTTCCTGCGGGGTGCTGTTGTAAGAATAGTCATTCTTGCGGAGCGAGATAGAAGCGAGGTTGAAGAGCTCGGCTGTATCGGCGTTGGTGAACTTAACGGTGATCTTGTTGATTGTCTTGACGGTTTCGCCGTCGGCGGGAGATACTTCTACAACGTAGTCTTTCTCCTTGATAACATTCCAGGTGTATTCGATGGCTTCGTCGAGCACTTCACCCGATACGCTTACACCGCCTGCGGGGATAGTAAGGGTGAGCTTACCGGTGGTATCCTTGCTGTTGAACATACCGCCGCCTACAGAGAGAAGGATAGCGTTGGGATAGTCGCCGCTGCTACCGATGGCATAGCCGGCTACTGTATCGTAGTTGTCATAGTCGATGCCGCCAAGCTTTTCGCCGTTGAATGTAACGGTGAGGCCGGTGCGGTCGATAACACGTACGGTTTCTTCTTCGCCAAACATGATCTGGGCTTCAAGGCCGTAACCATAGTTGATGATAGTGCCGCCGGGCTGTGCTACCCAAGTGAAGTCGATGGGAGTGGTACGAATTACATTCCAAGAACCTACCAAATCGGGTGAGTAGTACATACCGTCGATGAGGAAGCTCTGTTCGCCAATGGTAAGAGAGTTGTTACCGTACTTGGGTGAGAATGATTCGGGGATGGTGAAGGTAACCACGTTGCCTTCGATTGAAACGCATGATTCGTTGAGTTCGATACCATAGCTCCAGCCCTGGCCGAAGATAGCATAGAGTTCGCCGATTTCCACCTTGTCAGCACCGTCGATGGTGAGCTTGATGGTAGTGATTTCTTCGCGGGTTACTTCAGAACCTGCAACGGGGAGGAAGTTGTATGTGAATTCTTTCTTTTCGCCGAATTGAGCGCTGTATTCGAGTTCGGGAGAAGCTTCATTGCCGTTAACGGTGAATGCACCTTCAAAAGCAGAGATAGAGAGATCGCCGGGGATATTGAATACAGAAGCATTTACAGCAATGCGGAGTACGGGCTGACCCCAGAAGTCCCAGTCGGGGATAAACATCCAGTCGCCATCAACCTCGTCGGTACCGCGCTTGAGGGTATTGCCGTTGTAACGTACCCAGGGACCGTATGCGCCTTCGCTGTCGATGGGTTCGTCGATAAGGCTGTCGGCTTCGGGCAGACTCAGGTAGATGAATACGTATTCATCATCAGCGCCGGGGAGGGGATTCTGGCTGCCGTTTTCGGGAGTGAAGCTCCACTTGTACTGGAAGTTGGGATCTACGGTAACCTTGGCGGTAACGGCTGCGTTGACCGATGCGCCGGCAGGACGTACAAATTCGCCCTTGGCATCATCCCATACAGTGGTGTAAACCAGACCTTCGGCTAAAGATACTGTGTATTCGCCTTCGGCTGTGATGGGTGATTCGAGGTAAACTACTACGGGAATACCGGTTTCTGAGGGTTCGCCGGGTTCGATTGCAGACAGAGCAAAGGTTTCAGTACCCTTTGTAACGCTTACATATTCGGCAACATTTTCTTCAAAGTATATAGAACCTGTACCTTCCATCATTGCAGCGGTGACGGGTACGATAATTGTAACCTTGTCGAGTTTCTTGACTACTGCGCTGTCGGCGGGAACCAATGTAACGGGGAATGTTTCAGACTTGATGTCAGCAACAAACTTAACAGTTGCATCCTTTTCGGCGGTGAAGATATAAGGAGCTTCGAGCTTGGCTTCGTTTACGAAGATCATAGTGCCTTCGGCAGGAGTGAACTTATATTCAACCTTGCCTACGTTCTTGATAGCCTTTGAGAAGTCGGTGGTGGTTACGATCTGGTCATAGTTGAGAGTGGCCGATGTACCTTCACCTACTTCAAAGCTGATAGTGTGAGTTGCGGGAGGAGTGTTGGTGTAGAACATCTTCACTACTGAATTGTTCTTGAGAACCAGGTTCTTGAACACGCCTTCAGAATCTTCGCTTGCAGTCTGGGCAACGCCGTCAACGTAAGTGTAGAAACCTACACCGCTTATCTGCTGAGTGATGAACATAGCGGCTGTGAACGAAGCATTGTATTCGGGGTCGAACTTGAATGTGCTCACATGACCGGGAGACATAACACCGGGCTGACCTTCGTAAGGAGCGTTCATGCTGCCTGAGAGACCGTCGGTAAATGCGTCGAGTTTGGCTGTACCGCCTGCAAGGCCGTTGAAGAACACGATACCTTGAGCTGAGTAGTCAATCTTGCCTACATTGAAGAATACGGGAGCTTCTTCGGTCTTTACCATAACGCCTGAACGCAGATGATAGTCATCGTCGTCGGGTGTGATGGCCTTGTTGCCAAGCACACCGTCCTTAACCCAATAGCCGGGCTTGGCGCTGTAGAAGAACTTCTTGGTCTTGCCGGGGATGTTGGGAAGAGTGTATTCAGAAGTGGGGATATTGATGGTGTAAGAATACTTGCCTCGGCCTGTGAATGTAACAGAGCCTTCGGGGTTTTCCTTAACAAATTCGGGAGTGAGGGTTTCACCGTCGGTAAATGCGGTGGCGAATGTAAGACCATCGATGTTGTTGGTGTAGATGGTTGCAGTTTCGGTGCCGTATTCGATTGCTGTGGCGTCGATGGTGATGGTAGTGGCTTCCTTGATGGTGAAGCGTGTGCCGCTCTTGATTTCGCCGCTTACTTCTACGGCAGGATTGGCTGTGATTGAGTTGAGGGTATAGTCCTCGTTCATGTTGATGGCGAGGTTTGTACCCTTGTCGAGTTTGAGAGTATAGTTATCGGCAGCGAACTGTTCGAGGTCGATAAACTTGCTGGTAGACCAGTTACGGATATTGGAGATACAAGCGGGATCGTTGTTTGTGAAAACAAATTTCACTTCAACGGGAGCTTCAACTGTGGACGGGTCGTTAAGAGCCAGAACGATTTTGGCATCGGCAGCAAGAGGTGTTGTATAGCTGCCATTGGTGGCTTGAGTGATGGCTTCGCCGTTGTTTGTAGCTGTGAAAAGTGCGGGAACGAGATAACTTGCGGGCTTTACATAGAGCTGCTTGTCTACGTTGCGGATGGTATAGGTGGTAGTTCCGTTAACCGGGGTGAGAGCCTGTGTGAGGCTTCCGGCAGCATCCTGCATCTGAACTGTAAGCTTGTCAGCGCCATTTTCAATGGTAAGTGTGAATTCGCCTACAACTTCGTATGCGGCCATTTTCAGAGCTACGGTTTGATTGTTGAACTTGGTGCTCTGATATTTAGCCTGAAGCTTGAAGTATTTTGCACCGGTGCTATAGTCAGGTGTCAGGCTCTGATTAGCGCCGTTCATAGTGGCAGACTCAATGAAGTAGTCTTCGGTAGGGAAGAAGATATAGTCTTCTTTTTCGTTTACGGTGAATGACGTTGCGTCATCGGCGATTTCAACGGGAGTGGCGTAAGCCGGGGAAGATCCTTTTTTCACCTGGATGGATCCCGGTTTATCCCATGTCACTGTCGCTGAAAAGTCCTGCGCGTTGGCGTTGAATGCCAACAGGGCAAACAACATGGGCAGAAATGAAAGTAAAAGCTTTTTCATTGATAGAATAGGAATTAAAAATTTGAATTAGGGGTTGTTTTTGAAGCGGGGAAATGATGGTATCCTTGCGGGGCAGCTGCTTGGAGGGCTGCTGTCCCGCAAGGCGATGGATAGCTTATTTAACTGCAACCTTGGCAGTGTGGCCGGCGGCACGTACCATGTATACGCCGTGGGTCATGCCCTGAAGGCTTACAGAGCCGGTGGCGGCAGCCACGCGGATACCCTGAAGGTTGTAGACTTCGATGAATGCACCGTCAAGAGTTACGTTGGTGCCGTCGAATGCGAAGGGAAGTTCACCGGCAACGGCATCAACGATACCGGCAGTCTTGTTTAACGGCATGTCGTAGTAGCGGGTGTAGGCCTTATCCAAACCGTCTACGGTCTTCTTGTAATGTACAGAAAGGTAGGTAGGATAGGGCTGAATGAAGTCGAGGACACCATATTCAGGATCGGGACCCAGCAGAAGGAGTTCACGTCCGGCGGGATAGTTTTCGCTTGTAGCCTGGGCTACGAGGAGCTGTTCTTCTGAAGAGGCATCATCGGCATTGGCGCGCTTGATGAGCATCATGTATTCGCGTTCGGGACCTTTGTGGAAGTAGTTTTCGTCAAGGGTCATATTTGTCATGTACAGCGATGCGTAGTTCACGAGGTTACCGATATTGATGTAGTCCATGTGGTCGAGCTTGCCTTCTCTGGTTATCCATGCCACACGCATGAAGTTTGTATCTTCGATATCATCGTATTCGGGCACACGCATTTCAACTGCGTACATGAATGTGTCGCCCACCTTTATACGGTCCATGTTGGCCATCATGTAGTCGGGATCGTCTGAGTCTTCGTCAATGAGACCCTGGAACAGGCGGAGTTCGGTCTGGAATGTGCGCATGTTGACGAAGTTGAACCAGTAGCCCTGGGCATCGAGTTCGGCAAACATTTCCATGGGATCGAAGCCTTCGATATCCGAGAGGCGCTGATGGCTTGCTGCGTTCTCAAAGAGCGGGCAACGCAGTGTACCGTCGGCATTGTAAATGAAGTATGAGTTGGCAAAGCTGTCAGAAGAAGCCATGTAGTCGCTGCGGGTAACGATAAACGATGCAAGACCGTCGTCACCGTAAGCCACGTCGCCGGTGTAGCTGAACAAGCCTATGCCGTAGTACGATGCGATGATACCGTCGATCTCGGGACGCACAACATCAATCTTGGTGGTCTGGGCGAGCTTGAACTGACCGGCAGCCTCGTCCAACTCGTATATTTCGATAACGAGCTTGTTGGGCAGACGCTGGGTTATGTCCTCGTCCATTGAGTCGAACTTGTTGTAGAACAGTTCCTCGTAGTGGGGGAAGACGATGCAGGGCTTGCCGTTGTGCACGTATGACATCAGAGGGGGAGTATCCTGCTGGTCGCCCTGGTACTGATAGTATGTGATGCGCTTTTCAAACACGGGCTTGAGCTGGCCGTTGGCATCGGCCTTGGCGTATGTCACGGCCTTCATGTAGTTGCCCAACTGATATTTCCAGTATGCGCCTTCTTGTCCGAGATCTTCCTCGGTGACACCGGAGTCGTTGCCTTCAGAAACGACAGTCATGAACAGGTTTTCGTTGCCATCGGTAGAGGCATCGAGCACGTCGGAGATAAAGTGGTTGTAAACCTGTATGGGTTCGTCGTTGCCCTCGCTATCTTTGGGATTGCCTATAGAATAGATATAGGTGTAGGGACGAATGCCCCAGGGCAGCGGATTAACGGTAACGGCAACAGCCACTTCTACCTTATCATCGGTATTGAAGTAGTTTCGTGAAATCACAGGCAGAACTTCAACGGCACGCACGCGAGCTTCATCAGCTTTAATCTCTAATTTGTCGCTTATGGTACCCACAAGGTTCATGTCTTGGTCGAAAATCTCAATCGAGAACGACTGTGGCAGCATCTCGGTGAAATATTCGTTGACGACGTTTTTCTTGTACTCGATCTTACCGGAGTAGAACCAGGTTTCGCCGTTGGGTGCATCCATCTCACCCCAGAGATCGCGGTTGCCGAATTCCTGCGAGGGAGTTGTCACGATGTCAGAGTCGTCGGCAGGAGCGGCCAGGGTGCTTGCGAAGCGCGAGGGCTTGCCGGCCTCGAGGAGCGCGTTGGTGCTCTCGATACGCTTCATGCGTTCAGATTTGAACGCATCCGAACCGTTCTTGGCCTTATAGATCATCTTGGATATGTCAAACCCCTTGGGAGCAAGGGCATGCGACACACCTGTACCGCAAAGCAGTGTTGCAGCAGAGAGAAGTGTAAGAGTAAATTTGTTCAAGGCAGTTTTATTTTTATGGTTTATAATATCCGTATACGAAAAAAGCCGAGACTGAAATTGTCCTCCTAATGGACACCGGAATCTCGTACAAAATGTAAGAATAGCTTTTTCTACGCGCAAAGATAAAGCAAAAAAATAAATAAACAAAGATTTTGTATTAAAATATAATATAAAATTGCAATTTTAACACTTGTTTCCAATTTTTAGGTTGTAAAACCTATTAAATTGTAAATTTTACACCCATCTTGAAATAATGAATTTTCATATTTTAAAAAATTTCATTAACTTTGAACACTTTTTTAACCACAAAGGCATCATATTTCAACAAACCTTAAATTTTAAAATCCCAATTATGACAAGCTCGGTATTTTGGTTAGTGCCTGCGGCTTCTGTAATCGCATTGCTGCTCGCCTGGTATTTCTACCGCGAGATGATGCGCGAGAGCGAAGGCACCGACACCATGAAGCGTATAGCTTCGCACGTACGCAAGGGCGCAATGAGCTATCTTAAGCAACAATACAAGATAGTGGGTTGTGTGTTCCTGGCACTGGTTATCCTTTTCTCAATCATGGCATACGGATTTCAGCTACAGAATCCCTGGGTGCCCGTAGCCTTCCTCACCGGTGGCTTCTTCTCGGGTCTCTCGGGTTTCCTGGGCATGAAGACCGCCACATACGCCTCGGCCCGCACCGCCAATGCGGCCAGCAACTCGCTCAACCGCGGCCTCAGGGTGGCATTCCGCTCGGGTGCCGTAATGGGCCTGGTTGTGGTAGGCCTTGGCTTGTTTGACATTTCGTTCTGGTATCTGCTGCTCGACTGGCTGGTTGACCTGCCCGGCACCGCCAAGCTGGCTATGATCACCACCACCATGCTCACCTTCGGTATGGGCGCGTCTACTCAGGCTCTGTTTGCCCGTGTGGGCGGCGGTATCTACACCAAGGCCGCCGACGTGGGCGCCGACCTCGTGGGCAAGGTTGAAGCCGGTATTCCCGAGGACGACCCCCGCAACCCCGCCACCATCGCCGACAACGTGGGCGACAACGTGGGCGACGTGGCCGGCATGGGCGCCGACCTCTACGAGTCGTATTGCGGTTCTATCCTGGCCACATCGGCCCTGGGTGCAGCCGCATTCCTGCTCTCGGGCGACGTGGAGATGCAATACAAGGCCGTTGTGGCCCCGATGCTCATAGCCGCCGTAGGTATCCTGCTCTCTATAGTAGGTATCTTTGCCGTGCGCACCAAAGAAGACGCCAACATGAAACAGTTGCTTGGCTCGCTGTCGCTTGGCACCAACCTCAGCTCGGTGCTTATCGTGGCCGCCACATTCCTCATACTGTGGATGCTCGGTATCACCAACTGGGCGCTGATAGGCTGCTCGGTAGTTGTAGGCCTGCTGGTGGGTATAATCATCGGACGCTCTACCGAGTACTACACATCACAATCATACAAGCCCACCAAAAAACTTGCCGAAAGCGGCACCACCGGTCCTGCCACCGTTATCATCTCGGGTGTTGGTCTGGGTATGATCTCAACCGCAGTACCCGTAATAGCCGTAGTAGCCGGTATCATCCTCAGCTACTGGTTTGCTTCGGGCTTTGAATTCGGCAATGTAGCCATGGGCCTCTACGGCATAGGTATCGCCGCCGTGGGCATGCTCTCTACCCTTGGTATCACCCTGGCCACCGATGCCTACGGCCCCATAGCCGACAATGCCGGCGGTAATGCCGAGATGAGCGGCCTGGGCGCTGAAGTGCGCCGCCGTACCGACGCCCTCGACTCGCTGGGCAATACCACAGCCGCCACCGGCAAGGGCTTTGCCATAGGCTCGGCCGCCCTCACCGGTCTGGCTCTGCTTGCATCGTATATCGAAGAAATACGTATCGGCCTTGAACGCCTGGGCGAAACCATGATTCAGGTGGGCGACCGCACCGTGCATATCCACGAAATGAATTTCCTCGACTTCATGACTCTCTACGAGGTTAATCTCATGAGCCCCAAGGTGCTTTCGGGTATGTTTATCGGCTCAATGATGGCCTTCCTGTTCTGCGGTCTTACAATGAACGCCGTAGGTCGTGCCGCCGCCCACATGGTTGACGAGGTTCGTCGCCAGTTCCGCGAAATCAAGGGTATCCTCGAAGGCAAAGCCGAACCCGACTACGCACGTTGCGTGCAGATTTCTACCAAAGGCGCCCAGAAGGAAATGATCTTCCCCTCGCTGCTTGCCATCATCGCTCCTATAGTCACCGGTCTGGTATTCGGTGTTCCGGGCGTGCTTGGCCTGCTCGTAGGCGGACTTTCAAGCGGCTTTGTACTGGCTATTTTCATGGCCAATGCCGGCGGTGCCTGGGACAATGCCAAGAAGTATGTTGAAGAAGGCAACTTCGGCGGCAAGGGCAGCGAAGTGCACAAAGCTACCGTGGTGGGCGACACCGTTGGCGACCCCTTCAAGGACACCAGCGGCCCCTCGCTCAATATCCTCATCAAACTCATGTCGATGGTTGCCATCGTTATGGCCGGCCTTACCGTGAGCTGGAGTCTGTTCTGATAAAAACTCCATACCATAGCAAAGCCCCCGCCACAACAAAGGCGGGGGCTTGTTTTTTGTGATATTTCGACCTGTGAATGGCATGATACCGACAAGGTTGGATGACAGGTGTTCCAAGAATATAACATCCGCCAAGGTACCGACAAGGTTGGATGACAGGTATTCCAAGAGTATGACATCCGCCAAGGTGCCAACAAAGTTGGATGACAGGTATTCCAAGAGTATGACATCCGCCAAGGATGTCTGCAAACATCGTAACCGCGGTATGCACGACCACAGGGAGGGCATGCCCGGTAGGCATACAGTCATGGAGTGGCATCCGGCAGAATGCGGCATAAGAGTCCGGATATACGGTGCCCGGGAATATGGTGATTTTTTTACAAAAAATCGCACCGCATTAACATCCTATCATTCAACCCATTACCAACCACACGGCAAAAAAACTCAAAAAAAATAAAGTTACAATACGAACCAATTTGTGTTACAAAGCGTTTACAATATACAAAAGCGATAAAGAAATTAGCTTTTCCATTGTAAGAAATGTGATAATGATTGGTTTATATCTAACGTAGCGGCGCCGGGAGGCAGCCGCTACGTTGGGTTTTATAGCTGTTATATAATGCTCTATTTAATCAGCGGTATGTACTTGCCGTAGCCCTCTTCTTCCATTTTTTCTACAGGGATGAAACGCAGCGCGGCCGAGTTGATGCAATAGCGCAGTCCGCCGCTCTCGGCAGGGCCGTCGGGGAATACATGTCCGAGGTGCGAGTCAGACGATGCCGACCTTACCTCGGTACGCACACGACCGAAAGAGGTATCGGTGTTCTCGGTGAGCATTTCATCGTCTATCGGACGTGTGAAAGCCGGCCATCCGCAGCCCGAATTGTACTTGTCGGTGGAGAGGAACAGAGGTGTTCCATCTGTTATATCCACGTAAATACCCTTGCGGAACTCGTTGTCGTATTCGTTGACAAATGGACGCTCGGTGGCGGCATTCTGCGTCACCTCCCACTGCAGCGGAGTGAGGCGGGCACGCAGCTCCTGCTTGCTTTCGAGCTTCTTGGCAGCCATTGTCTTGGCTTCCTTGAACAATGCGGGATTCACATGGCAATAACCACCCGGATTCTTGTAAAGATAATCCTGATGATAGTCCTCGGCAGGATAGAAATTATCGAGCTGTGCAAATTCTATGGCCAGGGGCTGCGAGTAGCGGCGTTGCAGTGTTGCAAGCTGTGCTTCAATCACCGGCACATCGGCCGCATCGGTGTAATATATGCCCGTACGGTACTGCGGGCCTGAGTCGCCGCCCTGACGGTTAACCGAAACAGGGTCAATGCTCTTGAAGAATAGCATAAGTAGGTCGCTCAGCCCCACCGAGTCGGCATCATATTCCACGCGCACGGTTTCGGCAGCGCCTGTGGCGCCGGTGCACACCTGTTCATACGAAGGATCGGGTACAATGCTGTTGGCATAGCCTGCCGTGGTACCCGAGACTCCGGGCACCAACGAGAAAAGATGCGCTGTACCCCAAAAGCATCCCCCCGCCAGATATATGGTTTTAATCATTGGTTTTTATATTAATAATATGTTAATATATTGTTATCACCGTACTTGAGCCTCATCTGCTTACGGCAGCACGGCATTAGCTTTGCCCCAGCTGCCGCGGTCGAGGTTGCGGTATGATATGGCTTCCTGCACGTGCAGGGGCTGAATGTCGGCCGAGCCGTCGAGATCGGCTATGGTACGCGCCACCTTGAGTATGCGGTCGTAGGCTCGGGCACTCATGTCGTATTTGGTCATGGCCCTGCGCAGTATATTCATCGAGGACTCGTCGAGCCGGCAGCATTTTGCTATCAGCCGGGCATTCATCTGAGCATTGCAATGCACCTCGCGCTCGCCACGGAAACGTTCTTCCTGCACGGCGCGGGCTTTTACCACACGCAGGCGTATGTCGGTGCTGCTCTCGCCGGTTTCCATTCCGGCAAGTTTGTCAAACGGCACAGGCTGTATCTCGCATTGTATGTCTATGCGGTCGAGCAACGGCCCTGATATGCGGCCAAGATATTTGCTCACGGCCCCGGGGGCGCATGTACATTCCTTGGTAGGATGGTTGTAATAACCGCACGGACAAGGATTCATCGAAGCCACGAGCATGAAACCGGCCGGATAGTCTACGGCATAGCGCGCACGGCTTATGGATATGTGCCTGTCTTCGAGGGGCTGGCGCAGCACCTCGAGCACCGTACGTGGAAATTCGGGAAATTCGTCCATGAACAGTATGCCGTTGTGCGCAAGCGAAATCTCGCCGGGCAGCGGATTGTTGCCACCGCCCACCAGCGCCACGGGCGAAATGGTATGGTGAGGGGCACGGAATGGCCTGGCGGTCATCAGCTTGGAGCCGCTTTTCAGCTTTCCGGCCACCGAGTGTATCTTTGTGGTTTCAAGGGCCTCGCTCAGAGTGAGGGGCGGCATTATGGTGGGCAATCGCTTGGAGAGCATCGACTTTCCCGAACCGGGAGGACCCACGAGCAATATGTTGTGTCCGCCGGCGCATGCTACCTCAAAGGCGCGTTTTACATTTTCCTGACCCTTTACTTCCGAAAAATCGAAGTCGAAGTTCTGCTGAGTCCTGGCAAATTCGGCACGTGTGTCGAACTCCACCGGCTGCAGGTCAGAGGCTCCGCGCAGAAAATCCACCACTTCGAGCAGGTTTCTCACGCCATACACCTCAAGGTTATTTACCACAGCAGCTTCTGAGGCATTGGCTTGGGGCACTATTATGCCCTTGTAGCCGCGTTTGCGGGCCTCGATGGCCATGGGCAACGCGCCGCGTATGGGCAGCACCGTGCCGTCGAGCGACAGCTCGCCCATTATTATATAGCGGTCGAGCCCGGGAGCTTCAATCACCCCGCCACCCACCATCAGCGCTATGGCTATGGGCAGGTCGTAGGCAGCGCCTTCTTTCTTGACATCGGCCGGCGACAGATTTATTACTATATTCTTGCGTCGGGGCGGGTCGTAGCCACTCTCTTTTATGGCCGATACCACACGCTGATGGCTTTCTTTCACCGCAGCATCGGGCAGGCCCACCATGCAAAACTGAAATCCGTTTTCCATGGTTACCTCTATGGTTACAATAAGGGCATCTATACCCTGCACAGCGGCACCGAAAGTCTTTACAAGCATATTCAGGAAATTATGAGGCTTATACCTAAAGCCACTTATGAATAATTTCCACAAATATAGTGAAAAATTTAGAATTTAGAGATTAAAGTTTAGAATTTAGCTCCAATTCTAAACTCTCCCCACCCTTACATTATATTTTTCAAGCAGAGCAAGGGGATGATATTGCTGCTTGGCAATGCGCAGCCCGGGGTCGCCGCAGTCTTCCTCGCGGTTCACATAGCGCAGCTGTTTATGTCGCAGCAGCATATAACGGGCATACATGCTGCATATCGCAGCGCCGGCGCCGGCGGCCTCGTGGTTCATCTTCTCTATATGCACAAAGAGGGTATCACCAATCACCTCGCCTATGGCAAAGGCCACAATCTCGCCGCTCTCGCCGCGCAGCAAAGCACCCTCAAAGGGGTACGACGACAGATGATTGAGCACCTTGCGGCACTGCTCGTGCTCATACTCGGCCATGGCCTCGTTTGACTTGTCGCCTATGGCATTTCCGGCAAAAAACAGTTCAACCTCGGGCAGCAGGTCGTAGGTTATGGGTTCGAAAATATAGTTTGGATTGGCCTGCACGAACTGATGCAGGTGATTGCGCTTCTTGGCCAGTTTCTTGCCGGCCAGAGTTGCCAGCGAATTGATGTCATACAGATAATCCGACCAGTCAGAAAGCGGCTCAACCGATGCGCCTTCGCCCAGCACATCGAGCAGGGCCTCGATGCGGTCGGCAGGCACCGCCGAGAAAACGGGTCTTATATCTTTCACACGGCAATAATCAAGCACAAGCGCCACCGCCTCATCCAGCGGTAAGGCTCCGATAGGCAGCATGAACGAGGTCTCGGTGCGACGGTTTTCGGTGCGCCCCTTTATAAAGAGGGTGTTGCTGTATACACAATATTCATAATTGAAATAATCAATCCACATGAAGATACCTCCGGCGGTATAGTCGCATGTGCGGCTTATGGCAGCCTGTAGCAAACCGTTGATCAATGTTAAATCGGCAAGTGTTATAGGTCGGAAGTTAAGTGCGGTTATGAAGGAGGTGCGTACTTTAATGTTAGACTCAGATAAGTACATAAATAAATAGCTTTAAGTTGTATTGATACAACAACCCACCGCCTGCAAAGGTTTGAAAAACCCCGGATGAGGGCGGTTTTTACAGAATAGCGTGAGGATTTGGTGATTTGGGAAGGGGGTGCTTGTTGTCGGATTAATTTTGCCGATAAAAAATCCGTTATCATGATCAGTAAGAATTTCGACCTCGTTTTTAGTGGCGGACATACCTTGGAGTGTGTCAATCTGTGCATAGACCGCGATGGCAAGTGCCTGCGGCCTGCATTAGCTCCGTCCGAGCTTAGGGTGGCCGAGGGGTTCAGACCCCTGGCGCTTCTCAACACCGACAATACTTATCTTGTACACAAGGGCAGCCAACTGGCGCTGATGTCGGCCGATGGCGATATGGTCGGCCCGGCGGTAACTCTCGATTCCGAACCGCTGTGCGTGGCTCCCGGCGGCGATGACTCCACTATCACGGTTATGACTCGAAGCGCTGCATACACCTTGCTGCGCACTACGCTGCAGACTGTGGATGTGGCCACCGCTGCCCTACCCTGCATAAGGGCTGTGGCCGAGGTGGCTGTGAACGCTACAATGCCTGCGGTTGAGCTGTCAAAAGTTTATTCGCATGGCGACAACATCGCGACTACCGACTCAAGCCGACTGGCTGCCGCAGCCAAAAACCTGTATGAAGACCTCGACAACAATGTGCGCGGTACCAACCGCTACTGGCAACCGGTGTTGGTGCGCATTCGCGCCCTTGGCGCGGGCGGTAGCACCTTGTTTGAGTCGGAGCCGCAGCTTATATGTCACCCCACCACGCCTGAATGGTCAGGTTATCTACAGCTAAGCGCAGGCTCTGACGGCAAAACCACCAATCAGCTTGAGGTGGAAGTCCCCACCTATTCGCTTCACCTGCATTTGCCCGACGCTGCGGCCATATCGCCGGTGGCGGCCTACGAAGTGCTCACATCGCCGGCCATACACCACAGCGACCCGTCGCGCCGTGTTGCCGTAGCTATCTCGCGCAGAGCCGGTACCCAGACCTTGTGTACCGTAACATTCAGCCCCGGCGTGCTCGACTCGCCGGCCCCTGCCGCCCGCCCCTCGCGGCTAATAGACCTTACAGGCAGGATGCAGATGATAGAATCACCCCTTGCGAGGATTCCCTACACGGAGTTGCGTGCGGTATCGTCGATAGAGTTGCCGGCATTGGCCGCACTATCGGCCGAAAGCGCGGTGAAACTACTCGAAAAAGCTCTTGCCACAAACGTGGTGCCGGCCGACGAGGCCGATGCTTTGTTTGCCGCGCCCAATTCGTTCACGGCTTCTACCATGGCCGCCGGTGCCGACACCATACTGTGGAGCGGCATCAGGGTAAACCGCTTTGAGGGCCACGACATCACTCATTTTGCCGCTGCCGTGGCCGATATGCCGTGGCAGGCTTATACCGAGATAAGATTTGACGACGGCACCACCGTGGTGCGCGCTGCATCAGGCGCAAGCGGTGCGCCCGTACAACTGGGTCCGGTGCTTTCATATCCATCGCCCCGGGCGGTGGCAATCACCGTGGCCGTGGCAGTAACGGGGCAAACCTTGCGCAAAGCCACATTTACCCTGAGCCGCGACCCTTCGGGCCATCGTGCCGTGTATGTGCATCCGGGTATGCGTCCATTCGAGCTTCCGGCTGCCGACGGTGTCTATCGGGAGCCCGATGCAGTGGGCGATGCTTTGGTGTACGACGACCGCATACTGCTGAGCAATGCCGACGCGCCCACCACGCCCATAGCTTCTATCAGGGTCTCGGACTGCCGTATAAATGCCCTTGCCGAAGCGCGGTTTGGGCAATCGAGCTGGGACTTCGGGCGTGTGCGCTACTACGTATTCACCACCCGTGGCATATATCTGCTCAGCGCGGACGGCTCGCGGAAATCAATGTCGATGAGCCTTATCGACAACAGGGTGGTTGACTCGCCATACGCCCTCGCCCACACCGAGAAGGGACTCGCCGCCGTGGCTTCGGGCGATATAGTATTGATCAACGGCTCTAAAATCTCCCGTATAGACGACGGCTCACTGCCGCCTGTGAAAGCCCTGAAATGGGTGCACGACTGCCACGAGCTGTGGTGTATAACCGATGCGGCTACCGAGATTATATGCTTTGACCGGGGCATGCACCGCTACACTCTCGATATGGCTTTTGAACGCGAGCACCACGCCGATACCCTGGTAGAGCAGCCCACCGGTCGGGTTTTCAAAGCCTTACATAAAGTACCCGACGGCTCGCGGCAACGGATAAAGTGGCGCGGCACGATAGAGGACCACTCATGGCGATGCCTCGCCCTGCGCAGTCTGTGGCTGTATATGGGTGGCTCGTTCACCGGTCTGCGCATAAGTTTGCAGCGTGCATCGCTGTTGCAGGAATCGCCCGCACCCGAAATTGATATGACCGTAAGCGGCACTTTAAAAGCTCCGTTATGCCGCCGCGTACTGCTGCCGCCGCGCCTTAATCTGACCCTGACAGTGGAGGGCGAGGTATCTGCTGATTCAAAATTCTTTAAATTTGAAATAAAATGAATACCGAAATCCAACATATACTCGATGAGAACCGCCGCAGGATGAGCGGGCGCAAGCCCCTGCCCGACCCGCTCAGAGGTGACAGCTCCTCGCCGCTGCGCGTACAAGCCACCGCTCCCGACCCCGAGATGCCCACGGTCTACATACCGCTCACCATGCTCGATGATCCGTGCTACCCCACCGTGCTTCGCGACCTCAACGCATGGAAGCGTCTGCGCTGCCGCCACGACTTTGAATACTGGTGCGCCACCTGCTGCACCATCAAGCACAAGACCCGCGGCCTTGACATGCGATTCAGGCTCAACGCCCCTCAGCGCAAGGTTCTCGCAGTGCTCGAGGACGACCGACTGAACGGCCGCCCCATACGCCTGATTCTGCTTAAAGCACGCCAGTGGGGCGGCTCGACTCTGATTCAGACCTATATGGCATGGCTGCAATCGTGCCACTGCCGCAACTGGAACTCCATAATCTGCTCGCAGGTGAAAGACACATCGGCCGGCATACGGGGCATGTACAGCAAACTTATCGAAAACTATCCCGCCGAGCTGTGGGATGGTGATGAGCCGCCTAAGTTCCGCCCTTACGAACGATCGTCAAACGTGCGCGAGATAGCCGGACGCGGCTGCAGGGTCACAGTTTCGTCAATCGAGAACCAGGATGCCATACGCGGTGCCGACTTCGCCCTGGCCCACCTGTCGGAGACCGCATTCTGGCCGGCTACGTCGAGCCATACCCCGGCCGACCTCGTCAGAGCCGTTTGCGGCTCAATAGCCTATCAGCCCTACACGCTCATAGCCATGGAGTCAACCGCCAACGGTGTGGGCAACTATTTTCACTCCGAATGGCTCAGATGCAGCAAGGGCGAGGGCGACAAGCATGCCGTTTTCATCCCCTGGTACGACATAGAGATATATCGCCTGCCGCCCGATGACCCTGCCGCACTGGCCGCATCGCTCAGCCCTTACGAACTAAAACTGTGGACCGAGCACGGCTGCGCACTCGACCAGATAAACTGGTATCGCCACAAGCTGCGCGAATATCCCACTCACGACAAGATGATGGCCGAGTTCCCCACCACTGCCGACGAAGCCTTCACTGCCACAGGCTGCGATATATTCAACCCCGCCAAGGTTGGTACACTGCGCATGGGATGCCGCACACCGCTGAGGGGCGACCTTAAAGCTGACGGCACAGCCTTTGTGACCGACAGCCGCGGCATGATGATGCAGTGGAGCGCTCCGCAGCCGGGTGCCGACTATATAGTGACGGTTGACATAGGCGGTCGCACCGAGCGTGCCGACTGGAGCGTGATAGCCGTGATGAAAGCAGACCCGGGAGTACCCGAGGTGGTGGCTCAATGGCGCGGACACTGCGACCACGACCTCCTTGCCGACAAGGCCATGGCCATGGCTTTTTATTATAATGAGGCTCTGCTCGTGGTTGAGGCCAATTCGCTCGAAGGAGGTCTCAACTGCGGCGCCGGCCAGTTTATACTGCAACGGCTCGGCAACGAATACATGCGGCTATACAGGCGCGAGGGCGGACGTGTGGGATTCCACACCAACCGAGCCACTAAAGAAATGGCCGTAACAGCCCTTATAGAGGGCGTGCGCGAACTTGCATACATAGAACGCGACACCATGGCCTGCGATGAGCTGCTGACCTACGAACAACGCGCCGACGGCAGCTATGCCGCCAAACCGGGCTGCCACGATGATGTGCTTATGAGCCGGGCCATTGCGCTGTATGTGCTGCGCACAACCTCGCGCCCGACAGTGGAGCCGAGGGTCGACCACACACCGCGCAAACTGTGGTGGTAGTTTTTTAGGAGAGAGTTTGGAGTGGAGAGTGGAGGGTAACTTGCTTTGGCATTGGGGATTAACATGTATTTAGAATAATCTCTTCTGATTTTTTTGAAAAAATTTCAAAAATTTGTTTGGCAAATAAAAAATAATGTCTACCTTCGCAGTGTACTAATATACTAATACACTATTATGCTAAAGATCAATAACGTCAGCTACTCATATAGCCTTAAGGGGCACAAGGTACTCGACGACTTCTCACTCTCCCTCTCCTCAGGCGGTGTTTACGGACTGCTCGGCCCTAACGGCGCCGGCAAGTCCACACTGCTGAATATCATCGCCGGCACACTCACACTGTCGCATGGCAATGTGACACTTGACGGCACCGACACCCGCCGCCGCCTGCCCGTAACCCTCACCGACATATTCTTCGTTCCCGAGGAATTCAGCCTGCCCCCGATGAAGCTCTCCAAGTACGCCCGTCTTTACGGAGCCATGTACCCCCGGTTCTCCGAAGACGACATGAAGCGTTATCTCGAAATGTTTGAACTGCCCTCAGACGTAAGGCTCGACGCCCTCTCGATGGGTCAGAAGAAAAAGGTATTCATGAGCTTTGCCATGGCCTGCAACACCCGAGTGCTGCTGATGGACGAACCTACCAACGGCCTCGACATACCGGGCAAGAGCGCGTTCCGCCGCTTCACAGCCTCAAATATCGACGACGAGCGTATATTTGTAATCTCCACCCACCAGGTGCGCGATGTAGACCGCCTGCTCGACCACATACTGATAATGAACCATAGCCACGTACTGCTCGACGAGCGTGTTTACGAAATACAGAAACGACTCAAATTCATCGAGACAAACAATGCTCAGCTTATAACCGAAGCCCTGCACTCAATACCCTCGATAGGCGGAGCTTCAATCATTATACCAAACGACGACCAATGCGAGACCGACATCAACCTCGAACTGCTCTTCGACTTCATCCAGCGCAAACCCGACCTCGCAAAAACCATCTTTAACGCTCCCGAAAAATGACAACCGAAATAAAGACACCCGCGGGCGGACAGACCTTCAACTTCGCCCGATTCAAAAACTTCTTTGCAGCATACCTGTCGGCCAACTCCCGCAAGCTCATGCTATCGGCAGGAACATGCTTTATATTATTCCTCATAGTATTCCTGTTGCCTGAATGGCTGTCAAACTTCGGTGCTTATGAATCGTTTGACATAGAATTGCAGCGCGGCTTCATACACGACTCCACCCTCGACCCCTACTGGGACAACGAATTCCTATCGGCTGCATTTCTGGTGATGATACTGGTAACACTGAGCGGCAACATGATGTTCTCGGCAATGCACGGCAAGGGCAATCGCCTGTTGATGCTCACCATGCCGGCCTCGCAGCTCGAGAAGTACGCCACACTGTTCATCATATATATCGTGGGCTTCTTCGCTGTATTCTTCCTTTCATTCTTTCTGGCCGATGCAGCCCGCGTGCTCGTGGTTAAGTCGTTCTCACATTACGGCATGTATGCACATACCCTGCCCCCGGCAAAAATCTTCAACTTCGATTTAATCCAGAACACAAACTACGACGGAGAGACAGTACGTATATACGCATTGGTGGTACTGATCTACGCCACAGCCCTCACCATGGGCGCCAGCTTCTCGCTGGGCAGCATACTGTGGCAGAAAACATCGTATCTCAAGACCCTGTGCTCGCTGGCCGCCCTGCAGACAGTCCTCACCATTCTCACTGTGGTATCAATACATATTTTCTTTGACAGCGGCATGGATATAACGCCCCGCATTGAATTATCAAGAAATATACTGCATTACGACCTTCTGTCTCTGCTTCTGTTGTTATTCCCCGCATTGTTGTTTTGGTTCGGTTACCTCAGATTCAAGGATACCGATGTAGTATAACGCTGGTAATGCCATGATAAGCGATAACAACAAAGCAATCTACCTGCAGATTGCCGACAGGATATGCGACGATATCCTCGAAGGGAAATACGAGCCCGGAGGACGCCTGCCCTCAGTGCGCGACTGCGCAGCCTCGATGGAGGTGAACGCCAATACCGTGATGCGCTCTTACGACCATCTGGCCTCAATGGGCATCATCGCCAACCGCCGCGGCATAGGATACTTCGTGGACGACAACGCCCACGACACCGTGAAACAGCTGCGCACCCGCCAGTTGCTTGAAGATGAAATCTACGACGTATTCCGACGCCTTGCCCAACTCGGCATTACTCCGGCTCAATTAATGGAATTTTACACCCAATACCTAAGCAAATGAAGAAATCTACATACATCCTCATAGGTTTTATAGCTTTTTTAGCCTTGGCTGCCTTCATCGCCCCACCCCTCCTGTTCAAAAAAAGCGATAACAATTATTTCCTGACCAACTCAGAGAAATATACCACCACTGCCACCGCCCCGTTCTCATACATGGCAATAGAAAGCAAATGGTTGGCGGGCGACAAACCCGAAATTATATTGAAGATGACTGCCGACTCGGTGCCCTCGGTGGAACTCAACGATACTTGGAAAGAATTCTCTGAAATATCTGTAAAAGGCGACTCGCTCTTAATCCAACTCAAAGCCACCGATGAAAATGAATCGTATTTCGGCAGACTCGACAGCAAGGGCATGCCCGTGGCTGTAATAAACATCCCCGCCGACAGTCTGTGCATAAAATTGAACAGAGATCACGACTATGTGTTCGAGGGTATCAACGGACGGGTGGCTCTCAAAGGCGACGGTAAAGCAGAATTCAAAAAATCATCGCTCCGGGCTCTCACCATCTACGGCAACGTATTCGTATCACTTGCCGACAGCACTACAATTTCATCTGTAGTTGCTAAAGACCGCTTTGAGCTGGCGACCGACAGCACCTCCTGCGTCGACGACATCTACCTGCAGATGGTCAAATCGGCTAAACTCCAAAAAGCAAACTTCAAGCAGATACATCTCGACGACTACGAAACTGAGCTTTCACTAAATACCCCCGCCACTATCATCAAAGAATAATGGCTAACTTAAAGGGCTATTCCTTACGGGCGGAGTTCTCACTACGGGCACTCCGCTCGTTTATTTTAGAGCTTGATTTGAATTATGAAAATTTAAAAAGGCAAGCAGCACATTAACGAATAAATGGCGATGTCGATAAAAATAAAACCCGCCGAGAATGGTCGGAGGGTCTTGAAAACGCAAGAAGCGCAAATTGGGTTATTTCTCAACAAAGAGACAGCGATACGCCACCAAACGAGAAGGCAGCAGGCACGCCCATAGCTTTGAATGCCCTAACGATTGTCCCGACAGTGAGATTATGACCTCTCTCTATCCTTGACACCTGCGCCCGCTGTACTCCCATCAGTTCGCCAAGCTGCTGCTGGGTGAGGTTCTTTTCCTTTCTTGCTTGTTTGATAGCTTCTCCTATGAGGTACGACTGCAATTCAGCGTCCATTGCGTCACGGCGCGGTGTCCCTTTCTCGCCGACAACACGGTCGAGCATTTCATCGTGGGTATATAGTTTCATCTTTTCCATATCTTATTTAGTTTTCTCGTCGTAATATCTTTTTCTCAGTGCTTCTGCATGCGCCAATTCACTCTCGGGTGTCTTTTGCGTTTTCTTTACGAATCCGTGGGTGGCAATCACAAGGTTTCCCGTGTCCTTGTCCCAAAACGCAAGCAGACGGTACTTAAATCCTTGGTATATGGTTCTGAACTCCCATATATCATCATTCAGCTTCTTGAACAGCTCCTTGTCCATGAAATAGCGGCTCTTGGAGATGTTGTAGGCAATCTTGTCCTTTACCTTATCGGGCAAGGATTCCAGAAATACAATGGCCTCCTCCATGTAGGACACATCAAATTTCGCTTTCAGTTCCATTCATATTCTTGTTTAGATTGCAAAGATACGAATAATGTTACATATATAGAAACATTCAGGCAATTATTTTTGTTCCGTATATAGACTGAATCCATATCTAAAATATATCGACAATATTTTCAAAGACAGAAAATTATAATTTTAATAGTTCCTTAATATCCCGGTCATTGTAATCAAGGGTTATAGTGCTATTCCTTACGGGTGGAGTTCTCACTATTGGCACTCCGCCCGTTGTTTATTTTCTTGCTCTTATCTCTGAATTCCTTCCAGGTGTTCTCGGTATTTTTGTTAAACTTATATTCAGAGATACCGGTAAGATTTTTGAAAACATTGAGTACACGGTTGCCGACAGTGAAGTTGCGGTTGGTCAAATGATTGCTCTTCATCCTTAGATTCGGCGCTTTTGACTGCCTTACCATATCGGTGTCGATATTGCGCACACGGTCAATCAGAGCCAAGGTACCTGCCTGCAGCTCGGGAATATCGGCCGAGCGTGTCATGGCAAACGCATCGGGGTGCGACCGCTGTTTCTCCATTTTCTTGGCATCCCTCACTGATATATAGCGCTTGTCGAGTATATAGACTTCGATATACGATGCCACGAAAAACGGCTTATCCTCTCTGTTGAACATAAACATCTGCCTGCCACGTCCACGCGACTCTATGCTGCACGAGAAGCCGGCGAGGTCGAGCGGAGTCACCCCGTCGCCCGAGGGGTTGCCGTAATTGAGTCTGAGCATGAATTTCTCAAAGTCCACATCCTCACGACCAAGAAAATAAGCCATATCGGGCACCCATCGGCGGCAGGTCGAGTCGGCCAGCACATCAATGTCGATTGTGACACGGTCGTTGTTCTTATTCCATATCTCAGCCGCGCCATACTTGCTGCCTATGGTATCAACACCGTTTATGCCGGCTTTGAGAACGGCGGGCAGCGGCTGCGCGGGAGCCAATCCCATCCAGTCTGACCAGGAGAAGTGGTGGTTGCACCGGTCGCTCACGCTGTCGAGTCCGTATCCGTCCATAAACTGATAATAAGAATGAGAATCGAGTACACGGGCCAGGCGCCAGCCCTTGTATTTAGTCTTTTCGGGACCGGGCAGCATGAAGTCCACCACCTTCTCGCGATACATCGAGACAGTGTCGGTGTAGCTCGACAATGACGAATACTCGCGCATGTAGGCCACCACATGCAGCATTTTTTTGTCTTTGGCCTCCACCACCACCTCGGGCAGCTCGGTTATATTCTCGCTGAGAAATACGGTATCGGCATCCGCATCGGCCACTTTCTTTTCGAAATAGCCCATATATCTTATAAGTAGCGGGAAGTCGTCGGTCGAGCCACAGCGTATCGACCCGTCCATGGAACTTGTGCCTATGAACGTACCTTTGTAATTGAACACCGAAGCACGCGCCAAAGGCATGCGCGAAACGGAGTCGGCAACAACCATGTATCTGTTTATGCCACGGGCATCGCAGATACCGGCAACCATCACAACTATTATAAGTAAAATGCGGCAGAGAGACATCGGCATAAGGAAATGTTGCGCAAATATACGCTTATCCGCCACATAATCACTCTCTTATTTCATTATTTTAAGACAAATTAAGGGCCGTTTCAACAACTTATGTTAAAACAGCCCCAAAGAGTATGAAGAAAGAAAGTTATTTATCGCGGAAGAAGAGGTTGATGGGAGTACCTCTGAAGTTCCAGTGCTCGCGTATCTTGTTTTCGAGGTAGCGGCGGTAGGGTTCCTTGACCCACTGCGGCAGGTTGCAGAAGAAAATAAATGTGGGAACCTGCGAGCCCTTGAGCATCGTGATATACTTGATTTTCACGAATTTGCCCTTGTTGGATGGAGGTGGATATGCAGCGATGTCTTCCTGCAGGGTGCGGTTGAGCTCCGAGGTAGGCACGGTGCGCTGACGGTTTTTGTAAACCTCCACGGCTGTCTCTATTACCTTGTAGATACGCTGCTTGGTAAGTGCCGAGCCGAATATGATGGGGAAGTCGGTGAAGGGTGCGAAACGCTGGCGTATCGACTCCTCGAAGTGCTTGATGGCGGTCTGCGACTTGTTTTCGGCAATGTCCCACTTGTTCACCACCACAACCAGGCCCTTCTTGTTGCGCTGGATAAGGCCGAAGATATTCACGTCCTGCATCTCGATGCCGCGGGTTGCGTCAATCATCAGTATGCATACGTCTGAGGCTTCGATAGCGCGGATAGAGCGGATCACCGAGTAGTACTCGATGTCTTCGTGAACCTTGTTTTTCTTACGTATACCGGCAGTGTCAACCAGATAGAAGTCAAAGCCGAACTTGTCGTAGCGTGTATAGATAGAGTCGCGTGTGGTACCGGCTATATCAGTGACAATATGACGGTCCTCGCCTATAAAGGCATTGATCAGCGACGACTTGCCGGCATTGGGGCGGCCTACGATGGCAAACTTGGGAATATCCTCGAGTTTTTCGGCTGCATCGGGGTCTTCGGCAGGAAGATCCTTCACCACCTCGTCGAGGAGGTCGCCGGTGCCGTAGCCGTTGATGGCCGACACGGGATAAGGGTCGCCGAGTCCGAGCGAATAAAACTCGGGCACATTGTAAATCCACTCGTTTGAGTCAACCTTGTTGGCCACAAGAATCACCGGCTTGGTGCTCTTGCGCAGTATCTCGGCCACGTGGTCGTCGAGGTCGGTGGTGCCGTTCATGGCATCTACCACAAAGAGTATTACGTCGGCCTGCTCGATTGCGAGATAAACCTGACGGTTGATTTCTGATTCGAAAATGTCATCGGAGTTGACTACCCAACCGCCGGTGTCGACGATAGAGAATTCAATGCCGTTCCAGTCTACCTTGCCATACTGACGGTCGCGTGTGGTACCTGCTGTCGGGTCAACGATAGCGGTGCGCGACTGCGTGAGTCGGTTGAAAAGAGTAGATTTGCCCACGTTTGGACGTCCTACGATAGCTACGAGCATATTGTATTAAAGTTGTATTATTCTTATTTATAAATTTTCCGCAAAGTTACGAAATTTTTTGAATATTAGAGCAATGCCGCTCTGTGCGGGACAGAGTGGCATGCGTGTTTATTCGATGTAGCCGAAGCTGCGCAGTTTGTTCTCGCGGTTGCGCCAGTTGGGCTCAACCTTCACAAACAGTTCGAGGAAAACGTTCTTACCGAAGAATTTCTCGATGTCTTTTCGGGCTTCGGTACCTACGCGCTTGAGCATAGATCCGCCTTTGCCTATGAGAATGCCCTTCTGCGAGTCGCGCTCCACGTATATCACGGCCATGATGTGGATTGAGTTTTCTTTTTCCTCGAATTTCTCCACAATCACCTCAGCCGAGTATGGCACTTCCTTGTCGTAGTTGAGCAGGATTTTCTCGCGGATGATTTCGGTAACGAAGAATCGTGCGGGCTTGTCGGTGAGAGCGTCCTTGCCGAAGTATGGTTCGCCCTCGGGCAGCAGCTCGACGATGCGGCGCATGAGGTTGGGTACATTGAATCCTTCCTTGGCCGATGCGGGCAGGATTTCGGCGTTGGGCAGCATGGTATGCCAGCGCTCCACTATCTTTTCGAGTTCGGTCTGATCCTTTAGCAGATCTATCTTATTGATTACCAGCAGTACGGGAATCTTTTCGGCAGCCACGCGCTGCAAGAAGTCGGCGTTCTTGGTGGGATCTTCGACCACGTCGGTCACATAGAGCAGTATGTCGGCATCGGTGAGCGCACCCTCCGAGAAACTGAGCATGCTTTCCTGCAGTTTGTATTTAGGTTTCAGCACACCGGGGGTGTCGGAGAATACTATCTGGTATTCGGGTGTATTCACAATACCCATTATACGGTGGCGTGTGGTCTGAGCCTTGGAGGTAATGATGCTCACGCGTTCGCCTACAAGGTCGTTCATCAGGGTGGATTTGCCTACATTGGGGTTACCTACTATGTTTACAAATCCTGATTTATGTTTATTGTCCATATCGGTTGTGTTTTATGCTGTTGATTGTATCAAAAATAACAACAATCCGGCTCACTGAATGGTTTGGACTGCGTTTGTAATAAAAATGCAAAAAGGACATCGGCATGTGGTGTCCTTTTTGCAAAAAATATCTTGGAACCTGAGAAAATCAGGAATTAGAGGTCCCACACCAGGTACATGGCGCCCCAGGTGAATCCTGCTCCGAATGCAGTGAGCACGAGCTTGTCGCCCTTGTGGAGCGAGTCTTTGTACTCGTCAAGACAGATAGGAATTGAGGCTGCCGAAGTGTTGCCCACATGCTGTATGTTGACAAGCACCTTTTCCATGGGTATCTTGGCACGCGAAGCCACGGCTTCGATGATGCGGAGGTTGGCCTGATGAGGAATGAGGTATGCGATTTCGTCGGCCGAGAGGTTGTTGCGTTCCATTATGGCCATCGACGATGTGAGCATGTCGGTAACAGCGTTTTTGTAAACGTTGCGGCCGTCCTGGAAAAGGAAGTGCTTGCCTGCGGCTACGGTTTCGGGAGTGGTGGGCATTACAGAGCCACCGCCTTCCATGAGCAGGTGGTCACGTCCGCGTCCGTCTACATGGAGCACTGCGTCGCGTACACCCATGCCTTCTTCTTCGGTAGGTTCAACGAGTACGCAGGCAGCGCCGTCGCCAAAGAGGGGGCAGGTGGCGCGGTCCTGATAGTTGATCATCGACGACATTTTTTCGGTGCAGACCACAATCACTTTTTTGTAGAGACCCGAGCGGATGTATGCGTTGGCATCCTGAAGTGCAACAATGAAGCCGGCGCATGCAGCCTGAATGTCGTAGCCATAGCAATTCTTGATTTTGGCACCTTCGATGATTACCGATGCTGTAGAGGGGAAACGGTAGTCGGGATTTGAGGTTGCACAGATAACGAGGTCTACGGTATCGAGGTCGATATTATAAGCGGCAGCCATTTTTTCAATGGCTTTAATGCCGAGATATGAAGAGCCGGCACCATCCATCTTGAGGATGCGGCGTTCCTTGATGCCCACGCGGGTGGTGATCCACTCGTCGTTGGTGTCGACCATCTTCGAGAGCATCTCGTTGTCGAGGATGTCGTCGGGCAGATAGGAAGCTATGGCTGAAATGCGTGCGCTAAGCATATTACAGACTATATTGAAATTGGTGGTAAAACGTATTGGAAATGATACGAAAAATCGCTCCTTCCTTCTCCTCGGCCTTGTTCCGTCTGAGGGGTCAAGCCGGGGAGACTAAAGGAGGGTTTTCCATTTTTGCCTATCGGAGATTGTTAGGCTTAGAGGGCAGCGTCTTTTACGATGGCCTGCTTACCGCGGTAGTAGCCGCATTCGCCGCAGACTGTGTGATAGATGTGCCATGCGCCGCAGTTGGGGCAGAGAGCGAGTGTAGGCTCAACAGCCTTGTCGTGTGTACGACGTTTTGCGGTGCGGGTTTTCGATTGTTTGCGTTTAGGATGTGCCATTGTTGCTTATTGTTATTTGATTTGTTGCTTATATTGTTGTGGCTCGGTGAGCCTTGGTTGCTTTTATTCGTTGTCGGATCCGAGACCGCGCAGGGCATCCCAGCGGGGGTCGGTGGCGGTATCGTCGCTGCCCGAGTCGAGTTGCTCTATCGAGTCGAGCATTTCGTCTTCGAGCTCTGCGTCTTCACCGGTACCGTGGGCACGGTGTTTCTTGAGCAGCGCGCTCATGGCCCTGTTGCACTTGCCCAGCGGGTGAACGTGCTTGATGGGGATGCAGAGCACCACTGTGTCATAGAGCATGTATGCCACATTGAGGTAGTTGTCGCTCTGTGGAATCACCAGCAGGTTGTCGGATTCGTCGTTGTAGTCTTCGCCATATTCCACATCTATCGAATAGGTGGTGTCGATCGGCATGACAAGGTCGTCAAGGCAACGGTCACACAGCAGGGTTACAGTGCCGGTTATCTGGAAGTCGAGGTGGTAGAGGTCGTTGTGATGATTCACCACCAGGTGTACTTCTATGTCGGCGTCGCGGACGTCGGCATACTCCATATTGGCGAAGAACTGCTTGTCGAGCTTATAGTCGAACTCGTGTGTTCCTTCGCTCAATGATTTCAGTGGCAGCTTGTATGCTGTAAACTTTCCCATAGATATGTTTGGTGAAAAACTTTGCAAAGTTACGCAAATTAGCCGAAATCACAAAGTTTTAGTAAAAAATATTGTTAAAAAGCACTTTTATCATCACTTGCGGCCGAAGTCGGCGGGAATTTCGCCCCAGTTTTCTGTCTGCCATTTAAGCAATGGATTGGGTATGCGGTGGGTTGCAAGCCACGCATCGGCACGGGCAAGCACTGCCAGAAGCCGCTGATTTTCGGGCGTGGGCGTTATCTTGGTGTTGCTGTGGCCGCGCCGTATCCAGCTCAATGCCGTGCGCGAGTCTGAGTATATGGGTGTGGTGGTGTCGCCGCTGCGGGCCAGCAGAGCCGCAACGTGTATTATGGCAAGGTATTCGCCTATGTTGTTGGTTCCTCCTTCGAGCGGGCCGTAGTGAAACACTTCACGGCCATCGGCCACGCGCACTCCACGGTATTCCATCGGACCGGGATTGCGGGCGCAGGCTCCGTCAACGGCTATGGCATCGAGCCTTATCTCGGGGAAGAGGGTATAGTCTATTTTCATGCCTATGTGCTTGCCCAACTGGCGCGCTATGGCCAGTTGCTCGTCGGGATTGCCACGAAAAGCCTCGGTGGCTGCATCCTGCGATGTGTAACTTTTGAAGCGGGCACCCTCAAATCCCTCGACCTGCTCACGGCAGTCGTCCCAGTTGTCGTAGATGCCGGGGGCGCGTCCTACCCATACCACATAGAATTTACGGTTT
Organism: uncultured Muribaculaceae bacterium; assembly: GCA_910586975.1. Classification (GTDB taxonomy): domain Bacteria; phylum Bacteroidota; class Bacteroidia; order Bacteroidales; family Muribaculaceae; genus CAG-873. Next base: position 43,973 of record CAJUKX010000006.1, on the reverse strand, counting down.
TGTGCCATCTTTAAGAAAATTGCAGGAAAAGGTTTATATCGAGTTGTCGCTGCCCTATTATCTCGGCTATACGGGCATTTACAGGGTAGCCCAGGAAGGTGTATGCCGCGCTGCTGAGGCCCTTGTTGAAGCGCAAGGCATTAGTAAGGCCGTCGCACACGGTGATTTCATCAAAAAATGTTAGCAACGTGGTACTCAGAGCCATGGCGGCGGTGCGCGGAACGGCCGACCCGGTATTGACGTAGCATGTGCGCACACGGGTATGTGGACTGCAATGGCTGCTGTCGGCCACGGCAAGGTCTATGCACTGCAACTCGGCGAATATGCGGCTGTCGCCGCCCGATGACAGGTCGAATGCCACCACGCCGCGCTTCATCTCCGACACTATGTCCACACCCAATTCCAACGGGTGGCGTGTGGGAGTGGAAATCACCACATCGGCAGTGCGCAGAGCACCGGCCAGCACCCTGGGATGCAGCGCCGAGCCTATCACCTTCTGTTCGCCCAGTTCGTACAGGGCTTCGCGCAGACGGTAAACGTCGTTGTCAAACATCCTTACGGTAGCGCCAAGCCCCAGAGCCGAGCGGGCGGCTGCGCGTGCTGCAATACCCGAGCCGAGTATCAGCACCTCGCATGGCACTATTCCGGCCACACCTCCCAGCAGTATGCCCTTGCCATGCACGGGGTCGGCCAGCAAAGACGAAGCCATGGCCATGGCGGCTCGGCCGTCTACCTCGCTCAGTATGTCGGCAAAGGGATAGTGGCCGGCATCGTCGCTTATGAGGTCGAGAGCTATGGCTATGACATGGCGCGACAGCAGGGTGCGCAGAGCATCGGGTTCCTGCTGCTGCGGGTGCAGAAGTCCCAGCAACACGGCTCCGGTCTTGAGCATAGAGGCATCGCGGCGGTTGATGGCGGGCAGATGCAACACTATGTCGCATGCCAGAGCCTCGCGACGATCTACAATCTTAACCCCTCCGCTGCGGTAATTGTCATCGCTGAAGTGGATTACCCCGGCGGCGTCTGATTCCATCTTCACCTCGTATCCGAGTTCGCACAGCATTGCGGCACCCTCGGGGGTGAGGGGGAAACGGCGCTCGCCCGCGGCCGAAGCACGGGGCAGGCCTATGGTGATTTTACGCTTGTCGGTGAGCACCGCGCAGGGCTGCTCTAACGGAGTGGGTGATTCCATGGCTGCGTATTTTTTGGTAGACTTAAAAATTCGTCTGTGAAACGTTTGACTGTCCGGGCTATTTCGTCGGGTGTATCGAGGTAACTTGAGTCAAACACCGCATGGGCGCAGCTGTAATAAGGAGTGCGCTCGGCGAGGTTGCGCGCTACGAAGTCTTTGAGGGTGTCGGCATCCATACCGGCGAGCAACGGACGCGAATCCTGAAACTCGATCAGCCGGCTCAAGGTACGCTCTTCGTTGGCCTTAAGCCATATCACAGTGCCACGTTCGCGCATCAAATCCAAGTTTTCCTTGCGGCAGGGTGTGCCTCCGCCACAAGCCACTATCATACGACCTCCCACGCCTGATGAAATAGTACAGATATGCCTGATTTCATCACTTTCCATGCGTCTGAAAACCTCCTCTCCACGAGTGGCAAATATTTCCTTTACCGACATGCCGGCCCTTTCCTCCACGGCCTCGTCAAGGTCTACAAAGTATATCCAAGAGGGCATGGCATCACGGATAGCACGGCCCAGGGTAGTTTTGCCACAGGCCATGTATCCGATCAGAAATATGGGTCGAAACGACTTCAATTCTTGCCGGTTTGCTGTTTCAGAAGATCGCGTATTTCGGTAAGGAGAACTTCTTCCTTAGTAGGTTCTGCGGGAGCCGGAGCAGGTTCTTCCTCCACTTTCTTTTTGCGCATCAGCTTATTCATAACCTTAATGGCCAGGAATATACAGAAAGCTATGATAAGGAAGTCAACCACAGTCTGCACAAATGCACCCCATGTTATGGCAACCTCGGGTGTGATTACTTCTTTGGTTACACCATCCACCTGCTCGGGTTGAAGCACATATTTGAATTCCGAAAAGTTGGCACCGCCGGTTATAACGCCCACTCCGGGCATGATGATGTCGTTGACAAGCGAGGTAACGATTTTTCCGAATGCACCGCCTACGATTACACCGACAGCCATGTCGATAACATTGCCACGCATGGCAAATTCCTTGAATTCTTTCAGTAAAGACATAGTTAAAACAGCTTAGAGTGTGTTTACTTTTAACACACGATTTAAGTTTAAATAAAGAATGTATTTATTTCAAGGGTTTCGCATTAATCCTGAGGCCTTTTTTGATGCTTTCCGCCAAGTTTCATCAGTCGCATAGCTCGCTATGCTCCATCTTCAACTTGCGAAAATCATTCAAAAAATTCTCTCAGCCTTAACGCGAGTTAAAAGTAAACACACTCTTAAAGTTTAAGTACAAAGGTAAATAAAAACTTTGACAATACAAAGTACAGCCAAAAAATTGAGCGGAACACCATACGGTACTCCACCCATAAGAAACAAACAACATGCCACGTTGTTTGCTCATATTAATATTTAGGCTAATGAATTACTCTTTCAAAAATTTCCATCTTTTTCTCGTTAAAGATGGTGTGTAATTCAAAAAATGTTTGTAATTTTGTCGCATTCTTAGAAGAAAATTCCACAAGCGAGTGTTTTGGCACGCCAAGCCGCGTGGTTTCGCGACCCTTCAGCTCCTTGTCTTCATAATTTTATTTGTATGAAAAATCTAACATTAAGCACCCTGATGCTGCTCTGCGCCTCTGCTTCGGCAATGGCCGAAGGCTATCAGGTGAACACCCTCAGCACCAAGCAGCAGGGTATGGGCTCTACCGGTGTGGCTTTGCACCTGGGCGCCGAAAGCCAGATCTTCAACCCCGGCGCCGTGGCCATGTCCGACAAAACTTTTGAAGTCTCAGGCTCTTTCACCGCTATCTCGGCTCACGCCACCGCCACCCATAACGGCAGCGAATACAAGACCGACAACGACCTCTCCACTCCCATGAACGTATCGGCTTCATTCAAGATCTACGATAATTTCTACGGCGGTATCACATTCTACACCCCCTTCGGCTCAGGCATCAACTGGGGCACACACTGGCCCGGAGCTGTTCTCAACCAGAAGGTTGACATCAAATGCTTCACCCTGCAACCCACCCTGTCGTGGCGCGTGCTTCCAAACCTGTCTATAGGTGCCGGGGCTATGGTGACATGGGGCAATGTAAACCTCGATAAAGGTCTGCTCATGGGCTCTTCGTTAAACAAATTCATGGGTGCCATGGGCATGCCCGAAGAAGCCATGTACAAACCCAACGTTACACCGGCATCGGTCAACCTGCAGGGCAACTCAAAAATAGCCGTCGGTTTCAACGTGGGTGCAATATGGGATATCAACAAGCAGTGGAGCGTGGGCGCATCTTACCGCTCAAAGATGACCATGACCGTTGACAAGGGCGATGCGAAGGTTTCGTACACCGGAGTGGCCGAAAGCCTGCTCAGCCCCGCCCTCGACAATCTCAACGCCACCAATTTCAGCGCATCGCTGCCCTGCCCCTACGTATTCACATTCGGCGTGGCATATAAACCCATCGAAAACCTTACACTTGCAGCCGACCTGCAGCTCAACGGCTGGGGCACATATAAATACCTCAACATCGAGTTTGACAACCTCAGCGAATACAATCAGAACCTGAAGAAGGACTACAAGAACGCCTTCACATATCACCTTGGTGCAGAATGGAACGTAACCAAGCGACTCGACCTGCGTGCCGGTCTTATGATTGACACAAACCCCTGCAACTCCGACTATTACAACCCCGAAACTCCGGGACAGACACGTATAGCTCCCTCTGTGGGATTCTCGTTCAGCCCCATAAAGAATTTGGCCATCGACTTTGCATTCACATACCTGCAGGGCACCGGCATGGACAACGCCACCGGAAGCTACGAAGACCTCGTTTACAAGATTGGCGCCACCCAGTTCAAGGACGCTTGGCCCGCAATCGCCGACAAAATCGGTATCACACCCGAGGGCACCTTCACAGCCGACTACCGCGTACATGCCTTCATCCCCTCGATAGGCCTCACCTACAGCTTCTAAAGCACCACGTAAATAAACCATCCGAAAAGAGACTGCAAACTCATTTGAATTGCAGTCTCTTTTTTATGCCATATTATTATACCTCACAACCGTCTTTCTTTAAAAAAATGGATTATCAGGCGGCTTTTTCGGGGAAAATGTTGTAAATTTGTAGTATGAATTATAATGAACGAAACAGGCATGAACGCGATGACGCTTTGAGTTTCGAACCCGAATCTCATACTTACCGCGTGGATGGTCGTATCTACGATTCCGTTACCACGGTGGTCGAGAGTTGTTTCGAGCAGTTTGATGCAGAATACTGGGCATCGGTAAAGGCCACTCCCGGCCATACCAAAGAGATGATTTTAGCCGAATGGGCTGCCAATGCCGAACGTGCCCGCAATCTCGGCACCGAGCTTCACGACCGCATAGAGCGATACTATCTCGGCGAGACCGTTACGGAGGAATGGATGCAGGACAGCTCGTTCAGGGTGTTCTGCGGCTTTGCCTGGGACGTGCGTCTGTGTCCACACCGTTCAGAGTGGCGCATATATCACGAGGAGAGCCGCCTTGCCGGCACACTCGACTTTCTGGCCCGTCGCGCCGACGGCACTTTTGACATCTGGGACTGGAAACGCTCCACCAAAGTGGTTGACCGCCTTGGCCGAGCCATCAATTATAATTCGTTCGGGCGCACAGGCTTCGACCCCGTGAGCCATCTGCCCGACACAACCTACCACCACTATGCGTTGCAGGTGAGCATATACCGCCGTATACTCGAAGAAAAGTACGGCCTTAACATCCACTCATGCCACCTCGGGGTATTTCATCCCGGTTACGACAGGTATCATGTGGTGGATCTGCCCTATCTGAGCGACGAAGTGGACAGACTTATTGAATACAGGATTCAGAAAATCAGCATAGGCGTATGATACAGCTACCCCAAGGATTTGTCGACAGCATGGCTTCGCGGGAACCCCGCGAGGACTACTTGCGCCTTATAGATGCTCTCGCTTCAAGCGAAAGCCCCGTATCGGTACGCCTTAACCGCGCCAAGGGTGCTGACGAGAGCCTGTTTGACGGTGCTGAGCGTGTAAATTGGTGCGACGACGGGCTGTATCTGGCCACTCGTCCGCAATTTACTCTCGACCCCGCACTGCACCAGGGTCTTTACTACGTGCAGGATGCCTCATCTATGGCACAAAAGTCCGCCGTGGCCCTGGCTTGCAGCCTTATGGACATTTCCGAGCGCTCGTTGCGCTACCTTGATGCCTGTGCGGCTCCGGGCGGAAAGACCACTGCTGCCATGTCGGCCCTGCCGGCTGACGCTTTTGTGGTAGCTAACGAATTCGACCCCAAAAGAACATCCATACTCATAGAGAACCTGGCCAAGTGGGGGCGCCCCGCTGTGGTCACACGCGGCGATGCCTCGGCTGTCAAAGGTCTTGACAACTTTTTCGACATAGTGGCCGCTGATGTTCCCTGCTCGGGCGAGGGCATGATGCGCAAAGATCCCAAGGCCGTGGCTCAATGGTCTGAGGGTCTGATTGAATCGTGTGCCGCCCGCCAGCTGGCAATTGTAGAATCGTTGTGGCGCGCTCTGCGTCCGGGCGGCATCATGATCTACAGCACCTGCACATTCAATCTCGCCGAGAATGAAGACATAGTGGCACATCTGATAGCTGACCACGATGCCAGTGCGCTTGAAATTCCAGAGCTCGAACGCTGCGCCATAACCAAGGCCGACCCCGGCTGCAACTTCCCGGCCTATCACTTCCTGCCGGGAGTAATACGCGGCGAAGGTCTTTTCATTGCCATGCTCAGAAAACCCGGCGACAGCGACCCTGCCAAACCCAAGGCCGCCAAACTCAAGCCTGCCAAGGGCATAGAAGCTCCGCTTACCGGAGACTGGGTATGCGTGGCCGAGGGCAATGCCGTCAGAGCCATCCCCACAGCCCACGCCGACCTCACCGCAGCTGTTGCCGCAGCCATGCATACAGTGGCATCGGGCATTGAGCTTGGCGAAATAAAAGGACGCGACTTCATACCCGCCCAACCGCTCGCCATGGCCACCGACCTGCGCAGGGACGTATATGCCGAAGTCGAGGTAGACCGCGACACAGCCCTGCAATATCTGCGCCGCGAGGCTATATGCCTTGACAGCCCGGCACCGCGCGGAATAGTACTGCTCACCTACCGCAACCGGCCTCTGGGCTTCGTGAAAAATCTGGGTAACCGCGCCAATAACCTCTACCCCGCCCAATGGCGCATACTCTCACAAATCCATTGAATGAAAAACTTTATCATATATATACTCAGCATTCTGGCGCTGACAGCCACATCTTGCGGCCACAGCGAATCTTTCCGCATCGAAGGTGAGCTCACCGACGGCGCTACCATCAACCTGCGCATACTCTACTATTCTGACGGCGCGGTGGTATCTGGTATCACAGCTTCAAAAGACGGCAAGTTCCATTATGAGAGCAACGTGTCAAACCGCTCGCTCATTGAGTTCTACGACAACGACTACCGCCTGCTGGGGCGTGTGGTGGCATCGCCCGGCGACGACATAAAGGTGAAACTCGATCCGTCAAATCCCTATCTGATCGAAGCCGAGGGCAACGAGACTTCGCAGCAGTGGAGCAAATTCCTGAGCACCAACGCCGAACTGCTCCGCACCGGCAAATCCGAAGTGAAAAACGACCTCGTGGCTGATTTTGTAAAAAAGAATCCAGACAACAGCGTGTCGGAGCTGCTGATGATGACCGAATTCAACGCCGCTGTACCCGGCGGTGCCCTCAGGGCCGACTCGCTCATAAATCTCATCAGCGAGGAAGTGCGCGAAAAAGGCTTCTCGACCGGCTTTGCCCAGATTGTGGAACGTGTTGGTGAAAAGGCGGCGCAAGAAACAGTAATGCCCATACCCTACCGCAAATCGGGCAACATCACCGCCATTTTCAAGCCCTCCGACAAGCCCTATAACCTGATAGCCTTCACCGACGAACGCTCCTCGCGCGATACCATAAGCCCGCATATCAGCAAACTCGTGGCCCGCCAGCCCGCCGCAAAATTAGGCGTGATAGAGCTGAGCCTCGACATGGACACCGTGGTATGGGCGCGCACCCTGCGCGGCGACTCAGCCCGGTGGACCCGCGGCTGGGTGGCCGGCTCCATATCGGCCCGCGGTGTTGACCGTCTGGGGTTGCCCGAACTGCCATACTTCATAGTGGCCGACTCCACCGGCCGACAGCTGTGGCGAGGACGGTCAATTTCAGCCGCATACGCAAAACTTGAGACCCTACTGAAACGTTAAATGTATAAAAATAATTGCTATGTCATCAAACATTCATAATCTGCCAAACCCGTTCAACGCCGATATCGACGGCGATATCCGCGTGGCTATAATTTCGGCGGAATGGAACAGCCATATAACCGACGCTCTCACCGAGGGCTGTGTAAGAACCCTGGAAAAACACGGCGTAAGCGGCGATATGATAGATATATTCCGTGTACCCGGAGCCGTTGAGCTTACCTACGGTGCTTCGGCTGCCATAGAGACCGATGCTTTCGATGTGGTGATAGTATTCGGCTGCGTCATACGCGGCGGCACTCCCCACTTCGACTACGTATGCCAATCGGTAACCCAAGGTATCACACATCTTAACGCCGAGTGCGACATCCCCGTGATATTCGGAGTCCTCACAGTCGACAACGAACAACAGGCAATTGACCGCATCGGTGGAATCCACGGCCACAAAGGCGAAGAAGCCGCCGAGGCCGCCCTGAAGATGCATCAGTTCAAAAGCTTGATCAATGATATTTAATAAATAATGCACAAGATTTTAATTTTCATAGCATTGATGGCAGTGGCCGCATACGGCTGCACATCATCGGGTTCGTCGGGCGAGACCATCGACAAGGCTTGCACCTACTTCGACGAAGGACGCTACAACCGCGCCCGCACCTCGGTCGACAGCCTGATGAACGACTCTGCGCAGTTCAACGAGCTGAGCGTGGGTTCGCTGTGCCGTCTGGCTCTTCTGTGCTTGCGGCTCGACTCGGTTGACGGCAGCAGTAAAGAACACGTAGCCTACATAGGCGATGCCCTGGCTGCACGATGCCTTACACGTGCCCAGGAAATCGACGCCGACTCGGTTGACCGCTTCATACGCTCGCTGCCTCGCGAACAGGCCTCGCGCCTTGACGTGATCAACAGCGTATCTACATATCTTTCAATACCCCGCGACTCACTGGTAGTGGAAAGCGACACAATTCAATGAATATGGACTGGAAAGACGCATTGGCAGGTCTGCTGCCCGACGACTACACCCCCGCTGATGAAAGCACCCCGACTGATGAAACTGCTGCAAAGCCCTGCAACGACCGCCTGCACGTGATCCTCGACCGCAAGGGCCGCAAGGGCAAAACTGCTACCATAATCAGCGGTTTCACCATAGCCGACGAGGAGGTGGAGCAACTGGCCGCCAAGCTCAAGCGGCGGCTCGGCACCGGCGGCTCGGCACGCGGCGGCGAGATACTCATTCAGGGCGACCGTGTAGACGATGTTCTTAAGGCCCTTACCGACCTCGGCTATAAAGCTGTGAAAAATTGAATAATTTTATTATCTTTGCAACAACATATTAACATAATTCATAATGGACAAAATTCAGATTAATATCAAAGACGTCCTCAACACAGTAAGCATGACTGATATAGAGGCGCTCAAGAGCGAAGCCGATAACGGTCTCGCCAAACTGGTTGACGGCACAGGCCTTGGTTCAGATTTCCTCGGATGGGTAAAACTTCCCACTTCAACTCCCGAAATTCTGCTCGACGACATCAACAACACAGCCAAGCATCTGCGCGACAACTGCGACGCAGTGGTGTGCATAGGCATCGGCGGCAGCTACCTCGGCGCCAAGGCTGTGGTTGAAGCTCTGGGCAACGCAATGGGCGAGACCAAGGGTCCCCGCATCCTCTTTGCCGGTCAGAACATCGGCGAAGACTATCTCTATGAACTTCAGGAATACCTCAAAGGCAAGCGCTTCGGTATCATCGTGATTTCAAAGAGCGGTACCACCACCGAGCCCGCCATCGCCTTCCGTCTGCTCAAAGAACAGCTCGAAAAGCAGGTAGGACGCGACGAAGCCGGCAAGCTCATCGTTGCCATCACCGACGCTCGCAAGGGCGCTCTGCGCACACTCTCAACCACCGAAGGCTACAAGACCTACGTTATCGAAGACAACGTGGGCGGACGCTTCTCGGTACTTACTCCCGTAGGCCTGCTGCCCATCGCCGTAGCCGGCTACGACATCAAGGCTCTCATCAAGGGTGCCTGCGCTATGGAAGACGACACTCTCTCGGGCAAGGACAATTCGGCCCTGCTCTACGCCATGACCCGCAATGCCCTCTACCGCAGCGGCAAGAAAATCGAAATTCTCGTTAACTACAACCCCAAACTCCACTTCTTTGGCGAATGGTGGAAACAGCTCTACGGCGAGAGCGAAGGCAAGGACCACAAGGGTATCTTCCCCGCTGCCGTTGACAATTCAACCGACCTCCACTCAATGGGTCAGTGGATTCAGGACGGCGAACGCACCATCTTCGAAACCGTAATTTCCGTTGCCCGTCAGCAGCATCAGGTTCTCATCCCCAAGGATGATGCAAACCTCGACGGCCTTAACTACCTCGCAGGCAAGCGCGTGGATGAAGTGAACAAGATGGCCGAACTCGGAACCCGTCTGGCTCACGTAGACGGCGGAGTTCCCAACCTGCACATCACCCTGCCCGCTCTCGAAGAACAGTACCTGGGCCAGCTCATCTACTTCTTTGAAGCAGCATGCGGCATCAGCGGCTACATCCTCGGTGTGAATCCCTTCAACCAGCCCGGCGTTGAAGACTACAAGCGCAATATGTTTGCTCTGCTCGAAAAGCCCGGCTACGAAACCGAAACTGCCGCTATAAAGAATCGTCTCTGATTTTTAGAAACTGTTTTAAATTTATTTTATCTTGTGTTTGAGAGTCTTCTCAAATCCTGCGACAAATAATTTAAACAGTTTCTCAACTCTGACACTATAGGCGCGGTGATAGAGATGTACCATACGCTCTTCACCGCGCTTTTTATCTGATTGTATTTCACTGATTTAGGTAATGAGTTCAATCACCACTCTGCCCACATCTCCGGGGCCTATAGGAGTATTTGATTCGGGCTACGGAGGGCTAACAGTTCTCCGCGAGATAAGGCATGCTCTGCCCGATGCCGACTTCATATATCTGGGCGACAACGCCCGTGCGCCATACGGCACACGTTCTTTCGACCTCGTGTATCAATTCACTTTACAGGCCGTAAAACGCCTGTTTGCCGAGGGATGCCATCTGGTAATCCTTGCCTGCAACACAGCATCGGCCAAGGCCCTGCGCTCCATACAGCAGCGCGACCTTCCCGGCCTGGACCCCGACCGCAGGGTACTCGGAGTTATCCGCCCCACGGTAGAAATACTCGGCAAGGTATCACACAGCGGCCATATAGGCATAGTAGGTACACCCGGCACGGTGGCCTCGCAATCTTACAACATGGAGATCGAAAAGCTGTATCCCGAATTCAAGACCTTTACCCACGCATGCCCCATGTGGGTGCCACTGGTGGAGTACCGCGAGGCCAATAGCCCCGGTGCCGACTACTTTGTAAAAAAAGATGTTGAGCAACTGCTGGCACAGTCCGCCGACATCGACACCATGATACTGGGCTGCACACACTATCCCATGCTGCTCGACAAGATCAGCAAATATGTGCCGGCCGGAATCAATGTGCTCAGCCAGGGCAAGATTGTGGCCGATTCGCTGGCCGATTATCTGCACAGGCATCCCGAGATGGACAAGAAAATAACCCGCGGCGCATCCACACGGTTTCTAACCACCGAACGCGCTGACCGTTTTGCCTCGCTTGCCAACCTATTTCTTGGCGATGATATAGAGGCAAGTCAGATTGTATTGGCTTGATACAGCTGTTACCAGCCGCCGGTGGCACCACCGCCGCCGGTAGAACCGCCGCCGAATCCTCCTCCCGAGAATCCGCCACCGCCAAAGCCCGAACCTCCGCGTCCCGAGCCGGCCATGCTGCCCAGGATGGCCGCTGTGGCCAGTGCATTGGCTGCCGATGATGCCGGTATGTCGTAAAAACGACCCTGGCGGTTATGGCAATTTAGACATTCGTATTCCTTTACGCCCTTGCCCGGACGGTTTCCTATGGGCTGGGTAATAATGCGGTCGCGCACCAGACGAGCCGTACGCGCATGACACTTGTCGCACTCCACAAACGGAGTCGCCGAAACCACGTATGGTATTATATCGGTTTCGCCGCACGACGGGCACAGCCATACATCGTAGTCCACCGAGTTGATACGTTCTTCCAAATCCTGCGCCGGGGTCAGGTAATCATTATCGTGCACCTCGTCAACCTTATTCATCACCGTGCCGCAGTTGGGGCATTTGCGCCGGTGATTGCGCCATCGGTTAAGGCACAGCAGCAGAGGTATAGTCACTATCAGCGGTATGCCGAGACCGGCAAATGTGAGAATCAGCATCACCGGCTTCCAGTTGATAAAACGGCGATACTTGTCGAAATCGCTCTTATTGCGACATTCATACAGACTTACGGCAAACACCAGAAGAATCAATAAGCTTCCTATAGCCGATACCGACAGATATATTGGAAAGAAATCTACATCCTCGCCATTGGCGGCATTGTCGGTATCTCTCTCCCCCGAGCGGAATTCCTCCGCTACATCGGGGTCTGATATTATGCTGCCTATTGCAGATACGGCGGCCAATACACCGGCATCATAGTTGCCTTGAGAAAACTCCGGAGCCATAATCTCGCGGATTATGCGCCCGCAGGTTATATCGGGCAGCGCACCTTCAAGGCCATAACCTGTGCGTATGGTTATGCGGCGCGTATCCTTTACAATGAGTATCAGCAGACCGTTGTCCTTGTCGTCCTTACCCATGCCCCACAGGGTGAACAGTTCGGTGGCAAACTGCGAGGCGTCTGAGGGATCGTCTATATTGTCCACGGCCACAATCATAGGCTCCACGGTGAGCTGTGAGCGCATGCGCGCAAGCTCCGAGTTAAGCTGCGACACAGCCGCCGGCGACAGTATGCCATCGGGGTTGGCCACGAAGTCGCGGCGGTCGGCCCGGTGTACATCCGGCACCTCTGAGGGTGTATAGGTGGCGGCTCCGCAGGCAAATATGCCGGCTATCAGCAGCAATACAAGGAAAATCTTGCGCATAAGCAGTTATCTTTCTGAAGGATGTTTGATATAGTACTGATTCAGAATCTCACGGATATTGAAGTAATATCCGGTGGGCGAGTTTGCCGTCTTGGGGTTCACAAGTATGTAATCATAATACGGCTCCTGAAACTTGGCTTCCTTTACGGTGATACCCGAGAGGTTGAGAAAATCGTACTCATCCTGCGGATACACCACTATCCAGGCATTCTCGGGGTCGGCGCCTGTGCCCGACGATGCTATTACCAGCAGCAGATGATTGAGCTTGTTCTGCCATATCTTGGCAAGATCATACTTGCCGTTTTGCTCGTACACGAATATGCGGTTTGTGAGCTGACGCAGATTCACGGGATTATCGGCAAGGGTCTCCATGGCAAAGTCGAGAATCTGCTTGCGCTCGGCCCTCGACCACTGCTTCTTGTTGAACAGAGGTGCCAGAGTGGCCATGGTTTCGGGATTGCCCTGCTGACGATACGGGTCGTAGTCTTCCTGAAAAAGTGTTCCGTAATAGAAATACTGGAAATCCTCGTCGTTCATCACCGTATCGTTGGCCATGAACTTCTTGAGCAGAGTCGGATAGTAGAACTTTGAATTCTCATCGGTCGAGGCAGCCTGAATGGCAGCCAGATCGGGCTTATCGAGTGTTGTCTTTACGGCACGGCGTGCGGCGGCACTCGTGCATACCATCAGTATCAGTGTGAAAATCAGTGCAATCTTTTTCATAAGCTATTGAAGAGAGGTAATTGAGCTAATGTGATTATGGAGATACAGAACGTAACGGCAGCCGGCAGAGCGATGTCGGCAAAAATGGAAAGTGTCACCGACGCGGGTGCATTTATGCGCCCTGTAGGAGTGCGGCGGAAGGCTATGAAACCGAGAACGGCACCTATAGCCGCGCCTATGATAAGCGACGCCATGGAGCCTGCAAGCACACCGAGCACACTGCCTGTAAGGGTACCTCCCACGATGTAACGGCGCAACGAAGGCAGTGGCGGCAGATATGCCAAATAGTTGATACCCGTGGCTATCAGCATGGCCACGCCCCAGAACCACAGTGTGCCCGAGGTGAACAATCCCCACCCAAAGGCCCACGAAAGAATCATCCCCACGAAGGCTACGGCCGATGACGGGAGCCTGTTGATGAACGCCAGCACCATGGCCGACAATACAATCACCACCGGCAATATGTAAGTGAAATTTTCCATATTTGAAACGTTTTGATATGCAACTGCCGGTAAATCCGACAGCCGCATACACTACAAAGTTACAAAAAAAACACCACAGCCCCCTGTTTTGTCAGTTTGATTAAATAAAATTAAGAAAAAACAACACCACCTCCTCCACTCTCTCCTCTCTCCACTCTCCACTTACTCACACGGTGCTGCGGGCTTTTTGGTTGCGGGCCTCGGTAAAGCTGCTGAAGCTGTCGAGCAGGTCGGTGAGTATGGTGGTTGAGTTGCGCACCCGTGCTTCGTATAGTGCAGCCCCGGTCGAGGCCGATATGTCCTGGCCGAGCAGTGCGTCGTTGATTCCCGAGGTCTTGTCAAACAGCTGCATGTGCAGGTTGAGCATCTCGTAGGCCGGTGCGCCCGATTTTCCGCTGTCTACCTGTTGCGGCAGCTGTGTGCCGTTGCCCGTCACGGGTATCACGGCACCGGGCAACGCCCACGACGATTCCACTGCCGAGAGGTTCATGCCGCGCGGAAGCTGATTTAGCGGATATATCAGTCCGCCCTTGGCCGAATGGGCAAGGATAGTATCGGTGAGCACGAGCAGGCGGTTGACATTGCGTTGCTGGTCTATGGCATCCTCCACAAACGAATGTACCTCACCGTCGACAAGGGGATAAAACTTCACCACAAAGGGGTGCGAGCCGTGGCGGAAGTCTGAATTATACTCGTCGAGCACAGTGCCGTCGGCGGTAATCCAGCAGCAATGCCACTTCATGTCCATGCGCAGCCGGTTGCGCACAGTCACCGGGTTTTCTTTCAGACGCCATATTTCAAAAACCCTCAGTCGACCCGGTGCTGCAGGACCGAAGAAATCGCAAGTGCTCTCGTTGCTGAACCCGAGAATCTCGTCGGTAAAGAAGCCTGCACCGGCGGCATCGTCAACCATCTTCTTCAGCGCCATTGCCTTGGAGCGCGAGCCGCGGGCAAAGCGGTTGACAAGCTGCGGCCAGCTCATGTCGTGCGACATTCCCACCAGCTCTATGTCGAGGGCACGCGGGTCTGAGAATGTATTGCAGAAAAAGCGCGACGGATTAACATTGTCGACCCACACGGCATTGGCCCCGCCACGGTTCTCGTCGGCCACACGCTGTATGGCGCAACCCGATATCACATATTCTTCGAGCAGTCGCGCATCGAGTTCGGCAAGGCAATTGCGGGCATCGAGCGAGCCGGGAGTGCTGTCGTACAGCTGATTTTCAGACGCACGGTTACGATATATTCCCACTATGGTCTTCACCATTCGTCGCAGCAGGTTGTTGGTGAGCGGACGGCGGCCCGTGCGCATTATTATCTCGCGTTCGGGCACCGAGCGGCCATTCTCATCGGGCATTGCATCTATCCATTGGTCGCCGAAGGTGTATCTTACCTGGCGGTTGCGACGAGCCCTCAGGCTCTCGGCCGCCTGCCATGCGCTGTATGCCTCGCGCAGAATTTCATAATCTTGTTTCATAGTCAGTGTTATAAATAAACACTGCAAAGATATGCCCCTGCGCGGGCAGACGTTTAAAAATTACGTAATCCTCACCGGATTTTAAGACGTTTTACCGTGATGGGAATGAGCCATGGCAACAGAGCCACGAGGGGTGCCCACCATCCCAACCACAGCTTCAGCCCTACTGCGGCGCCCCATACAGCCAGAGCCATGAGCAGGAGTGCAGGCAGAGACTTGGACAATTCAAGGCTATAACACCGACGGCATACCAAAAATGTTACCAAGGCATGCACCACAAACTGGCCAACGATTGCCGCACCAATGCCGGCCATACCGCCGAAGTGCCATCCGGCTATGCCCAGCACGAGCAGACTCGCACCCGACACGGCTTCGGTGAGTATATAGCGCACTGAGTCGCCGCGGGCCACAATGACCAGCGACAGACACCACGACACCGCGCGGAAAAATGTCGATGCAATTGCTATGCCTATCAGCGGAATAACGGGCATGAACGATTGTGAATACAACAGGTTTACAATCAGCCTGTCAGCCGCGATGAATATCACCACCACCGGCATCAGAATCCACAGCGACATGGCTATCTCATGGCTCACCACCACCGAGGTGATGCGTCGGCGGCGTATGGTGGCCGAAAGCCGCGGAAAGTATTCCATACATATCGCAGTGAACAGTATGCCCACGTAACTCTTTATAATGGTAGCACCGGCCTGAAATATACCAACGGTCTCGATTGACGCGCACGAGTTGATATAAACCCTGAGCAGATAGTCGGCAGCCATACCGGTTGCCACACCCAAGGTAAGCCCCGCTCCCAACCTTAGATATGAACCGAGAGCACGTCGCAGCTCTGCACGACCGGGCACTACTGCCGATTTTTCGAGATGCGGAACGAGCAGGAAAATCATGGCAGCCAACTGGTAGGCTATCAGCACCGGCACAATAGCAGCACAGCGCATGAAATAGAACATGGGTATGGCAGCCACAGTGGCGCATAGTGAGCCATACAACCCGGCCTTGGCAAGTTCTTTCAACCGGTCGAGCCCCTGCAATATGGCTGTGAGCGAGTTTGACAGCACGGCACAGAACACCGTGGGCGACAGCAGCGCGAATCCCCACGTATAATCATAGCTGCCAAATGTGAGTTTGCTCAGAAAAGGCGATGCTATCAACGTGGCTACAGACCCCACGGTGCCAAATACAAACGATACTCGCTTGACCAGATACGTTGCAGCAGGCTTCTCTGCCGCAGAGGCTTTGGCAATCTCGGGCACGGCACATTGGTTTATGTCGAGCGAAGCAAGGAATTTGATAAGGTCGAGAGTGGCGTTGTACAGCGAGATTATGCCTACACCGGCAGTTCCTATCCATACGGCCACAAGCTTGGTACGCACTACCGAGCATATCATGGTGATGAGCTGGATGCTGCCAAATATGCCAAGCGCCTTGACCACGCGGGCCGACAGACGGGATTTCTGCGCTATTTTACCCATTCCACGGGATTGAGTTTTTGTTTCTCGTGACGTATTTCAAAATGCAGCGACGTACGCCCTCCGTCGTCGGGATCGCTGTACAATGAACCCAATGTCTGCCCGGCCTTCACGCTCTGACCCTTTTTCACAGCCAGCGCATCAATGCCTGCATACACCGTGAGGTATTCGCCGTGGCGCAATATTACAACGCTGTGATAACCGTCGAGACGGAAAATGGACGACACCACGCCGTCAAACACCGCACGGGTGGAGGTGCCGCGCGGCACTTCGATATCTATGCCCAGATTATTCATCTTCACCTTGGCGAAGTCAGGGTGGTCATACGTGCCGAAGTTGGAGGTGATGGTATAGCGGCCGGCTACCGGGAAGAGCAGCTTGCCCTTGTTGGCAGCGAATGAGCCGGAGAGCTTGCGGTCGGCCGCGGCGCGTGCCGCAAATTCATTAGTGGCCTTGGGTGCTTGCTTCTTGGGCGTAGTCTCTTGTGCCTGAGCCGGCTTGGCAGGCTCGGGTTTGGTGGGCTTGACCGGTTTTTCGGCAGGCTTTTTCTTTGTATCTTTCTTTGCAGCAGCTGCCTGAGCCTTGGCCTCGGCGTCCTTGCGTGCTTTTTCTTCGGCAAGACGTTTTTCCTCGGCACGGCGCTTTTCCTCAGCCTCGCGTCGGGCTTTTTCCTCGGCAATACGACGGGCCTCGGCTTCGCGTATCTCCTGATCTATCACACGGTTGAGTTCCCGGTCGAGAGCGGCGGCCTGATCGCGGCGGCGGCGCAGTTCGCGTTGCAGGCTTTTGCTTTCCTTGCGCAGATCGGCCACAAGTACATCGGCCTTGGCTCGCTCCTTCTGCATGGAAGTCTGTGCGGTATTCAACGCGGTCAGCGATTGTGTGTGAGCAGCCTTAAGCGAATCGAGGCTGTTGCGTGCAAGGGCAAGATTGTCGGTGGCAATCTTTACCTGACGGGCCTGGCGGGTTGAGGTTTTGGCAATTTCGCCAAGATAGCGCATGCGCCGCCATGCCTGGCTGAACGACTTTGACGAAAAGATAAATGATATATCGTTCATGCTCTGCCTGCGGGCGCGCACGGTGCGCAAGGTATGCGCGTATGTATCCTTCAGCTTTTGCGAACGCTCGGTCAGCACAGCAATAGAGTCGTTCAGGCGATTGATGCTTACGTTAACCGAGTCGATGCGCTGCTGAATGGCGCGTATGGTGTCGGCGCGCAATTCTATATTGGCATTCAGTAGATTAAGGCGATTGAGCTGTCGGGATGTCTCCTTGTCGTTGGCCGAAATCTTATTCTTGGTACTGGAAATCTGCTGCTCGGTCTTTTGGCGGTCGCGACGCACTTCCTTTGAGGTACGGCGACGCCCGTCTATAGCCGGCGCAATAAGCAGAGCGACAGCTACAGTGATAATGACAGCAATATGATTTCGACGGTTAAAGAACATTATTTATTCTTAAGTGCCTTAAGCATTTCGTTGATATCAAGCTTCTTATAGCCCTTGTATGAAGGCTTGCCTATGGTGCGCGGGCCGTTCCACTCGGCACGGTTCATGTTCCATTCTATTTCGGCATCGAGTTCCTTCTTGCCCACCGAGCCGGTGACGTTGATGTCAGAAGCCACCGAGCCGGCCACCGAGCTTACAATGTCGGAAAATGTGGCTATGAAGGGTGCAAGCCCTGAAGGCTCAACGGTGATGCTGCTAAGTTGAGGGCCGGGAGTGAGTGTAAGATACCATGTGGCACCCTTGGGACTCTTGCGCGGAGTGAGGATAAGGCGATTGCCGCTCTGCGACTGCGAGAACAGTTCCTCGGGCTTCTTGATACGGCTCAGCGGTCCTTTGCCCGGATATACGGGTTGGCCGAGCATTATGCTCTGTATGTCGCTGAGAGTGATTGAGGTACGGGCGGTAACCGACGACAGCGGCAGCGACAGGTAGTATTTATGATACTTGTCAAGCACGATGGCCGAGTCATTGTCAATGTAAACCACTCCTACTTCCATTCCCAGAATACGCATCGACAGGTTGATTGCCTCACCGTAAACCATGGTGGCACGACCCGAGAAGCTGAAATTGGCCGGCTTTGAAAGACGGAACGAGAAGGGAGCGTAAAATGAGGTCCATTCATTGCACGATCCTGCCAGCTCGCTTATCTGAGGAGCGCGGGTTTCGGTTGACGGTGTTGTCTGTGCAGTACCGGCGGTGCGCTGTGTCGAACATGACACTGCCGTGCCGCACAGTACCAATGCGATGAATAAATAGAGGAAATTTATCGGTTTACGTTTCATTCGATTTTTCTGTTTTTGATTTTCTGTTTGATTTTCTTGTTGTCGGGTTCGAGCTTAAGAGCCTCTTTCCAGAATTTAATGGCTTCTGCAGGCTCGCCGCACATGAAATATATATCGCCGGCGTGGTCGTAGACTTCAGCCGAAGGAGTTTCAATATCAAGCATTTCCTCGACTTTCTCAATCACCTGCTCGGCATGCTCCGCCCCCACCCCGGTTGTATCGGCTGCTTCGGTTTGCTCCGGAGCCGATGTATCGAGTGTATCGGGCGTTGAATAAAGTCTCAGCACCTCGTCTATCTGCTGGCGTGCGCTGCCATAATCTTTTTTCTTGTATAACACCCACGCGTATGTATCGAGATATGTGGGATTTAGGGGTTCTTTCTCAATGGCCTTCTTCACATAAGCCTCGGCCTTGTCGAGTTCGCGGCCGTCAACCGACAGGAAGTAGGCCAGATTGTTGAGCGAACCTACGTTTTCGGGGTCGAATTTAAGCGAATATTCGTAGCATGCAAGTGCGCTGTCTACCTGCTCGAGCCTGTAAAGTATGTCGCCGCGCTGCTGATAATATACCGACATGGCAGCCGACGGTTCGTCGCCGTTTATCTTAAAGGAGTCGAGCATGGCCAGGGCCTCTTCCGAGCGGTCCTGGAGCATCAGCAGCGATGAGCCTGTGATTGAGAACGACACATCATGGAAGCGGCGGGCGGCCTCGGCGGCTGTACTTACGGCCTGCAGCGTATCGCCGGCCTGCATGGATGTCTGTATGCGGAAGCGGGGATAGTCTGAATCGTTGGGGTCGAGGTCCATGGCATAGCCAAATTGCTCGGCCGCACGTGCCGTAGAGTCGATTGCTGCCAGATATGCGGCATAGAGATATCGCAGCTGCGGCTCTGATGAATGTATGTCGACCATGCGCTCAAACACGCTGTTCACACGTTCGCGGCTCTCGGGATTCTGATACATGTTGCGCGTGTAGTTGGTGAGGATGTCGAGCTTGGGCTGGAAATCAATCGAAGAGCTTTCGAGTACCTTCACCACCTCGTTGCCATAGCGCACCGAGTCGCCCTTGGCCAGATAATACTCGGCTCGGGCAAGATACGACGCACCAAGGGTAGAGTCGAGCTCACACGAACGATTGTAGTAGCAGATGGCCGAATCGGGCATTGAGATGGTATTGAAAAGCTGACCGGTGAAGTAGTTTATTTCTGCATCGTCGGGAGCTGTGGCTGCAAACCGCTGTACCTCATTAACCATTGCGGCTGTATCGCCCGTGATCATGTATACCTGCAGCTTGTTGAGAATTATATTCGGTTCGAGTCCTATGGCCGATTCGAGTTTGTCGAGGATAGAGATGGCCTCGGCAGCGGCTGCCGTATCGCCGCGGTTGTAGTCAAACGCACGTGCCACGGCATACTGCACGGCATACTCCGAGCGGTTGGGATATGCCTCAGATAGCATTTTGTATGTGTCGCGTATATCTGTCTCGCGGCGCAACTGCGTGGCCACGCTCACAAAGCGCAATCCGTTCTGAAAATCCTTTGGATTGGCCAGAAAACGGCGTCGCAGGTCATTGTAGGCCTTTTCGAAGCCTGCTGAGTCTGACAGCCCGGCAAATATGGTGATTTCGGCCAGCGCTCCGGCTATCTCAGGGTCGGTGGAATCGAGTTCGGCGGCACGGCGCATCATGTAGTATGCCGTACCCAATTCATTGTTCTGCAGTCGTGAGTTGGCCTCCATAAACAGGTACTCAGCCTTTAGCCGGTCGCTGTCGGGTATAGTCTTGCGTGGAGTGCGCGCACCGATATTGGCCCCGAATATGCCTATGGCTATCAGGACTAAAACCGGCAGATATCTGAATGTAAAATTTCTCATTATAAATAGCTTCGTATTACGGGCACAATAAGAGTCTGTTATTGGAACAAGCTCCAAAAGTGTGTATTAAATTCAAAACACACTCTTAGCGTATTTAGTTTGTGCCGGTATGACCGAAGGCTCCGTCGCCGCGCTTTGTATGGTCAATTTCGGTGACTGCTTCCCATTCAACTTTTGTATAAGTGGTGATCACCATCTGGCAGATACGCTCGCCGGGATTGATTACAAAAGGCTCTTTGGACAGGTTGATGAGTATCACCTTGATTTCGCCGCGGTAGTCTGCATCCACAGTGCCCGGAGTATTGACCAGCGAGATACCGTTGCGCAAGGCCAGACCGCTGCGCGGACGTATCTGCATCTCGTAGCCCTGTGGCAGCTGTACACGCAGACCGGTGGGTATGAGCACACGCTCCAGCGACTGAAGCACTATGGGTTCTTTGATGGCGGCTCTCACATCCATTCCGGCTGCCGAGGGAGTCTCGTAGGCGGGCAGGTCGTAGCCTGAGTCATTTATGATTTTTATTTTTACGCTGTGCATTTTTTAGGTGTGTTTTAAGAAGGGTATGTTTGTATAACAAACTCCTTACTTAAATAGTTATACGGCGTGTGATTGAACCAATTTTGAGTATGTATATGCCTCGCGCCCCCACGCGGAAACGCGATGTGCCGGGCTGCAGCGTGGCCTGCGATATGGGCTGACCCAGGATTGTGAATAACTTAACGGTGGTGGGTCGGCCTACGGTGACAAAAACAGTGTTATCGCGCACGGTCACGGCTACATCATCGGTCATCTCGGCCTCGACACTTTCAATCTGCTCCCAACGCTGCGGTGCCTGCTGAGCCGGCGGCATGGCCACGGCTGCCGCCGCAGCCATTATAAAGGCTGCGGCCAAGCCGTATATGTATCGTCGGGAGTTGAAAGTCATTATGTTGCAGATTGTGTTTTGATTCAGGAGTGCGTGATGGTCATTTCGCCCACAAGCGGCTTTTCGAGTTTCTTTATCACCTCCGAGCGTGTAAGTTTGCGGCCGAAGAGGTGCATCATCTTTGTGATGGCTGCCTCAAAGGTAATGTCGTTGCCCGATACAATGCCTGTGCCCGAGAGCAGGTCGCCGGCCAGATAGCGCTTGGTGTTTACCGAGCCGTTGAGGCACTGTGTCACATTTACGATTATAAGCCCGCGGCGGCATGCGTCGCTTATTGCATCTATAAACCACTTGGCAGTGGGGCCGTTGCCGGCGCCGTAGGTGCGGAGCACCACTCCCTTGATGCCGGGAGTATTGAGCAGATGGCGCAGGGTCGACTCGGTAAGACCCGGGAAGAGGTCGATACACATCACCGACGGATCAAGTTCGGGATAGAACTTGAACTTCTTGGTCTTGCGACGGTCAAGTGCATCTATGTCAAAGGCTATGCCCAGACCTATCTTGGCCAACTTGGGATAGTTGCTCGAACGGAAGGCGTTGAAGTGGTCGGCCGAACGCTTGGTGGAGCGCACTCCGCGCCACAGATAGTTCTCAAAGAGAATAGCGACTTCCTGCACCATTGGCAGCCCGTCGTCGGCCTTGGCTGCAGCTATCTGCAGGGCGGTGATGAGGTTTTCCTCACCATCTGTACGCACCTCGCCTATGGGCAGCTGCGAGCCGGTGATGATCACCGGCTTGGTAAGCCCTTGCAGCATAAACGACAGCGCCGATGCGGTATAGGCCATGGTGTCGGTGCCGTGAAGCACCACAAACCCATCGTACTTATCATAATTATCCGCAATACTTCGGGCGAGCAACTCCCATAGTTGCGGGTTCATGTCGCTCGAATCAATTGGCTGCTCAAACTGTATGTTGTCAATTTCATAGTTAAGCATTTTCACCTTGGGGACATTTTCCATAAGGTGAGAGAAGTCGAAGGGCCTCAGAGTCCTGCTGTCCGGGTCTTCAATCATTCCGATTGTACCGCCGGTATAGATGATCAATATACGGGGTTTCATTGCGTTAGGTATAATATGATAAAAAATTGGCCTGTGAGAGGTTGCCGTAGGGTATGCTTACTTGACCTGTGCGCCCGGTGCCACGGGTGCCGACGGTGCCATGAGCACAAGCGAGCCGTCGTTGTTTTCGGCCGAGAGTATCATGCCCTGCGAGGTGATGCCGCGGAGTTTGCGCGGCGGCAGGTTGGCGATAAACACCACCTGAGTGCCAACGAGCTTTTCGGGCTCGGGATAGTGGGCGGCTATGCCGCTGACTATTGTACGGGGCTCGCCGGTGCCGTCGTCGAGGGTAAACTGAAGCAGTTTGTCAGCTTTGGGCACCTTGACACATGCTGTGACTGTGGCCACGCGGATATCCGAGCGGCAGAAGGTGTCGAAGTCTACATCGGGCTGCTGCTCGGCGGGCTTCCAGCTGTTCACCTTGTTCTCTTCCTTGATGCGGTCGAGGCGGTCGGTCTGGGCCTTGATGGCGTCGTCTTCGATTTTCTCGAACAGCAGCGATGCCGGAGCTATCGCGGTGCCGGCGGCCACTATATCGGCGTTGCCAATGAGGCCCCAGTTCAGGTTGCTCAGGCGCAGATCGTCGGCCAGACGCTTGGCCATGAAGGGCATGAAGGGTTCGCATGCCACGGCCAGCGAGCCGCATATCTGCATAGCCACGTTGAGTATGGTGGCCACGCGAGCCATATCGGTCTTGGCAAGTTTCCAGGGTTCGGTTTCCTGCAGGTAGCGGTTGCCGATGCGTGCTATCTCCATAGCCTGCTTGAGGGCTTCGCGGAAGTGGAATGTCTCAAGAGCCTCGGTGCAAGCTGCGGCTGCGGCCTTCACTTCGGCAAATGCGGCGGTGTCGGCCTCGGCAAGCTCGCCGGCGGCGGGCACTATGCCGTCGAAGTATTTATGGGTGAGGACTATGACGCGGTTTACGAAGTTGCCGAGTATGGCCACCAGCTCGCTGTTGTTGCGGGTCTGGAAGTCGCGCCATGTGAAGTCGTTGTCTTTGGTTTCGGGGGCGTTGGCGGTAAGCACGTAGCGCAGCACGTCCTGCTTTCCGGGGAAGTCGCGCAGGTATTCGTGGAGCCACACAGCCCAGTTGCGCGAGGTAGAGATCTTGTCGCCCTCGAGATTGAGGAATTCATTGGCGGGCACATTGTCGGGCAGCTGGTATCCGTCGCCGTATGCCATGAGCATGGCCGGGAACACTATGCAGTGGAACACGATATTGTCTTTGCCTATGAAGTTGATGATGCGGGTTTCGGGGTCTTTCCACCATGTTTCCCAAGTTTCGGGATAGATTTCCTTGGTGTTGGATATATAGCCGATGGGCGCGTCAAACCACACGTACAGCACCTTGCCGTCGGCACCCTCAACGGGCACGGGCACACCCCAGTCGAGGTCGCGGCTCACCGCACGGGGCTGCAAGCCCAGGTCGAGCCACGACTTGCACTGTCCATAGACATTGGTTTTCCATTCCTTGTGGCCTTCGAGAATCCATTGGCGCAGGTCGTCCTCCCAGCGGTCAAGGGGCAGATACCAGTGCTTGGTCTCGCGCATCACGGGAACATTGCCTGTTATGGCGCTGCGCGGATTGATAAGGTCGGTGGCGTTGAGCGAGGTGCCGCACTTCTCGCACTGGTCGCCGTATGCGCCCTGTGCGTGGCAGTGGGGGCACTCGCCGGTGACGTAGCGGTCGGCAAGGAATTGTCCGGCCTTTTCGTCGTAAAGCTGCATCGAGGTCTTCTCCACAAAGCGGTCGTTATCGTACAGGCGACGGAAAAACTCTGATGCGGTGGCGCTGTGTATGTCGGATGTGGTGCGCGAGTACACATCGAATGATATGCCGAGCTCTTCAAACGAATCCTTTATTATCTTGTGATAGCGATCAACTATATCCTGCGGGGTCACGCCTTCTTTCTTGGCCTTGATGGTGATGGGCACACCGTGCTCGTCTGATCCGCCTATCATGGCCACTTCGCGGCCGTTAAGACGCAGATAGCGTGCATAGATATCAGCAGGGACATATACACCGGCAAGGTGGCCGATGTGCACCGGGCCGTTTGCGTAGGGCAGCGCGGTGGTTATAAGGGTACGTTTATATTGCTTGCTCATAGAATACTAAATTATTGAATTTCAATACATAATAATCACCTTTTCGTATCCGGGGGCGCATCATCAGCTTACATGAGTCATGCACCTTATCACCATCCTGCCATCAGACAGTTCTCGGCGCAAGCTCCTTGCTCCGCTTGGAAATCCGCTCCAAAATACGCTACCCACAATCATTGTGAGCCAGGCTATTACTTTGAAAATACAAAGTTACAAAATACTTTAATTATTTTTCCATACTTTTATGAAAAAAAATCTTGCCCGCAGATTTTGCCACTTTTTCCGGACATAAAAAGACAGCGCCGCAGGCATTGAGACCCCCGCGGCGCATCATGTTTTTTCTACAGCTGCTTATCACACACCGGTATAGGTGGCGGGGCTGAGGGCGTGGAGCTCGGCACGTACGGCGTCTGAGACTTCGAGAGTGTCGATAAACTCGCTGATGCTCTCCTTGGTGATGGCGGCGTTGGTGCGGGTGAGCTGCTTCAGGGTTTCGTAGGGTTTGGGATAGCCTTCGCGGCGCAGTATGGTCTGAATGCCTTCAGCTACCACAGCCCAGTTGGCTTCGAGGTCGGCATCAATCGCAGCCTTGTTGAGCAGCAGCTTGTTAAGACCCTTGATGGTAGATGCTATGGCGATGAGTGTGTGAGCCAAGGGCACACCTACGTTGCGCAGAACGGTAGAGTCGGTGAGGTCGCGCTGAAGTCTTGATACGGGCAGCTTCATAGCCAGATGCGCCAGTACGGCGTTTGCTATTCCAAGGTTGCCTTCCGAATTTTCGAAGTCGATGGGGTTCACCTTGTGGGGCATTGCCGATGAACCCACCTCGCCGGCCTTGATCTGCTGCTTGAAATAGTTCATGGATATATACATCCACATATCGCGGTCGAGGTCGAGGATGATGGTGTTGATGCGGCGCAGAGCGTCAAACACGGCGGCCAGATTATCGTAGTTTGAAATCTGGGTGGTGTAGGTCTCGCGGCTTATGTCGAGTTTCTCAGCCAGGAAACGTGCAGCAAATTCTTCCCAGTCTATATCGGGATATGCCACATGATGAGCGTTGAAATTGCCGGTGGCACCGCCAAACTTGCCGCTGAACGGAGTCTTTGAAAGCAGGTCGCACTGCTCCGAGATACGGTAGAGGTAAACCTCAATCTCCTTGCCCAGACGTGTGGGCGATGCGGGCTGTCCGTGTGTATGGGCCAGCAGGGCTACGTCGCTCCACTCTTCGGCCAGGTTTTCGAGCTTGGTGCAAAGCTCCTGCAGGGCAGGCATGTACACATCCTCAAGTGCTCCGAGCACGCTCATCGGAACAGCGGTATTGTTGATATCCTGCGAGGTAAGGCCAAAGTGGATGAATTCCTTGTACTTTTCAAGGCCGCGGGCGTCGAACTGCTCCTTAAGGAAGTATTCAACAGCCTTCACATCATGGTTGGTAGTCTGCTCGATAGTCTTGATAGCCTTGGCATCTTCAAGCGAGAAATTGCGATAGATATCGCGCAGGCTTTCAAGGGTTGCAGGCTCTATACCCTCAAGCTGAGGCAGAGGAAGCTCGGCAAGGGCTATAAAGTATTCAACTTCAACTTTCACACGGTAACGGATAAGACCGAATTCCGAAAAATACTCGTCAAGACGTTCACACTTCGAACGGTAGCGCCCATCGACCGGCGATATGGCAGTAAGCGATGACAATTCCATAGAAGAAATATACTCAATTAAAAATAAAGCACAAAGGTACAAAAAATTAATGATATATGCGCCACCACTGCCGTATATTTCAAAATCCCATCAAAAAGTGCGGAAAAAGTGCGGAAATTTGCTTTCCGCACTTTTTCCGCACTGAAATATTTGTATTTGGCCGGCGCTCTGTATTATCTTTGCGGATTTTTTCAAAACCGGCTATAGGCTTACTTTATATCAAGAATGGAAGTAACGCTCCATGCAGGGCCGTAGTACAGACGGGCTTTTACCTGAGTGGCTGTGCCGGGGTCGAACGGACCGGTGTAGAGTGTGCTCTGAGCTGTGGGCTGCGAGCCGTCGAGGGTGTAGCGTATCTCGCCGGCTCCGTAGGGTTCGTTCATCTCTATCTTGCCGTTTGAAAGGCGTATGCCCGGCTGACGCAGATAGAACTCGCGGCCCTCGGCTGCCCAACGTGCCATCTCGCCGGTAAGGGCACCGAAATATTCTTCATCTGAAATTGTGGCTGAAGTATTGTGGCCGCGTTCAGCCAGACCGAGAAGGCGCGGCAACAGGTAGCGTTCTATCATGCCGTGCGAGCGTACGGTCTCGGCAAAGATAGTACCTGTGACGCCGGCAACGCGGCTCTGCAGATTCTTGTCTTTTGAGAAAATATTATCCAAGGTAGCATGCAGCGGTCGGAATTCATCTACAATGCCGCCCCACACCAGTCCGGGTTCTTCGGGATGGGTGGTGGGAGTCTGGTCGAAGTACAGATAGTCTACGTTTGACAGTATGATGGGATAGCCCAGCCCGGCCATCTTCGAGCTCTTGGAGCCGGCATTGGTCCATGAGTTTACGGCAGCCACCACGGGCAGCACGGCAGCGTCGTACTCAGGCGAATGGTCAAGGGCTATTTCCTGCCAACCGGCAATCTTGAGGCCACGGTCGGCGGCCAGGCGTGCCACGCGCTCTACAAAGTAAGCGTGCAGGTCGCGCTGGTGTGTCATACCTTTTTCTTTCATGAACTTGACGGCCACATCGCTGCCGTCCCACACATGTGCGGGCACTTCATCGCCGCCGATGTGTATAACAGGCTTTTCGAGTCCGGCCTGCTCGTACATCTTTATAACGTCGTCCATCACTATACCCCAGAACTTGTAAGGGCCTTCGAGTGCCGGATTGAGGGTGTTGTCGTGATAAGCCTGAGCCGACGAATACTTTGATGTATCGCCGTCGTGTATCAGGCGCAGCGAGGCATCGCCGGTGGTGCGGTATCGGTGTTCCATGGCGCGTATGGCCGCGCGGCTGTGTCCGGGAGTGTCAAACTCGGGAATCACCGTTATGCCCAGGCTGTCGGCATATTGCAGTATTTCTATGAAATCGGCCACGGTGTAGAATCCGTTGGCAGGGGTATCGGTGGAGTTGGGGTCGCCGTCGCCACTGTATATCTGCTTGAGGAATGGCGCATCGTCGGTCATGGTATAACCGCGGCGGGCACCTACCTGTGTGAGTTCGGGCAGCGAGGGCATCTCCACTCGCCATGCCTCGTCGTCGCCGAGGTGGAAGTGGAATACATTTAGCCCGTAGCGGGCCATGAGCGACAATACGCTCTTCACGCTTTCCTTATCATTGAAATTTCGCGCTACATCGTACATGAAACCGCGGTAAGGCAGGTCGGCCCAGTCTTCTATAACGGCTGCGGGCACCCGGCCCGAGGCATCGGCACTCTCATCAAGCCTGCGCTGAAGCATGTTCTTCACAGCCTGCGGATGAGTGCTGTTGGTATATATCACGGCAGTGTCGCCCGTGATGTCCACACGGTAATAATCGTGGCGCGGATCATCGGCCTTGGCCGTCACCAGCACCGGTTTGGCAATCATGCGCGAGCCGGCAAGCGTCACCTTCTTGGGTGTAGGTATCTGCATATATGGTGCCGGGCGCAGCTGCGAGCGCAGGCTGTCGTTCATTTCAAAGGCAGCCGGACCATAAATCATTCCGTCGCGGCCGTCGGTAGTAGCCCATTGCTGCTTAAACGAGGTGATGGGCAGGCGGTTGGCCGACACCTTAACCACCTTGCCATCCTTCACCAGATGAAATCCGTCGGGCGAATACGATATGTTGCGCATTGCGCCTTTGGTAATCACATCGATCACCACGGTATCGCCCGCAGCCACTGACGCAAAGCGTGGCGATGCAACCGCAAAATATCCGGGAAGTATCTCTATAAGAGTATCCTGAGGATTTACAGTTTCCATAGAGCGCTTGAACATACAGAATGCCAGACGGTCAAAGGGCTCGTCGGCCTTTACTGTGAAACGCTGCACGTAATACGGTTTCCCATCCGCATTCACCTGATTACCCAAAGTCTGCCATTCGACAGAATTATTGGCCCCGGCAGTGCATACGCCCAATACCCAAAAGGCTGCTCCTGCCACCAACATGTGTTTTTTTATCATAGCGATAGTAATTTAAGGTAGAAAATATTTTCTACCACAAAATTACTATTTTTCATGTGTCGGTGCAAGCTTGAGCACACTATTTCTTAAGTAAGCATTGGAAAAGATGCGTTTATAAGGCAAGCAGATGATATAAACTATTTTCCAATGCTTACATAAATAAATCGTGCCAAGCCCACGATATAGCGCTTGAAGCCGGGTGTATAGGCCAGCACGCGGTCAAACCATTCGATATGCGGATTTAAAAGCTTTATGACATATCCCACATAGAACATGGCAAATATTGTGCCCGGTCCCACAATACTCCAGTTCCACTCGCCGAAGAACAGGAAGCTGCTGCCCAGCGCAAGGGCCACCAGCGTTGTGTCGACAATTATCTTCATCTTTGGGAACGCCATACCGGTCACACGGCACAGTGCCACCGGCAGACCCTCGCCGGGCATGGTCACCGAGCCGCAACGCACCTCAAAGGCTATGCCTACAGCCATCACCGTGCAGCCGGCAAACTGAGCCAGTGCCTGCGACCACAGCACATCGCATGCCAAACCCGAGGTTATGAACATATTGATATCTATTAGCCAGCCAAACACAAAGCCTATGACGAGCTGAAACAACTGCAAGGGATTGAATTGCTTACGCAGTATGAGTATCTGCAGGAATACAAATATGAAATTCATCATTATCGTATATCCACCCACAGTCATGGCCGGCATCTTGCCTAAAGCGCCCGCAAGCGAGAAAGACAGCGGAAGCGATGATATGACACTGCTGCCAAGCGCCGACTTGATACACAGCGCCACTCCAAGCGTCATCAGATAAAGCGAAACAAGCAACAATATATGTTGCCACACAAAAGATACAACGCGACTCTTCGCAGGTAAATTACAAGTTAAAATCATAAGTAAAACAGCTAAAACATAAAGGCCATGCAAGCGTACGACCCCTTAATCCGACTGCAAAGTTACAAAAAATCACCGACATGCGCACCCGGCACGAAAAATCAGAAAGCGCTAAATCGAAACAGTGTACATATCTAAATACATTGACAAGACTCTCAATGACAAGATAAAATAAATTTTAAACAGTTCCTTAAATTACCCATTTGTCAATGCGAGGTGCAAACGTGTCGATGTCGCGTTGAGGTATGCCGAGCCGTCGGGCTTCAGTCCGCCATGACTTCATAGCCTCTTTAACTTCTGATATTATATTGTTAGCTTTGTCATTTGACAACATGTAATCTCCGGCTGCCTTCAAAAGAATATTCAAGTCAGATTCGTTTGTCGAGCGATTTATCAAGAGACTCTGATAGTCTTGTAGCGTGGGATTGATGTCATAGGCCGGTGACAGTTTCCATCCTTTTCTCGTCAGCAGAAAACCGTGGTTGCGGAAATGGTCATCAGAGTTACCGACGATGATATAGAACACAACACGCCTGTAGAGTTCTTCAAGGTTCTGTTCAACATTGCATCCATGCTGAATGATGAAATCCACAATATCCGGATATCCGCATCCGGTTGAAGCGTTGTCGCCGTCTTCAAGGCCAAGCAATGTCAGGGCTGAAGCGAAATGTATCCGTTTTCCTTCATCGTTGCGGTCGAATCTTTTTGAAAGAAGTACATGGTGATTTTCACCATTGATTATTCTTGTATCCGCAACATTCAATCCTGCTTTACGTCCCATGACGTGGCAAAAATGTTCCCAAAGTGCAACATCATAATCATCCTTGCGTGAAGGAAATTTCGCCACTGTTAATTTCCCATCCTCATCAACGACTGTCGCCTTGGGTCTTGCGCCTCCGAGCGACGTGCCGGGATGAAGAAGTTGCACAAGCCATTTCTTTGCCGGAAGTTGCTGCTTCTCCTCACTCTCCTCAATTTCATGCGCAGCGTGTATCAATTCTCTGACGCTCGTCAATGGTGGCACTCGCAGATTCGGATCAACATTGATAAATTCACCACCTTTTGTTTCGGCAAAACGAAAGCCGCCCATTCGGGAAGCATCATCAATGCCCATAAGGTAGTCGAACGAAGTCAATCGTTTGACAGGCCGTTTTTCGTCAGCTGCGCCTATCTGTTCTCGGCGATTAAGCAATGTTCGACCCCAACGGTCAGGCAGGGCATCAGAAAAGCAAGCGAAGATGTCGCGCTCAGGACGGGTATATTGCACCCCCGGAAAATTCTGCAAGTCTTCGCTCAGAAAGACATCACCATATTTGACAAGCCATTCCTTATCATACGAAAAAGAATAAGTCTCATTGCCACGCACTGAATCAAACGACAATTCTCCCACTAACGCATGAACATCAAGCCAATCAAAATCAGCATATACAAATAGCCTGTCCATAATTATTCCTTTTTAGACGCACGTTGGCGATGTTTCAAAGAGAGGTCTTGCAGTGTACGGCCAAGAGTATCTTCCTTGGCAATCAATAACAAATCATCATCAAGCCGAAGGGCATAAAGTACACGGGCATAAATTCCGATCGATACTGTAGGCGAACCTTTTTCTATTCGCGCCACTGTCAACGGCGAACATGTAGCTCGCTCTGCCACCTGCGCTATCGACAGATTGCGACGAAGTCGGGCGAGCTTAATCTGTTCTCCCATCAACTCCATTTTCCGTTCAAGTTTAAGGGGCAATTTAGTCCCCATCGTGTTCTTTGCCATTGCCTATAATTTAAGGTGCAAAGCGGCTATGCCGATGACTTTGCCATTGCGTTTATGTTTTAAGTTACAGTTATAAGTTACGAAGTAAAAACACCTCATAACTCATCACTATGACTTAACACTTAATTTAATGATGCAAATATAATAAAAATATTTATTATATGATATATTGAGGCAATTCTATTTTGCTGATTTTTTCACATAAGAAAATTTCTCGGAAATCCAACTCTGCTTAAACATATACATCATTTAGCAAATAAATAGATGAACAATATTGCCGGTCTGTTTGCCATAGTCCGCGAAGCATACTACAGCAGGGACACCACGCCGCTCATCAAGGCATATCTTGACGTTTACGAGGGAAAATTTCCCGAAAGCGAGTATTCAATATATATGGATAAAATCTCGGGCAGTAACGAAATAGCCCCCGGCACGCCATTCAATGATTTCTATGCCAACGATATCGAGGGCAACCTCCACACACTCAGCACCATAATCAAGGGCAAACCCGCCCTGCTCGACCTGTGGGCCTCGTGGTGCGGACCGTGCCGCAAGACTTCCAAATCCATGATTCCTGTTTATGAAGAATATGCCGACAGAGGTTTTACCATTGTAGGAGTCGCAAGAGAATATGGCAGCAGCTCGGCTGCAGCCGGCGCCATTGAAAAAGACGGCTACAAATGGCTCAACCTTGTGGAGATAGACGATGCAAACGGTATTTGGGCCTTATATCGCCGGCACAACGCCGCCGGCGGCACATTCCTGATAAGCCCCGAGGGCAAGATCGTTAAATCAGACGTCACAGCCGACGAAGTACGCGATTATCTCAAGGGATTGTACGAATGACTACCACTCATAGCCCACGGTTACACCTATATTGTTTAGCGTAAGCGAGTTTGAGTTCCAATAGTAATTGTTGTTGGAGGTAAGCAGCTGGTAGGTGACACCTATGTTGAATGCGTGGCGTGTATCATTTGACGATACGGGTATGCGCAATCCTATCGTAGGACGCAGGAAAAACTGAGTGCTGTTGCTCATGCAGCCGTCGGCCATACGCAGATACTTGCTGCCTATAAGCCATGCCGCGCCCAACTTGAGGTCTACGAAGAACGATGTGGAGTTGCGGTCGCCTATATTGAAGCGGAAATCTGAGAATACGGGCACCATGGCCTTGGTCTTCGACGAGCCGTGATACATATAGTCGTATCCGGGTTGAGCCTGCCAACCTTCGGGCTGATTGGCCATTACCACATCCACACCCAGGCCTACCCCCATAAAGAACCACGATGAATATTGGAAGCCCTGCGTGGTGGAAATGCCTATGTCGTTAGCTCTGTCATGCCCGAGGCCGGCAAGACCCGAAAATTCCACAAATCCCTTATAATTGAGCGACCCCGACAGAGCCGGACTTATCAGCGATGTCAGCTGATTGGCTATTTGATAATACTGCGCCGATGCCTTGAACGGCAACAATGCAAAAAGCAACAACGAAAGAAAATAGAAACGTTTCATATATAATTCAAAATTAATAGTTTGTCTTTATTAAACGCCTTTACCTTTGCATTGGTTTAGTCTTAATATTAGTTAAACAATACATCAATTGAAAGGAATTGATTAACTTTGCACGAATTATCGCGATTACACACTTCTTCATGAAAAAGTATAATTTATTAAACAACCTGTTGGGTTGGGCTTGCTTTTTGGTGGCCGCAGTCACCTATCTGCTCACAATTGAGCCTACAGCAAGCTTCTGGGATTGTCCTGAATTCATCTCTCAAGGAGCCAAACTCGAAGTAGGACACCCGCCGGGCAACCCTATCTTCATGCTCGCAGCCCGTTTCTTCGTAACTATTTTCGGTAATAACATTGCCAACGCGGCTGTGGCTGTCAACTCCATGTCAGCCCTGCTCAGCGCTGCCACCATTTTGCTGCTCTTCTGGTCAATAACCCACCTGAGCCGCCGCCTTATCGTGGCCGACAACGCCACTGAGGTCAAGCCCTGGCAGATGGCTCTGATTTTCGGTGCCGGTATATGCGGCGCTCTCGCCTACACCTGGAGCGACACATTCTGGTTCTCGGCTGTCGAAGGCGAGGTTTATGCCTTCTCATCTTTCTGTACCGCCCTGGTTTTTTGGCTGATACTCAAATGGGAAAACCGTGCCGACGAGCCCCACAGCGACCGCTATCTCATCCTCATCGCCTACATCATAGGCGTGTCTATTGCGGTGCATCTGCTCAACCTGCTCTGTATTCCTGCTATCGTACTCGTATTCTATTATAAGAAGTACAAGAACATCTCGGCCAAGGGCTCTATAATCGCGCTGCTTGTGTCGTTTGTCATCGTTGGCCTTATTCTCTACGGCCTTGTACCGGGCTTTGTCAAGGTAGCTCAGTGGTTTGAACTGCTCTTTGTCAACGACTTCGGTGCATCGTACAACACCGGCGTACTATTCTATGCCGTGATGCTCGTAGGCGTGTTCATCTGGGCCATAAGCGCGCTGCAGCATCAGAAAAGCGCCATGTCAATCAAGATTTCATCTTTCCTGGCCATCGTGCTCTCGGGCATGCCCTTCATTGGCAACTGGGTTGTAGGCCTGGTGCTCATACTTGCCCTTGCCGGCTACATCTTCATAGGATGCCGCAAGGTACCCGTACGCATCTTCAACATCGTGATACTTAGCGTATTCCTCATCTTCGTGGGCTACTCATCATACGCGCTGCTGCTCATACGCTCGCATGCCAACACACCCATGAACCAGAATGCCCCCGACAACGTATTTGCCCTCAGCTCATACCTCAACCGCGAGCAGTACGGCGAACGTCCTCTATTCCGCGGCGCGGTATTCGCCGAGGAGCTCGCCACATTTGAATACCCCGAAGGCTCAGGCACTTACTATGTGCGCGTAGACGAATATGGACGCCCCGCCACTCAGCTCCTCGACGGCGTGCTGCGCGACGAGAACGGCGCTCCTTACAACGATCCCACCCCGTCGTACACAAAGGTTGTGAAAACCAATCCTGCCCAGTCCGACAAATACGTGGAGTCTACTCCCAAACCCAATTACAAGGAACTGCCCGACCTGCAGATGCTCTTCCCCCGCGTCTACAGTCCCGACCCCACACACGTAGAGGGTTACAAGGGATGGTCGCAATACTACAACGACGATATAGACAACATTCCCGAAGAAGTACGCATGCGCTGGGCTCAGAACGGCTACGCTCCGCTCTACGAGGTCGCACCCTACATGCACTCGCAGGACAAGGTTGTTACCGCTCAGAGCCATAACGGCGATGAAGTCAGCTACACCTCGGCCTGGAAGCCCGGTTTCGGCACCAATCTCCGATACTTCTACAACTACCAGTTCTCGCACATGTACTGGCGCTACTTCATGTGGAACTTTGCCGGTCGCCAGAACGACAAAGCCGGCAACGGCGAGCCTCATCTCGGCAACTGGATCAGCGGCATTCCCGTAATAGACAATGCCCGTCTCGGCGATCAGAGCCTGCTGCCCGACGAATTCGGCAAGGGCAACAAGGGCCACAACGTATTCTACATGCTGCCCCTGCTCCTCGGAATCATCGGTCTGCTCTGGCAGGCGCTTTATGTCAAGAAAGACGCCCCGCAGCGAGGCATAGAGCAATTCTGGGTAATCTGCTTCCTGTTCTTCATGACCGGTATTGCCATCGTGCTATACCTCAACCAGACTCCCGGACAGCCCCGTGAACGCGACTACGCTTTTGCCGGTTCATTCTATGCTTTCGCCATCTGGATCGGCATAGGTGTGCCCGCCATAGGCATGATGCTGCGCTCGCTCTTCGCCAAGAAGAAAGCCAAGGACGAAGCTCCCGCCGAGCCTTCGCGCGCCTGCACCATCGCCGCTTGCGCCGTAGCTGTGGCAATTGGCTTTGCAGTTCCCCTGCAAATGGTGTCTCAGACCTGGGACGACCACGACCGCAGCGGCCGTTACACCGCCCGCGACTACGGTATGAACTACCTTGCGTCAGTCGACGAAAACGGCATAATATTCTGCAACGGCGACAACGACACATTCCCCCTCTGGTACGCTCAGGAAGTGGAAGGCTACCGCACCGATGTGCGCGTGGTCAACCTCTCATACCTCACCACCGACTGGTATGCCAACCAGCAGCGCATACCCAGCTACGACGGCAAGCCTGTGCCCATGTACGCCACTCCGCAGGACTATGGCTACGACAAGCTCGCCTGGAGCTTCATAATGCCCCGCACCGACTCGCTCGTGACTGCCGAAACCGCTCTGCGCGAACTCTACGGCAGCCAGCAGCACTATAAGTACAACCTGCTCACAAGTCCCCGCATCTTCTTCCCCGTAGATGCTCGCAAGGCTTTCGAGCGCTATGGTCTCGACACCGCAAATGTCACCCATCGCAAGTACCTCCTGCCCTATCTCTCTGACATCACCACCGACCTGGCAGAGCTGGGCAAGCAGGGTCTGAGCCTTGGCAACGTGCTCTCGCTCGACATCCTTGCCAACAGCGTTGACGGCGGCTTTGAACGCCCGGTTTACTTCGCCTCTACAGTTCTCTCTACATACTACCTCGGCCTTACTCCCTTCATGGGTTCTACAGGTGTGGCACAGGAAGTCACCCCCTTTGCGGCTCCCACCGTTTCGCCCACTGTCGAAAAGGCTTACAAGAACATAATGAGCGAATTCCGCTGGGGCGGACTCGACACCGACCATCCCGAGAAGCTCTACCTCGACGAGACAGTCGTACGTATGGTTTCGACCATGCGCTCGAGCATCTACGGCGTGGCTCACGACCTCATACTCAGCGGCGACGAACCCGCATCGCAGTGGGCTGTTGAATATGCCCGCAAGAACGGCACAAAGGTTCCCGCCACCCGCGCCGACATGGGTCGCAACCTCCTTGAGCTCATCGAGGCCAAGGCTCCCGCAGCCGCCACTCCATACGACGGCATGCTCGGCGTCTACATGGCCGAGGCATACTACGATCTCTACTTGCTGAGCCACGACGATGCCGACCTCAAGGCCGCCGAGGCCATACTTGCCCGCGAGACTCCCCGCTACGCTCAGCTCATGCGCTATGCCCAGAGCCTGTCGCCCTCGCAGGTATCAATGCTCGGTGCCTCAGAGCTTAACGGCCTGCAATACCTCGGAGCCGCCATCGCCCTGCAAAACCGCATCGACATACTCCGCGCTCTTGAAAAAGACCCCGTGGCCAATGCCGAGCTGATTGAGGAATGGTCTCCGCGCGGCACATTCGACGCCACTCTGCGCTCCGTTCCCGTTCTCTACATTTCGGGCATGGATTCGGCCGGAGTAGCCGAGATGTCGCAAGGCTACACCGGTGCCACCAAGCTCATGATGGACTACGCTCAGCTCGCCATCAAGGCACACAAGGCTGCCGGAATAGACCAGATGACTCTGTCGCAGAAATGGATGAATGACTACGGTATCTCGCCACAGTCATGGAACCAGCTCCTGCGATTCTAAGATGTAATTGATAAAAAGGTGAAGGAGCAATCCTTCACCTTTCTCATTGAATTTCATTGAATTCAAGATATTTGTTGAAATGCTGATAGAACGTCCCCCATTGCTCTACCGCCTGCTTTTCCCTGAAGCGCTGTGGCGTATAAAGAAACGCCGCAAGAAAGTGGTATATCTCACTTTTGACGACGGGCCAATACCCGAACAGACCCCCTGGGTGCTCGACATCCTTGACCGCTACGGCATCAAGGCCACTTTCTTCATGGTAGGCCAAAACGTTGAACGCCACCCCGAGCTGCTCGAGGAGGTGCGCCGTCGCGGACACAGCGTGGGCAACCACACCATGCGCCACCTGCAGGGCATGAAGGTTATCACCCGTCGCTACCTGCGCGACGTGGCCGAGGCCGACGCCCTCATCGACTCTCCGCTGTTCCGCCCGCCACACGGCATAATGCGCTGGGCTCAGAGCCGCGCTTTGCGTTCCAAGTACAACATTGTGATGTACGACCTCGTCACCCGCGACTACTCGGCAAAACTCACTCCCGACCAAGTGCTCAACAACGTCAAGCGCTTTGCCCGCAACGGCTCTATCATAGTTTTCCACGACTCGCTCAAAGCAGCCCGCAACATGCGCCCGGTGCTGCCTCAGGCCATTGAATGGCTTCTTGCACAGGGTTATGAGTTCGAACCTATGCTTATGGAATAAAGGCGCTATACGCGCCGAGGCTTTCAGATTGGGAGCTGTGGCTTTCGGATGCTCCGAAGCACGCCCCGTCGACAGCCGCTTCAAGCAGTTTTACGACCATTGGATTGCAGCCGGCCACAATGGTTCGCTCGACTACATGCGCCGCTACGGCGATGTGCGCCACGACCCGCGCCTGCTGCTTCCCGGCGCGCGCACAGTCATCAGCATGGCCTTCCCCTACCGCCCCGCCGGCGGCTATCACCACCCGTTCATTGCCGATTATGCCTTGGGAGCAGACTACCATATAGTGCTCAGGCAAAGGCTCTTTGCTCTCGCCCGATTTATCTTCGACAATTTCGGGGCGCTCTCACGACCCTGTGTCGACACCGCCCCCCTGCCCGAACGCTACTGGGCCCGCAAGTCGGGCCTTGGTTGGATTGGGCTTAACGGACAGCTCATAGTGCCGGGCGTAGGCTCGGGAGTCTTTCTGGGTGAACTTATCACCACCCTGCAACTCGCGCCCGACAGCCCCTTGGAGGGCGATTGCGGCCGGTGCGGCGCTTGCCTCAGAGCATGCCCCGGCCACAGCCTGCGAGGCGACTCATCGCTCGATGCCCGCCGCTGCCTGTCGTGCCTTACCATAGAACACCGCGGCCCGCTGCCGCCCCACGTCGACCTGCAGGGCCACTACTACGGCTGCGATGAGTGTCAGCGCGCATGCCCCCACAACGCCGGCGAGCCGCCCGCACCTCTGCCCGAATTCGACCCCGACCCGCGTCTGCTGCATTTCGACTCGGCTTGTGCAGCCAATATCACATCATCGCAGTGGCGCCGCCTCACAGCCCGCAGCGCCATGAACCGCATCAGCGCGGCACAACTCAAAAGGAACATACAGCATAAAAAAGATAGTTAACAACCCTTAAATATTGTAAATTCAAAGCTTATATTATTGTATATACGCTTAAAAATGACTAACTTTGTGGTTGCTATTTTATAAAGCCAAGCGACTCTCTATAATCAGCCGCTTACAATCATTCCGTTTTTTCTGAAGATAACCAATCCCCTCTTCCCTCAAAAACACATGTTACTTACGATGTATAAAACCAAATTCAACTACGCATCAATTTCGCGGTGGCTTTCCTTATGCCTTACCTCGTTCTTGCTTTGTGCCTGTTCAGGCTACGACATGGAAGACAAGATTCCCGAGGGCGGCAGCTCTAAAAAGCTCTCGCTGGGCTTCTACATAAACGTAGGTGAAGTAGAAGACGCGTCCACCAACATCTCACGCGCCACACCGACCGATGGCGAATACGACCCCGGTGCCGGCTACGAGAACTTCATCGACCTCGAAGGCGGCGACTTCCGCATTTACTTCTTCTCTGTTGACAACAAGTACATCTCTACCTTCACCAATCCCGTCATAGAGCGCGTGGACATTCAGAACTCGCCCAGCTCCAAGACCTACGTCGCCCGCACAAGCATCGAGGGCAAGGACATGATAGACCAGATAACCAACGGTCCCACCAAGATAGTGATGCTCGCCAACTGGCGCGGTCAGTATCTCGACGATGCCTCGCTCATACCGGGCGTAACAACCATCGACGACCTCGTGGTTAACGCAACCATAAGCTATGGCACTGAGCCGTGGGGACCCGTGCTCGACTACGAACACCGCATTCCGCTCTACGGCGTGATGCAGTTCCCCGGTGTCAACCTTGTGCCCGTGATGCTCAACCTCACCGGTGTCGACCTGCACCTGCTGCGCGCCTTTGCCAAGGTTGAGGTGATTCAGTCTGAAGAATCTGCCGTCAACATTGAATCAGTATCGCTCTCGCGCCACAACAACAAGGCATACTGCGCCCCGCTGGGCGTATATCACCAGAGCCAGTATATAAAACATACATACGGCGGCGACTACACCGACAGCCCCTCAATTCCATCGGGTGCATTGACCGATACCGAGCTTAAATTGCCGTTCTATACCGACCAAAACGGCCTGCGCCATTTCTTGATATACATTCCCGAATACAAGAACACCGGCGATAACATGATGCACGCTGACCAGACGCACCTGAATATAAAATTGGAAAACGACAACCGTAAGTATGAAGTGGAATTCAAATACTACCAGGTGCCGCCGGCTCTTACCGGAGCTGTCAAAGAAGGTCAGTACTTCAACCTTATGCGCAACTATTGGTACAAATTTGAAGTATCCAAGAAAATCTCCGATGTAGACATGGACATTCAGGTAGATGTACTCCCCTACGGCATTGTTGATCTACGCCCCAGCTTCGGTCTCGATTGATACAGCCCCACCAAATCATAACTGAAAATTTACCAATCACACAAGATGAAAGCATTCAGCAACAAAATATATATCGCATTTATCATGCTTGCAGCCATGATACTGGCTACAGCTTGCGAAGACAAATTCGACTACAGGGGCGAGGGTTATATTCCCGAAGGTCATACCGATATGTCTCTCACCGTGGGCTACTCGGCATTCACCCCGGCACTGAAATCGCGCGCCTCGGGCGATGCCATCAAGAGCATCAACAGCCTGTGGGTGCTGCTCTTCGATACCGAAGGCGACCTGGTGGAAAAACATGAAATCACAAAGGACAAATTCTCGCTCGAAGAGAACGACCGTCCCGACGGCACTCCCTCTTCTGAGGTGCAGACCGGCCGCGCCAAGTTCAACCTCACTCTCCCCAACGGCAAATGGCGCATCTACGCCGTGGCCAACCACGACCTCAGCGGCTTTGAAGGCAACATGCAGCAACTGCAGAAAATCAAACTCACTTGGCAGGACGACGTTGCCCTGAACGCTCAGATGTTTGGTTTCTTCACCAATTCCGACGGCCAGAGCGCAGCCGACATGCCCGCTTCTGACGTCGACGACTTTAATCCCGACGGCAGCGTATCGGGCACATCTTTCACCGCTCCCGTGGTGGTTGTTGCCCCCGGCAAGCCTCTCCACGCATGGGTGCGCCGCGCCGCATCCAAGCTCACCGTGGCTTTCAACACCGACAAGCTCAAAGACAATGTACGCATCTACATCAAGTCTATTGCCATCAAGGATATAGCCAAGGAATGTTACCTTGGCTTCCAGAACTGCCCCGGCCGCGACACACAGCGTCCCACCGAGGGCATCAGCGACGACCTAATACCCACCGGCGAGGTTTTCTACCTCACCGACCAGGCCAACGAATCGCAGAAATGGGAAGACGGCGCGCAGTACTACACCGGTTGGTATGAAATCAACAACGGTGCTCCCGTTGTAGGTATGCACACCGTTAAAAATCCTGCCGACAAGGAATATTTCTCCGACAAGACTGTTTCGCCTGAAGACATCGAGCGCCTTATTGCCCGCGAACACACCGAAAAGGTTCCCGCCCTCTATTTCTACGAAAACAACCAGGGCAAAGGTAAGGAAGGCACTGTTACCGACAAACGTCAGGACGTACACGGCAACAATTCTCAAATTACCTACCCTGCCGGTGTTGCCCCCGGCGGCGAAGGTTGGAAAGACGGCATGAAGGACGGCACTTGGGTTGAAGTCGAAGCTTACTATGAATGTAACGACTCTATCAAGCCCAGCCGCGGTCCTATCAAATACCGTTTCATGCTCGGTAAAGACCATATCACAGACTACAACGTAGAGCGCAACTACCACTATCAGCTCACACTCACTTTCAACGGATATGCCAACGATGTCGACTTCCACATTGACTATAAGGAATCAGGCCGTCCCGGTCTTACCGTTGACCCCATTGTTTATGTGAGCTACCTCTACAACCAGTCACACGCCACCCCTGTTCGTGCCGTACCAAAGCTCGGCTATAAGCTGCAATCTCTCACAGCAGTTATTGTTGACAACGAATGGCGACCATATAACGGCGAAACCGATGTTGCATATAATAAACAGACCTGGGAGTGGCAGACCAAGGGTGTCGGCAGTGATGGCAAGCCCGATGGTATGACGGGAACACACTTTGTAGGCGACGGCCCAGCCAACCGCAAACTTGATCCCGAATGTGCACCAAACTGTCACTATGGCTGGCTTTCTCTTCGTAAAGTTAATCAAGTAACCTACGACATGGGCGGTTGGCACAGTGATGCTATTAATAAAAAATTCCGTGACACGTATCTCAATCCTGCGAGCGATGACTCCAATGGTCCAAAGGGCAAACGTTCTTACTCTATACCCACATCTTCTACTAATGGAGATTTTCAGCGTTTCGACGATGAAAAAGATGGTCACTACTATATCTCTCTTAAAGAAGAAGAACTCAAAGGTGAAACACTGAAGGAAAAGACTTATATCATTAATGTTCCCCTCTACACACGCGCCAAAACTCTTGACGCATGGGGTGTTTACTCAGGTGCCAACCCTTATAACAACCACTATCGCTATGCCCGTGTAAAATACACAGCCGTATTTGTCAACGAAACAAATAGTGCCGACACTTACACCGACATAGCCTATTCAGATGTTCTTCAGGCCCGACGCATTGAGAATCCCCGTGCCATCTACCGTAAGCACAACAGCTCTGAGTCATTTGACGTGGAAATGATGTACTCTACCTTCTCTGTCGACGAGATTCCGGCTGAGGGCAGCATCGTTTATGAAACTCTTATCTCACGCGGCCCTTGGTCAGCTACAATTGACGTGGATCCCTACGGTATTGTAAGGCTCAAATCAGGCTCTCAGATAATTACAGGTACAGGCAGTAAGATTACCGGACGTACAGGCACTCCGATTCAATTCACATATACGCCCAATAAAGTAATGCCTAACCAACAATCGGCCGGTGCTATCGTAACTGTCCGTTACCACAACAACAGCTGCATTCACAAGATTATAATCCGTCAGGGTTATGGTCCCGTACAAATGGGTGGTCAAGGTACAAGCGGTGAAAAATGGTCTACGTTCAACGTTTACGATCAGAATTCACTCTGTGTTTCGCCCCTGTCAGTAGGCAGCTTGTTCCGCAGATATTCGGATATTAAATATCCTATTAAAGAATCAAACAACAAACGCAAGAATTTCGGTGTTGGAGAAGATCCGGGAACCACTCCTTATTGGATTCACGGACAAGATGATACTCCCTGGACAAAAATTCCTGCATACTCGTATGGCGATGCAAACAAAGCTGCATTCGACACTTTCGATCTTCTTAATCCCGGTATAGGTGTGACAACCAAGACATCTTACCGTGCTCCTGATATGGAGAATTGCGTAAAAGAGATTCTTGAAAACAATGACATAAACTTTGCTTTCGGTATTGCTTACGCCGATGGTGCCTCCAAGACTCAAAATACTACTAAAGCTTTCTCTTTCTATGACCCTGATAATACCGGTGGCGATAAAGAGATGAAAACCAACGGTGTTCGTGCTGTGGTTGCATATTCATTGAAGCATGGTGACAATATCCTATATTCTCTTGGCTTCACCAGCCATCCCCGTCGTAAGAATCTGTCAAGAACTTTTAATGGAAGCTTGATAAAGAAAGCTTGCGGTGGATATATGCGCTACGGTTCTTTGGATTGCCGACTTGGTGGCTATGACGGTTATAATCCTGACGACAATAATTATCGTCCTTTGGCTTATAATCTACCAGCACAGTACGGTGTATCATACTGGGTAAGAAACACCGACTGTAAACATAATGGCAAGCAGCAACAATTATTGGCAATTGACTTTAATTATGGCAACTATATGACCAATGCCATTGGTATCGGTGACTTGTACACAGGTCTGGGAACCGGCGAATTGTATTCCGACGCCCTGCCCCTCCGTCCCGTTTACAACGAATAATCCATACAACAATACACACAACAGCCCGTATTCACACCGAATACGGGCTGTTAGTTTTATTAAATTCCGTTATTGGGCAATTGACAGTATAATGCCCCGTTTATCGGAAAGATGGCTTCCGACAAGGAAGCGGTATGCAGGTGAGGTCATATCAACATGGCATCCGAAGGAGGCCTGTGAGCAAGTAACCGAAGCGTGGGCATGCCCGGTAATCGTACGACAATGAAAATGGCATTCGCAGAAAGCCGATTATACAAGCGTGTTGCCTATATAGACGGCTTTCTGCGAATGCCTTATCGTTGTGTATATTCTTACCGGGCATGTCCTCCCTACGGTCGTACATACCCGGCTACTAGCTGACAGACAT
>CAJUKX010000005.1 GCA_910586975.1 uncultured Muribaculaceae bacterium | reverse complement strand
GCGTTCATAAGGCAAGCAGATGATATAAACTATTTTTCATTGATTACTTATATATAACGCGAATATCGCCGGATTATTGCACCGTCTGCAATCCTACCCGCTTGCGGTTGCGCATTATGACCATGGTAACACAGACTATGACAATCACCAGACCGGTATACTGCATCAATGACATTCTTTCATCAAAAAGTACCGCTCCGAGGAACACGGCGGTAACAGGCTCAAAAGCTCCGAGCGAGGCTGTCGCGGTGCTGCCTATCTTGTCGATGGCAGCGTTGGTACATAGCAGAGAGATGAGCGTAGGAAGCAGGCCAAGCCCGAACGCGCACATCCATCCCAACAGTGATTTGGGCAGAATAAGACGGCCATTTACAGCGCACCATACTGCCAGCACTACAACACCCGCGCTGACCACCCAGACTGTAAGGCTGATGCTGTCCAGACTGACTACAGGCTTCAGCCTTACGCCTACAAGATAGAGCGCATAGCTCAACGCCGACAAAATCACCAGCAATATACCGGTGGCAGTCACTACCGACGAACCCGAGGTCTCGCACAGCATGGCCACGCCACAGCATGCCCCCACAAGGCATACCACCGTTATTATGCCTAATTGCTCCCCGAAAAACATCGCCATAATAATGGCTACCAACAGGGGGTAGACAAACAGCAATGACGATGCCACACCCACATCCATATACAGATATGAGGCAAACAGGGTGATTGACGACAATACCATCAATATACCTAAAACAAAGGCTCCGGCCGCCTGACGGGGCGACTCGGCCAGCCGACTCCTGCCATGCGTAAGCCGCCACAGCAGCAATACCACGGGCAGAGCCATCATATATCGCAACAAAAGGACCGACATCACATCAAGTCCTTCGTTATAAAGGGGCAAAGCCAGTGCCGGATTTGTACCGTATGCCACAGACGCCAATACCCCGAGTGCATAACCTTTTATC
Organism: uncultured Muribaculaceae bacterium; assembly: GCA_910586975.1. Lineage (GTDB taxonomy): Bacteria > Bacteroidota > Bacteroidia > Bacteroidales > Muribaculaceae > CAG-873. The sequence goes on along the minus strand of CAJUKX010000005.1, from coordinate 112,156 downwards.
TTCGAATTCATGAGAACTGTTTTTCAAGTGCAAAATTACAAAAATTTAATGGCTTCAATGACTAACGTAAGCAACAAATATTGTTAAACCGAGATTTTGAAACATTTTTTTCATTTTTTATTTGCAAACTAAAAAATTAGTTGTACCTTTGCAAAAACTAAAAAATTAGTTACGCCTTATGAAAAAGCATAAAGATACCCTGAAGTTAACCGAGAAAGAAAGCGAGATAATGTCGATGCTCTGGGAAACGGGTGGCATGTTTGTGCGCGAGATGCTCGAACGTTACCCCGAACCAAAGCCTCACGTGAATACGGTTTCGACAACCGTGAGAATACTCGAGGAAAAAGGATATGTAGGCCACGAGCAGGTGGGCGGTTCATACCGCTACCATGCGCTGCTGCCGGCCTCGGCCTTTGCCGGTAAATCATTTGCACGGATGATAAAGACATTTTTCATGGGGTCGGCAAGCGCAGCCGTATCTGCATTGGTCGAACAGGAACAGATTTCGGTCGAAGAGCTGAAAGAAATTATAAACATGATAGAAAAGAAGGAGGACTGACCATGGGCACATTATTTTCATACTCCATAATATCCGGGATAATGCTTGCATTGTTGTACATGACATACAAGTGCTTCCTGTCCTCAGAAAACCAACCTCGCTTCAATCGCATCACTTTGCTTGCGATATATGGCATAAGCCTGCTCATGCCCCCTACCCTGATGCTTTATAAAAAGTTTGCACCTTAGGCGGCTTACGCAACCGGCAACATCAACATCGGAAAAATTGAAGCCATTACATTCACCACCCAAGCAGGAAGCGAATTCTCCATTACGTCGATATTGCTGTGGATTTATATCACCGGCTTGATTGTATCGGTTCTATGGATAGTGTTTACCATATCGCGTTTCTACATTCTTGCCAGCTCGGGCAATGCCGAGAAACACGATGACTACACTATAGTGTGGCTCGATGATACGCGCTTCGCTCCATTCAGCTGGTGGAAGAATATTTTCATGACTAAAGAAGACAAAGAAGACGATCTAAGAATTATTGAAATTCACGAGAGGGCACATATAGAAAACCGTCATTTCTACGACCTTGTCCTGTCGCAATTCGTGAACATAATATTGTGGTACAACCCCATAGCTTGGCTTATGCAGTCAGAGCTTAAGGCCGTACACGAGTACGAAGCGGATCAACAGGTGCTCTCATCGGGCTGCAATCCGCGCGATTACCAATTTTTGTTAATAAAAAAAGCTGTCGGCCAGAGATTCCCGTCGCTTGCCAACAGCCTAAATCACAGTAAACTAAAAAAACGTATGACTATGATGTACAGTAAAAAGACGAGCACAGCTCGCAAAGCCCGCGTACTGACCCTGGTACCGGCAGCCGTTTTGGCTCTCGCGTTTATCAACGTGCCTGTGGTAAGCACTGCAATAAACGGTGTTTCGGCAACAACTGTCAGTGTCAGCACAACTGACGACAGCAAAGGTACTCAAAATTCTGCATCCGAACAAAAAGCAGAGAACAAATTACCCGACAAACTGCCCGAATTCAAGGGCGGCGACATGGCTATGATGAAATTCATAATGGAAAACATCCATTATCCCAAAGAAGCCGAAAAAGCCAAGATCCAAGGCCGTGTGACCGTCAATTTCAAAATCACTCCCGATGGAAGTGTGACAGACGTGGAAGTCATGAAATCAGTTCCCGGACTCGATGAAGAAGCAATCCGCGTGGTAAAAAGCATGGACAAGATGTGGATTCCGGGCTACGAAAACGGCAAAGCCGTAACCTGCACCTACACCCTGCCAGTCAGCTTCAAGCTTAAATAAGCATCAAAACAGTTTTAGAAACTGTTTTTCTGAAAAGTTAGACACACTTAAAAATTACTCTACGATGACCGTCGTTAGCTATTTTTTGCAACGACGGTCATTTTATTAAGTTTTTTATTACCTTTGTAAATATTAAACGATAAACAGGCTATGAATATTATTCTAAATATAATATGGGTGGTTTTCGGTGGATTGATGATTGCCATCGAGTACGCCATATCAAGTGTGTTGATGATGCTTACCATCATAGGTATACCGTTTGGGCTTCAGACTATGAAATTGGCCATATTGGCTCTGTGGCCTTTCGGTTCAGATATTACCGACGACAGCTGGCCCTCGGGCTGCCTGGCAGGAGTGATGAATGTGATATGGTGGTTTGTAGGAGGCTTTGCCATCGCGCTCACTCACCTCGGATGGGGACTGCTGTTCTGCATCACCATCATAGGCATTCCATTCGGGCTTCAGCACTTCAAGCTTATGAAATTGGCTCTGCTTCCCTTCGGTAAATCAGTATAAGGGCATGCCTATGTGGAATCCGTGGCATGGTTGCCACAAGATAAGCACAGGATGCAAGAACTGCTATGTTTACCGGGAAGACGCAGCCTGCGGCAGCATGATTCCGTCATCAGAAGTCCGCAAAACGTCTTCTTTCAATCTTCCGATAAGACGCGACCGCTATAAAAACTTCAAATATCCCTCGGGCACTCACTTCCGGTTATGTTTCACTTCCGATCTTCTGATTGAGGAAGCCGACCCGTGGCGCACGGAAATTTGGAGGATTATCAAGCTGCGCAGCGATAGCAAGTTCACTTTCCTTACCAAGCGCATAGACAGGCTCGAAAAATGTCTGCCGTCCGACTGGGGCGACGGATACGATAATGTCAACATAGGCTGCACCACCGAGAATCAAGACCGCGCCGACTATCGCTTGCCCATCTTTCTTTCGTTGCCCATCAAACACCGAATGATAATGATAGAACCGATGCTCGAACCGGTCAATCTGCGCCAATACCTCAACCCTGCTTTGATAGAAAACGTGTCGGTAGGCGGCGAATCCGGCAAATATGCCCGGCCATTGAATTATGATTGGGTACTTGATGTTCACTCTCAATGTATTGAAGCGCAGATACCGTTCAATTTTCATCAGACCGGCTCATACCTCATCAAAGACGGGCGACAATACCACATACCACGCCAATACCAACACGACCAGGCAAAAAAGGCCGGGCTCGACACGTTTTGAACCACACACACATTATCTTGCCTTTTTGAATTTATTAAATTATTTAACCCAATAAAATAAACTCCACAATACACCCTATAATTTCTATTGAATGTATTGTGGAGTTATCAGTTTAGCATTCTAATTGTTCACTAATGACGCGGCGTGTTTCATTTTTATGATACACTCGATTATAGCGTTCGCCGGTACACCTTTCGCAGCTACATGGATGACCCGTAGTACGATATACCTGACAAAATTTCACCTTGCGGAGTTCTTTCCACGATTCGGCTTCTCTTCTACCGCCGTCAGGATCCTGAACATATACTGAACAATATGCTCGAAAGATAAAGCGTAACCTATTACGCCACACGCGTTTCTTTTGTATGCGTCGCCACGCACGTATTGATGTTCTGTCCATCATCACGTTCAATTATTGGTTTAGGGAACGTGAAAATTGAAGAAATCAATAAATTCTTTTTCATAGTTACTGCTTTTTGCAATCTAATCAGCAATAATCGTGCCAAACATTTGCGTTTCACAAAAGACAATATTTAATTATGCATGGATCTATTTACTTTATATTATTACGGCTGAATAAAGTGGGTGCGGAGGCGAGGTTCGTAAGTGGGCTTGCTGATGCCGTTTTTCTTGCCGTTTTCAATGCATCGCAGCATCCATGCCATGTTTTCGCCGAGGGTGCGCATTGTCTGTAATCCTTCTGCATCTTTTCTGACATCATCGGGAGTAAAACCATGCACCGAGTTCCAATATTGCGAAGAAACTACAGGCATATTGCAGATGGTAAAAAACTGATTTAGCGACTCGAACGTGGCTGAAGCTCCTCCACGGCGGCATGATACAACTGAGGCGCCAAGTTTTCCTTCCATCTCGTTTTCCTTGCAGAAGAAAAGACGTTGTGCAAACGATAAGATTTGCCCTGTGGGATTGCTGTAATATACAGGTGAACCAAGAATTATGGCATTAAACTCGTCAAGACGTCCTTGTAATTCGCGAACGAGGTCGTCGCGGAAACAGTGACCGGTCTCAAAGCACTTCATGCAAGCTATGCAACCTGCAACAGGCTTCTTGCCGAGATAGACAATTTCAGTATCAATACCGTTTTTTTGCAATGTAGCGGCTACTTCAGATAGAGCGGTGTATGTGCATCCGTGTTCATTAGGACTACCGTTTACCAATAATACTTTCATATAAGAATTTCTAAGCTGTTATTTACTGACCGCAAAGTTACAATCATATTACGCAAAAGTCAAGTACCGAAAAATTTTTCGGTGTATTGTATAACTTGACAGATAACTACTCAACAATCATATTTCAAAAAAAGTCTTATCCAAATTTAAAAAAAAGAAAAAAGTGACAGTTTTACCGCCATTTGTAATCCATTTATGTTTTAATTTGTTATACATTTGTTCATTACATTATTTTATATTAATTTTATCGGTCGTTATCAAAGAATTAACATGAAACCCGAACAATTGTACAAGAAAATCAATTCATCACCTCTCGCAGACAAATCATTTGTTTCCAAAGGTATATCAGGGCTGAAAAAAGTGTGCCCACGCGGTAAAATAGCCTGGACAGCCACCATACTCGGTATTCTTATAGTAACAGCCGTGGTGTATTTTGCCATGCGCCCCAAGCAACAAACACCTCAACTGCCCACTGTAGAAGTGGAGACCACTCAAACAAGCAGCGTTAATATCTATGGTGAGTATGTAGGCCGTATCCGCGCACAACAATTTGTAGAAATACATGCACGTGTAGAGGGTTATCTCGAAGCTATGCTGTTCAAGGAAGGCTCGTACATACAGAAGGGTCAGACCCTGTTTGTCATAGACCCGCGCTTGTATAAGGCTCATGCCAACAAGGCTCGTGCGCAACTCAACAAGGCTCGGGCGCAGGCTCAGAAGGCCGAACGCGACCTGAAGCGTATACGTCCGTTGTTTGAATTGAATGCCGCCTCGCAGCTCGACCTCGACAACGCTGTGGCCGCATACGAATCGGCTATGGCCGAGGTAGTTGTTGCCGAAGCCGACCTTACACAGGCTGAGCTTACACTGGGCTATACGCGTGTAAATTCACCCATTTCGGGTTATATTTCCGAACGTGTGGCCGACATAGGTACACTTGTAGGCCCGAGCGGTGGCAAGTCATTGCTCGCTACGGTGGTTAAGAGCGATTCGGTTCGTGTGGACTTTTCAATGACAGCTCTCGACTATCTGCGCAGTAAAGACAGAAACGTAAATATAGGTGCATCCGACTCTACACGCAAACGTAATTCGTTTGTCACCATTACCCTTGCCGACGGCTCTATTTATCCGTATGAAGGTATAGTTGACTTCGCAGATCCGCAGGTCGACCCCAAAACAGGTACCTTCTCTGTCCGCGCCGAAATGCCTAACCCCGACCGCAGCCTGCTACCGGGCGAATTCACCAAGGTAAAGGTACTCCTTGATGTGCATGAGAATGCTATCAAAATACCCAACCGTGCATTGGTGGTTGAAAAAGGCGGTGCCTACGTGTATGTAGTGCGTCCTGATTCGGTTGTTGAACGACGCTTTATTGAACTTGGCCCCGAAATAGGTAACGAGACCATAGTGGAAAGAGGTCTTGCCAAAGGTGAGAAAATTGTAGTGGAAGGCTACCACAAACTCACACACGGCATGAAAGTGAATCCTATTGATGCCGTAGTAAAAGAAGATGATCAAGCTGAGACTTCAGCCAAATAATTGATTAACAACATGAAAAAGAATTTTTTTCTTGACCATCCGATATTTTCCATTGTCATATCAATAGTAATATTCATTATCGGAGGTATCGGTCTGGCATTGTTGCCGATAGACCAATACCCGCGTATTGTACCTCCGGTAATCAGGGTAAGCGCCTCCTACCCCGGTGCCGATGCAAAAACCGTGACACAGGCTGTCGCCACTCCTATTGAGCAGGAATTGAACGGTACTCCCGGTATGATCTACATGTCATCGACAAGTTCAAACTCGGGAAGCTTCTCGGCATACGTTACATTTGAGATAGATACTGATCCTGAAATTGCGGCAGTTGATATACAGAACCGTGTGAAGATGGCCGAATCGCGCCTGCCGGCTGAAGTGGTACAGAACGGTATCACCGTATCGAAGGAAACCGCAAGCCGCCTGATGACAATCACGGTGCAGTCAAGCGATCCTAAGTTTGATGAGGTTTACCTCAGTAATTATACCACTCTTAATGTATTGGACCCCATACGCCGTATTCCCGGCGTAGGCAGTGTAAGCAATGTGGGCAGCCGCTACTACGCCATGCAGATATGGGTGTCGCCCGACAAACTTGCCGACCTCGGACTTACTGTGCAGGATATTCAGACCGCACTCAAAGACCAGAACCGAGAATCGGCAGCCGGTGCCTTAGGTCAGGCTCCGGCCACGGGGGTAGACGTCACTCTGCCCATCATAGCCCGCGGACGACTTTCGTCAGTCGCCGAATTTGAAGATATAGTTCTGCGTGCACGTCCCGACGGCTCATTGATACGCCTGCGCGATGTGGCCAGGGTGTCGCTCGAAGCATCGAGCTATTCAACCGAGAGCGGTATCAACGGCGGAAACGCAGCCGTACTCAACATAAACATGTTGCCCGGTGCCAACGCCATGGAAGTGGCAGAAGCCGTAAAAAAGGAGATTGCAAACATAGCGAAGAACTTCCCTGAAGGCATTTCCTACGACATTCCTTTTGATATGACCACCTACATATCAGAGTCTATACATCACGTATACCGCACCTTCTTTGAAGCTCTGATTCTGGTGATACTGGTAGTATTCCTGTCGCTGCAGAACTGGCGCACCACCATAATCCCCATTGTAGCTGTGCCTATATCGCTGATGGGTACTTTCGGGGTGATGCTGTTGTTTGGATTCTCGCTCAACATGCTTACTCTGCTGGGCATGATACTTGCCATCGGTATTGTGGTTGATGATGCCATCGTAGTGGTTGAAAACGTCGACCGTATCATGAATACCGAGCGCATAACTGCATACGAGGCCACAGCCAAGGCCATGAAAAACCTCGGTAGTGCGCTTATAGCCATGTCGCTGGTTTTGTGTGCGGTATTTGTCCCGGTAAGCTTGCTGCCGGGTATCACAGGCCAGCTGTACCGTCAGTTCTCGGTAACAATTGCCGTGTCGGTTATTATCTCAACTGTGGTCGCGCTCACACTGTCGCCGGTGATGTGCTCGAAATTGCTTAAGCCCGATTCGGGCAAAAAGAAAGCCAAGTTTTTCAGACGCATCAACCTTATTCTTAACAGGGGCAACAAGTATTACTGCAAATTGATACGTAAAGCCATCGCCCACCCCAAACGCATGCTCAGCACCTTTGTTCTGGCCCTGGTGTTTATTTATATAATGAATACATTCATGCCCCAAAGCTTCATGTCGCAGGAGGACCAAGGCTACTTCACCGTAGAACTTGAACTGCCCGAAGGCTCTACCATAGAGCGCAGCAGAGAGGTGACGGAGCGTGCCATGGACTTTCTCATGAACGATCCTGACGTTGAATATGTGTTGAATGTCACCGGATCGTCGACCCGCGTCGGCACAAATCCGGCATACGCTCAACTGACCGTTATACTTAAGCCCTGGGATGACCGTCCGACCGCCGACATCAAAAAAATCAGGGAGAGAGTGCAGGAAGAACTGTCGAAATATCCCGAGAGCCAAGTATACATCTTCACCCCGGCCATTATACCGGGCCTTGGTAAATCGGGCGGTTTTGAAATGGTACTTGAAGCCCGCGATGACGCTACCTACGCCGACTTGCAGAATGCAGTCGACACTCTGCGCCACTATGCTGCCATGAGCTCTGCCATATCAAACATATCCACATCAATACAGTCTGATATACCGCAGCTCTACTTCAATGTAGACAGAGACAGGGCAAAAATGCAAGGCATACCCGTAAGCGACATATTCTCAACCATGAAAGCCTTTACCGGCTCAATATATGTCAACGACTTCAACATGTTCAACCGCATATACAGAGTTTACATACAGGCCGATGCCCCATATCGTTCTCATAAGGGAAATCTCAACCTGTTCTTTGTAAGAGGTACAAACAACGTAATGGTGCCTATCACATCGTTGGGAACTACATCCTACACCACCGGCCCCGGTACTATAGGACGATTCAATATGTTCAACTCAGCCACTATCTCGGGTGAGGCCTCAAGCGGCTACAGTATCAGCGAGGCTATGTCTGACCTCGAAGAAATCGTGGATGAAAAATTGCCCGACAACATCGGCGTTGAATGGAGCGGACTTTCGTATCAGCAGAAACGTGAAGGCGGCAAAACCGGCTTAGTCTTGGGACTTGCATTCCTGTTTGTATTTCTGTTCCTGGCCGCCCAATATGAGAGCTGGAGCGTGCCGCTCGCCGTAATTCTGTCGTTGCCCATAGCCGGCGTTGGCGCATATCTGGGTATATGGGTTTGCGGACTTGAGAATAACATTTACTTCCAGATAGGCCTTGTAATGCTTGTGGGCCTTGTTGCAAAGAATGCGATTCTGATTGTAGAGTTTGCAAAAGAGGAAGTTGACAAAGGAGTTGATGCCGTGCATGCAGCTTTGACTGCCGCCCGTCTGCGATTCCGTCCTATAGTTATGACCTCGCTCGCATTCATGCTGGGACTGGTTCCTCTGCTTATTGCATCAGGCCCCGGCTCGGCTGCACGACGCGATATCGGTACCGGTGTATTCTTCGGAATGTTTGTAGCCATCACCGTCGGAATTGTTTTTGTACCATTCTTCTTTGTAATGATTAATAAAATAACCAACCGTCGTAAAGACAAAAACATTGAAAAATGAGCTATCAACGCCTGCTATATATAATTATCATACTAAGCCTGTCGGCATGCTCGGGAGTGAAAAATCTCTCGAAGCCCGACACTTCCATGCCCGAAGTTTTTCACCCAGGCCAGTCGGCTGACTCCACATGCATAGCCGAGATGAAATGGTGGGAATTCTACACCGATTCCACCTTATACAATCTCATAGACAAGGCACTGAAAAATAATCGCGACTTGCTCAAGGCATACGCTCGTATTGAGGAAGCCCGCAATCTGTACGGCATTGAAAAATTAAATTACCTCCCTGATATCAACGGATTGGTAGGTGCGAATCATGAAACTAACAAATATGACGGACTCGCTACTACCAAAGACCCCGAATATGATCTGAAATTATCTGTAAACTGGGAGATAAATCTTTTCGGCGCATTATCATGGGCGCAGAAAAGCAGTCTGGCCAAGTATGAAGCCACTATCGACGATTACAATGCCATGAAAATATCGTTGATAGCTGAGACTGCAAGCGCATATTTCAGCCTTATGGCTCTGAAAAACGAGCTTCACATCGTGCGACAGACCCTTGCAACCCGTTGGGAATCGCTTAACCAGGCTCGTCTGAGGTTTGAAGGCGGCCTTACGTCAGAAACTGTTTACCAACAGGCCAAGGTAGAATATGCCACAACAGCTGCTCTTGTCCCTAATCTTGAACGCCAAGTGAAGGCTGCAAGCAATGCAATTACTTTGTTGATTGGCGAATATCCCCATGACATAATAGGTTCAGATAAGACAATCCAAACAATAGGCTTGCCCGAAAAACTGCCTGCCGGCCTGACGTCGACATTGCTTGAACGCCGCCCCGACATCAAGGCTGCTGAACACAGGCTTGCCGCTGCAATGGCCGATGTAGGGCTTTCATACGCAAACCGTTTCCCTAACTTCAGGCTTAACTTAACCGGCGGCTTGGAAAACGACGGACTGGCTAATTTCTTCAAATCACCGTTTACATATATCCTGGGAAACATTACCGGAACTGTTTTTGATTTCGGCAAGAAAAAACGTAAATACAAGGCTGCAATCGCTGTATACGACCAAGCTAAATACAGCTACGAACAGTCGGTGATAAAAGCTTTCACAGAAGTGAATACCGCAATTGAAGCATACCGCCGCGTACAGGAAAACAGAGCCTTGAAGGCCGAGCTGCGCGATGCCAGTTCAAAGTATGTTCAATTGGCTCATATTCAATATAGGGCCGGCTCGCTTAACTATATTGATGTGCTCGACGCCCAGCGCCGGTATTTTGACGCACAGATTTCGGTCAGCAACGCCTACCGCGACGAATACCTCGCAGTCATAAACCTTTACAAAGTACTTGGTGGCGGCTGGTCGGCCGATACCCCCGAATAATTCGGATTATAAGATACTATACCCGCGCAACGGCATGTAATACAGGCTTGTTGCGCGGGTATGTTTTACTCTAAAGGATAAGGATTGCGTATGAATTCGGGATGAGGCGACGCGGCAATCGGGCGGGCAGGTACACCGCCTACCGTAGTTCCTGGAGCCACGCTGCGTGTAACTACCGCTCCGGCGCCTATGCAGGCTCCGCTGCCAATCTCTATATCGTCTACTATGGAGACTGAGGGTCCGACATATACGTTGTTGCCAATTCGGGCCGCATGCTCGGTGGTAGCGCCGACTGTAGTAAATTGCCCGAAGTTAACATTGTTGCCTATCACTGCGGTGCGGTTGATTATTAGTCCGCAACAGTGCTGTATGTATAGACCGTAGCCCACAGGGGTACGCGGATTGATGAAAAGGCCATAACCCCGTTTATAGCGTTTGGCCATCATGCGTGCCAATGGATATAGTATGCCTCGGCGGTGCTGAGCCAGACGGAACCAGAAGCTGAAGCCTATGCTTGTGCGGGTAAGGCCGCTGAGCCATATTCGCCACAAGGAGTCCATCCTGCCGTTGTGGCGGTAAGAATCAGAACGGATTAGCCGGACGCAGTCGGCATAGCTCTGCGGCCTTGGTATGGCTACATTTTCACCGCAAATGGTATGTGTTTCGTAAATCATACCGCAAAAATACGAATATTTTTAATAATTTTGCATATCACTAACCAATCTGATATCCGATGAAAAAGATTATAATACCATGCCTTCTGTCCACATTAGCCATTATGCAAGCCGATGCCGAGAACAGGACAAGGGTCAACGATGGCTGGGCTTTTGCGCTTGATGACATCGCTGCAGCCAATGAGACGGCTTTTGATGACAGCAAATGGCTCGTTGTTGACCTGCCGCACGATTGTAGCATAAGTTTCCCTTTCGACAAAAATAATCCGTCGGGCAACGACGGCGGCTACCTGCCAACAGGAACCGGATGGTACAGAAAAACATTTACTTTCAATCCTGACGATAATAAGAAACGTCAGTTATATTTTGAAGGTGCGTACATGAAAACCGATGTATATGTCAACGGCGAGAAAGCCGGTACAAATCCATACGGTTATTCTTCATTTTTCGTTGACATAACGCCTTATCTCAAGACAGGAGAAAACACCATAGCCGTGCGCGTCGATAATTCGATGCAGAAGAATTGCCGTTGGTACAGCGGCTCGGGAATCTACCGCAATGTATGGCTTATTGAGCAAGACAAGGCTCACATAGCCGATTGGGGATTGAAGATATCCACTCCCGACACATGCACGGCAGTAGTCGCAGCCAATATAGTGAACGAAAGCGGCGAAAAACGCAATCTTAAAATCAAGACAACTGTAGCCGGAGAGACCAAATCGCAGGAACTAAGCCTTGCCCCCGGCGAGAGAAAAGAAATAAAAAGCACATTCAGAGTTGACGACGCCAAACCATGGAGCCCTGAAAGCCCCAATCTGTATACTGCCACTACCGTAATTGAGGAAAACGGCAAAATCGTCGACGAAACCGCCCGTAAATTCGGATTCCGCACTATTGAATGGTCGGCTGCCGATGGCTTCAAGCTGAATGGTCGCCCAATTCTGATTAACGGCAGCTGCGTGCACCACGACAACGGTATTCTGGGCGCGGCGGCTTACGACAGAGCCGAGCGCAAACGCGTCGAACTGCTGAAAGATGCCGGATTCAATGCCGTAAGAACTTCTCACAACATACCCTCGGAAGCTTTCTTGGACGCTTGCGATGAAGTGGGACTTATGGTGATAGATGAAGCATTTGACGGCTGGCGCGATGCCAAGAACAGCCACGACTATCATGAGCTGTTTGATGATAACTGGAGCAAAGACCTCGATGTGATGCTCGACCGCGATTTCAATCATCCCTCAATTATATGCTGGAGCATAGGTAATGAAGTGATTGAGCGCGACAAGATAGAAGTGGTGACCACTGCCCGCAAGATGGCTGAACAATGTCGCGCCAAAGACCCTTTGCGTCCCGTCACATCGGCTTTAGCTAACTGGGGTAAAGTATGGGAAACATACGACCCTCTGGCCGCTCAACACGATATAGTAGGATATAATTATACTATACATGAATCAGAAAAAGACCATGCACGTGTGCCTGAGCGAGTTATGTGGCAGACTGAATCCTATCCGCGCGACGCATGGGCCAACTTCCGCAAGGTGAAGGATAATCCTTATATCGTAGGCGACTTTGTTTGGACCGGTATGGATTATATAGGCGAGTCGGGCATAGGCCGCTGGTATTATAAAGGAGATGTGGAAGGCGAGCATTATCACCGTCCGCTATATCCTTGGCATGCTTCATATTGCGGAGATATCGACTTGACCGGACTTCGCAAGCCCATCAGCCACTACCGCTCGATGCTGTGGAATGAAGACGGCGAACATTTATATATAGCTGTGAAAGAGCCTGATAATTATATCGGTGAAATAAAGACCACGCTATGGGGTACTTGGCCTACTTTTGAAAGTTGGAATTGGCCGGGACATGAAGGCAAGAACATAGAGGTTGAGGTTTACTCGCACTATCCCGAGGTACGCCTTTTTTTGAATGACGAATTGATCGGTGAAAACAAAACCGAAGAAATGAAGGCCGTATTTACCCTTCCGTACCGAGAGGGTACACTCAGAGCTGAAGGTGTGACCGACGGAAAGGTGATGGAAACCAAAACTCTTGCCACCGCGGGTAAAGCCGTAGGTATACGTTTGTCGGCCGACCGCAAAGAGCTTAAGGCAGATAAAAACGACATGTCGTTTATCATTATTAAATTGGTGGACTCCAAGGGCCGTCTCGTACCCATAGCCGATAACCGACTAAAGGTAACTGTTGATGGCAATGCCACACTACAAGCCCTGGGAAACGCAGACATCAAGGATGAAGACCCTTATTTCGACAATACTCATAAAGCATGGAAAGGCCGGGCTTTAGCCGTAGTGCGCAGCAACGGTAAAAAAGGCAAAGCCACCGTAAAAGTGTCGTCGCCGGGAATGAAAACCCGACAGGTCAGTCTGCAATTCAAATAAAAAGTAATCATTGGAAAAACAGCAAAAAAGCAAGCCGTTCCATAATGGACGACTTGCTTTCTTGCGTTCAGAACCTATATCAAAATTCTAACATTTTCAGGAAATCCTGTTCTGATATTATTGGAATACCCAGTTTATTGGCTTTTTCGAGTTTGGCGGGGCCCATATTTTCACCGGCCAATACATAATCGGTTTTCTTGGAAATAGAGCCTACGTTTTTACCACCGTTTTTCTCGATAAGCTCCTTGTATTCATCGCGACTGTGCAGCGAGAATACTCCGCTGATAACGAACGATTTGCCGGCAAGTATATCTGTTCGCTCGCCCGGGGCTTCCTCGGGCATTGCAAGCTGTACCCCGGCGGCTCGCAGTTTCTCTATATTCTCTCGATTTACCGGAGCTTCGAAATACGAGATAATGCTTCGGGCGATTCGCGGGCCCACATCCTCAATAGCTTCAAGGCGTTCGGCAGGCCAACTCATAAGTTCGTCAATGTTGTTAACCGCACGGGCTATCTTTTTGGCCGTAGTTTCGCCAACATACGGGATTGACAGTGCATATATAACACGTTCAAAGGGCACCTGCTTGCTGGCCTCAATACCATCGAGTACACGTTCGGCGCTGCGTGGCCCGAAGCCGTCGATAGTAAGCAGCTGTTCGTCAGTGAGTGTATATAAGTCGCTAAAGTTGGTAACTAAGTTTTTGTTATATAAAGCGGCTGCAGTTTCTTCGCCTATACCGTCGATATTCATCATGCGTCGACCAACGAAGTGTTCAATCCTGCCTATAATCTGTGGAGGACAACCATACTTGTTGGGACATACCCATGCAGCCTCACCCTCAACACGCTCAAGGGCCGATCCGCATGCCGGGCAATGGCTTACGAAAGCGACTTCTTCAGACCCGGGAATACGCTGCGCAGTATCAACGCCGGTAATCTTGGGAATGATTTCACCGCCTTTCTCCACATAGAGCATATCACCGTCGTGAATGTCGAGAGTGCGCATTATATCCTCATTGTGAAGTGACGCACGCTTTACTACAGTTCCCGACAACAGCACCGGTTCAAGATTGGCCACGGGGGTTATAATACCCATTCGGCCCACATCAAAGCTTACATGGCGCAGTCGTGTGAGCGCTCTCTCGGCAGGGAATTTATACGCAACAGCCCAGCGGGGCGACTTTGCCGTAAGTCCCAGATTAAGTTGCTGACGCAGACTGTCAACCTTAAAGACAAGGCCATCGGTTGCCACCGGCAACTGACGGCGGGCTTCGTCCCAGTACTGTATGAACTCGTCGACCTCATTGATTGTGTGCATGCGTTTCATGACATCCGACACCTTGAAGCCCCAGCTTTTGGCAGCCATCATGCAATCATAATGATTGTCGGCCGGAAGATTCTCGCCAAGCAGATAATAAAAATATGCATCAAGCCCTCGGCGTGCCACCTCCGACGGATTGAGCAGCTTCATCGTGCCGGCGCAGGCGTTGCGCGGATTGGCAAACAGAGGTTCTTCGTTGAAAGCTCTCTCTGAATTGAGCCGCTCAAACGATGCCCATGGCATAACAACCTCGCCGCGTATCTCGAAGTATTCGGGCCATCCCGAGCCTGTGAGTTCCAAGGGAATGGAGCGTATGGTCTTTATGTTTTCGGTAATAACATCGCCTTTCTCGCCGTCGCCGCGGGTTACGGCACGCACCAGGCGTCCATGCTCATAAATCAATGAGATACCGGCTCCGTCAAATTTCATCTCACCCACAATGTCAACCCTTTCGCCGGGCAGAGCCGACAGCACGCGATCCATCCACGAGTCAACATCGGCAACAGAATATGTATTGCTCAACGATATCATGGGATAGGCATGCTGAACCTGTTCAAACCCCTTGGCGAGGTCGCTGCCCACACGGTGTGTAGGCGACAGCGGATCGTCAAACTCGGGGAATTGCGCTTCAAGACCCTCAAGCTGTTTCATCAGCATATCGAAGTCGTAGTCAGAAATCGCAGGATTGTTCTCTACATAGTATTTATGATTATGATCATTGATCAGCCGGCGCAAAGCGTCAATCTGTTCTTTTGGAGATGGCATATATCAGGACTCGTTTGTGACTAATTCAAAAAAATTTTGCACAAATTTAATTTATTATTTCCATATTTCAAAGAAGTATTCTAATTTTGCAAAATACTTACTTATCATTCAAAGTGCCCATAAGGGGCCTTAAATTTTATTTAACAAAAATACACATGAAAAGACTGTACCTATTTACTTTTGCCATGACTCTTGCCGCAGGTATGGCAACCTCGGCACAGGTGGTGACAACTGAGCCTTCGCCGGTTCAGACCGACTCCAAAAACATAGTTGTAACCTTCCATGCCGACCAAGGCAACAAAGGACTTATGGGAGTTGGCTCCAATACCAAGGTATATGCACATACCGGCGTCATAACCAATACCTCAAAAAGCGACACCGACTGGCAGTACGCACCCACTTGGGGCGATAATGCGGCCAAATATCAGCTTACATGGGTTTCGACCAACACCTGGACACTGACAATTCCCGACATCAATACATACTACGGCATCACAGATCCCACGGTAGTCGTAGAAAAGCTTGCTTTCGTATTCCGCGACGCCACCGGCAACAAGCAGGGCAAAACCGCTTCGGGCGGCGATATTTTTGTAAATGTACTGGCAGCAGGTTTCCAGCTTGAGTTCTCATCGAGCCTCAGCTCAAATATCATCACAACCGACGCCGAGGTAACATTTACCGCCACCGCCACACAGGCTTCAGACATGCAGATATATGTAGGCACACCCGACAACACTATCGCTTCGGGCAACGGAGTTACAACCCTAAGCGGTACAACTTCGTTCAAGGAGATAGGCGATTACACCGTATATGCTGTAGCCAAACATGGCGACGTTACCGAAACCAAATCAATTCAGGTTACACGCATCAACGCTTCGGCAGAGGTTCCCTACCCAGGCGGAGCTCCCAAGATGGGTCCGGTGCAAAACGCTGACGGCAGCGTTACATTCTGCATAGCTGCTCCTGCAAAAGAGAACGTGATGATCGTAGGCTCGTGGAACGATTACAAAGTATCTACAACCTCAGTTCTCAACAAGCACACTGCAGACGGCGTGGAATACTTCTGGGGAACAGTCAACGGACTCGAAGCCGGCAAAGACTACATCTACTACTTCATCACCGATGGTAACAAAGCTGTCGGCGACCCCTACGCCCGCCTTGTTCTCGATCCTTATAACGACCAGTATATCCCCTCTACCGTATTCCCCGACCTGCTCCCCTATCCGTCGGCACACGTACAAAACACTCCCGTGGCCGTATATAATTCAAACATGAATGAATACAACTGGGAAGTAACCGACTTCAAGGGCGTACCGCAGAGCGACCTCATAGTATACGAACTGCTTATACGCGACTTTACCGGTACAGAAGGCAAGGCCGATGGCTCAGGCACCATAGCCGGCGTACTCAGCAAACTCGACTACATACAGTCGCTGGGCGTGAATGCCGTAGAGTTGCTGCCTATCATGGAATTCAACGGTAATAATTCATGGGGTTACAATACCAACTTCTATTTCGCGCCCGACAAGGCTTACGGTACACCCGACGACTACCGTCTGCTCATCGACGAACTTCACAAACGCGGCATAGCCGTTATCCTCGACATTGTATTCAACCAGAGCGATGGTCTGCATCCCTGGTACATGATGTACGACATAGCCAAGAATCCGTTCTACAACGGATCGGCACCGCACGCCTACAGTGTATTGAACGACTGGAACCAAGACTACGCACCCGTTCAGCAACAATGGAAAGACGCGGTGCAATACTGGATCAAGGAATACAAGGTAGACGGATTCCGTTTCGACCTTGTGAAAGGTCTTGGCAGCAACTCGTCGTATGGTGCCACCTACAATGCAAGCACAAACACCTGGACCAATGTGACCGATGCCAAAACTAACGCTTACAACGCATCGCGCGTGACCCGTATGAAAGAAATCCACGACGCCATACGTGCCGTGAATCCTTCGGCTTACTTCATCAACGAAAATCTCGCCGGTGAGAAAGAAGAAAACGAAATGGCTCAGGACGGCGAAATCAACTGGGCAAATATCAACGAAGCTTCATGCCAGTTTGCCATGGGATTCAATTCAAACGCATCGCTCAACCGCTTCTACGCACCCCTTGACAAACGCACTTGGGGCTCTACAGTTAGCTATGCCGAGAGCCACGACGAAGAACGCATGGCCTACAAGCAGGCCCGCTATGGCAACACCGGTGTAAAAGGCAACATCGCAGCCTCTACCCGCCGCCTTGGCTCTGTAGCCGCACAGATGCTGCTGGCTCCGGGCGCGCACATGATATGGCAATTCCAGGAATTCGGTGCCGACCAAACCACTAAAAACAGCAACGGCGGCAATAACACCGACCCCAAGAAGGTGGTATGGAGCTACCTTGATAATGCCGACCGTGCCGGACTCAAACAGTCGTATGCCGAACTTTGCCACATCCGCAAAGACAACACCGACATGTTTGCCGAAGACGTCGACATAACCATCAACTTCAACGACTGGAGCTACCGCACACTTGCTCTCACCAAGGGCGACAAGGCCATCTATCTCTTTGTGAATCCGAGCGTATCGGCCCAGGCCAACATACCCTCGCCCGTTGATTTGTCAGACCCCAAATACAAGCTTCTCTCTGCCAGCTATAACACTACACCCCAGCCCACCAACGGCGCAGTGAGGGTGCCTGCAGGTGCATACGCCGTGTATGGCACACAAGACATAGCCTCGGCAACAGATATAGCCGGTGAAGTGACCGCACCAGTAATCTACGGTGGAAAAGGTTGTATCATAGTCGAAGGCGAATATGAAGACGTACGTGCTTACAACCTCGCCGGTATAGAAGTACAGCTCAACGGCCTACAACCGGGTCTTTACATTGTAAAAGCCGGCAACAACACTGCCAAAGTGATGGTTCGATAAACAACCCATACGCACAACTGATTTGACAAAGGCACGGCGTTTTGCCGTGCCTTTGTATTTAAATCTATTCTATAATGACTCTATAACGGGCCTGTAACAGCCGATAAGGGCATTTTTTCATGGAAATAGGCCTATTATTCAGATTTTTTTGCGAACTTTGTACTCTGAATAACAAACAGGAAACAGACAAGAAGCAAAATGGAATTTAAAGCCGCTCAAATAGCAGCCCTAATAGCAGGTGAGGTGGAAGGAAATCCTGAAGTCTGCGTTAATACATTCTCCAAAATTGAAGAAGCTCATGCCGGAGCGTTAACCTTTCTGGCAAATCCCAAATATACACATCATATCTATACAACTGAAGCGTCAATAGTTCTTGTAAGGCGCGATTTCGAGGCAACTATGCCCATAAAGGCCACTTTGATCAGAGTAGATGACCCATACGCGGTGCTGTCAAAGCTCCTTGAATTCGCATCACAAGCCATGAACCCTCAGCCTGTCGGCATAGAACAGCCGTCGCACATAGCCGAGGGCGTAGCCGTGCCTGAAGACTGTTATGTAGGTGCTTTTGCTTACATAGGCAAAGGTGTCACACTTGGCAAAGGTGTAAAGATATACCCTCAGGCATACGTAGGCGACAATGTTACCATAGGTGAAGGCTCTATAATCTATCCCGGGGTAAAAATTTACCACGGCTGTCAGATCGGCGCCCGCTGTATTCTTCATTCCGGCGTAGTCATAGGTGCCGACGGGTTCGGCTTCGCACCGCTGCCCGACGGATCCTATCACAAGATTCCTCAGATCGGTATAGTGAAGATAGAAGATGACGTGGAAATCGGCGCCAACACCACCGTTGACCGCGCCACAATGGGAAGCACCGTAGTGGGCCGCGGCACAAAACTCGACAACCTCATTCAGGCCGCCCACAACACCGAGATAGGCAGCAATACCGTTATTGCAGCTCAGGCAGGCATAGCCGGCTCAACCAAGATAGGCGACAACTGCATGATAGGCGGCCAGGTAGGATTCTCAGGCCATATACATGTGGGAAACCGCGTGCAGATAGGTGCGCAGAGCGGCATTCCCAACGATGTGGCTGACGGCAGCACCGTTATGGGCTATCCAGCTGTACCATACAGCGAATTCGCCCGCCAGACTGTCTACATCAAGAATCTGCAAAAGCTCTACAAACGGGTATCCGATTTAGAGAAACTTACAAAAAATAATTAACACGAAATAAACCAACATTACCATAATGAAGCAACTCACCCTCAACGCACCTTTCACCCTTTCAGGTAAAGGATTGCATAGCGGTCTGAAACTCGACGCCGAGTTTTGCCCTGCCCCCGAAAACCATGGTTATAAGATACAACGCATCGACCTCGAAGGTGCGCCCGTTATTGACTGCCTGGCAGATTTCGTGCTTACCACCAACAGAGGTACCGAAATCGGACGCGGCGATGTGACTGTTTGCACCATTGAGCACGCTATGGCAGCTCTGTATGCATCAGGTGTCGACAACTGTCTTATCAAGGTAAACGGCCCTGAGATGCCCATACTCGACGGTTCGGCCGAACCTTTTATCAAAGCAATAGCTTCGGTAGGTCTTGTTGAACAGAAGTCTGACAAGGAATACTACGTTGTAAAACACAAGATTGAACTGAGCGACGAAGCCACCGGTTCAAAAATCATGATTCTTCCCGATGATGAATTCAGCGTGGAAGTGAAAGTGAACTTCGATTCGCCCGTACTTGCCAATCAATATGCCTCGATGGAGCATGTGAGCGAATTTGCACAGGAAATTGCTCCTGCCCGCACATTCGTATTCGTTCGCGAAATCGAACCTCTTCTCAGCGCCGGCCTTATCAAGGGCGGTGACCTCGACAATGCCATCGTCATCTACGATTCGCCTATGGCAGCTGACAAAATCAAGAGCATAGCCGATATAATGGGCGTTGAATGCCCCAAGGTTGAATCTTACGGATATATCAATCCTTCGCCCCTGCAGTTTGAAAACGAACCGGCCCGCCACAAGCTCCTCGACATTGTGGGCGACATGGCTCTGATTGGCCGTCCGCTCAAGGGCAAAGTCATAGCCACAAAACCCGGCCACGGCATCAACACTCGTATAGCCAAGGAAATACGCCGCGACATCAAGCGTCAGGATGTACAGGCTCCGGTTTACAATCCCAACCTTGAGCCTTTGATGGACAACAACCAGATCCGTACCCTGCTTCCCCACCGCTACCCCTTCCTGCTTGTGGATAAGGTAATCGAAAAAGGCAGCCACTACATCGTAGGTGTGAAGAACGTCACCACCAACGAACCCTTCTTCATGGGTCACTTCCCCCAGGAACCCGTTATGCCCGGCGTACTTATGGTGGAGGCTATGGCACAGACAGGCGGACTGCTGGTACTCTCTACCGTTGATGAGCCCGAACGCTACTCAACATATTTCATGAAGATTGATAATGTGAAATTCCGCCAGAAAGTAGTTCCCGGCGATACACTGCTTTTCCATGTATCATTCCTCACCGAAATGCGCCGCGGATGCGCCGTGATGAAAGGCCTTGCCTTCGTGGGCGAGAAAGTGGTATGTGAGTGTGAGTTCATGGCTCAGATTATCAAAAACAAATAATCTATGAAACAACCGTTAGCATATATAAATCCCGCAGCCAAGATTGCATCAAACGTCGTGATAGATCCGTTTGTGACAATTGATGCAAACGTAGAAATCGGCGAAGGAACCCGTATTTTGTCGGGTGCAACCATTCTCGATGGTGCCCGCATAGGCAAGAATTGCACTATTTTTCCTAATGCAGTGATTGGCGCTGTACCACAGGATCTTAAGTTTGTGGGTGAGGAAACTCTTGCCATCATAGGCGACAACACCATTCTGCGCGAATGTGTTACCGTAAACCGAGGCACAGCTGCCAAGGGCAAGACCGTGGTAGGTTCAAACTGCCTTATCATGGCCTACTCGCACGTGGCTCACGACTGTGTGATCGGCGACCATGTAATCATCTCAAACGCCACTCAGCTGGCCGGCGAGGTACAGGTTGACAATTACGCAGTGATCGGCGGCGGTGCACTGGTTCATCAGTTCTGCCATCTCGGTGCGCATATCATGGTACAGGGCGGCGCTCTGATCAACAAGGACATACCACCTTTTGTGAAAGCTGCCCGCGATCCCATCGCATATACCGGTGTAAACTCGGTAGGCCTGCGTCGCCGCGGTTTCTCCAGCGAGACAATCCGCGAAATCCAGGAAGTTTACAGATATATATACATGTCCAATCTCAATGTGAGCGACGCTCTCGACCGTGTGGAGGCTGAATTGCCTGCAACTAAAGAACGCGACGAGATCATTCAGTTCATACGCAATGCCAAGCGAGGCATACTGAGAGGATATTTTTCATAAAATAAGTCGGTGTCCGGGACGGGAGTCCGTCGCTTGACCTTCCTGTAAAGGTCAAGAGGAAAGTCCGGGCAACAAAGAGCACCATACTCCTCTCGGGGAGCCGGCCGAAAGGTTGGAGTAAAGTGACAGAAAATAACCGCCGCCCTCGTGGCGGTAAGGATGAAAAGGCGGGGTAAGAGCCCACCGGGCGCGATGGCGACATTGCGTGCCGCACTTCTTATGGGTTGCAAGGTCAAGTATACCGGCATTTAAGGATTGCTCGTCCATTGCCGGGGGGTAGACTGCGCAGATAAATGACGGACGGCTCAGCGCCTGTCCTCCACGCGAGGATACAGCGCCGCTACATAACCTGGCTTATACCCGTCCCTTAGGACACCGACTTTTTTCTTAAAACAGCAAATAATGGAAAAGGAATACGGCGAATGGTGGACCGCTCCGGCCGAGAGCGACGATGGCCGACTGGTGATGGTATCGGGAAGAAGCGACATAAGCAACTTTCGTAAAAACCCGAAGTTCAACATCAGGATTGAAATAGTGTGGCCATACGGCAACGACAATCCGGAATCTAAAATGCCCGACGAATCCCAAGCGGCGTTGATGGGCGAAGCTACCGAGCGGCTTCAGCAGGTGCTTCACAAAGACCCTGCGGCGGTGATGACCGGCATATTTACCGGTGCCGGTGAGCGCACTTGGGTATTCTACACACTCTCCACTCATATTTTCCAGAAGAAATTGAACGAGGCTCTTGAACCTCTTCCTACTTTGCCGCTGGTAATCACAGCCGAAAACGATCCCGATTGGGAAGCATACGATGAAATGAAGGAGTTTGAAATAAAATAAGACAGACTTCACACTCTACCGGCATGGCCGCTTATGGCCATCCGGTTTTTTATTCTTATATCATGAAAAACCTGAAAAAATCTTTACTTACAGCCTGCATGGCTATTGCAGCTCTCACGCCTGAGATGTATGCCGCAAACCGTATGGATTCTTTTATTGACTCACTTTTAAACGAGATGACTTTAGAAGAAAAAATCGGACAATTGAATCTGCCTGTATCCGGCATACTCACCGGCGATGCCCGCAGCGAAAATGTTGCCGGTAAAATCAGGAACGGTCTTACCGGAGGTGTATTCGGGGTAGTCGGTGCCGATGAGTGTCGCAAGATGCAACGTATTGCCGTTGAGGAAAGCCGTCATGGCATACCTCTTATTTTCGGTCTTGATGTTATCCACGGCCTTGAGACAACATTCCCCATACCGTTGGCTCAGGCTGCCACATGGAATCCTGATATTGTGGAACGCGGTGCCAAAGCCGCCGCTCGCGAAGCCGGTGCATCCGGTATCTGCTGGACATTCAGCCCCATGGTCGATGTAACCCGCGAACCACGCTGGGGGCGTGTTGCCGAGGGTGCCGGCGAAGACCCCTGGCTCGGTAGCCAAATGGCCGAAGCCATGGTAAGGGGTTATCAGGGCGATGACCTCACTGACCCGGCCACTGTGCTTGCTTGTGTTAAACATTTTGCGCTATATGGCGCCCCCGAGGGTGGCCGCGACTATAATACTGTGATTATGGACCGGCAGACGGCAATGAACGAATATTTGCCCCCGTACAAAGCCGCTATTGATGCAGGAGTTGGCAGCCTGATGGCTTCATTCAATGAATTTGAAGGCATTCCCGTCACCGCAAACCGATACCTGCTCACCGACCTGCTGCGCGATAAATGGAATTTCAACGGTTTTGTGGTGAGCGACTATACCGCTATTCCCGAAATGGTGAGTCACGGCATAGGCGATTTTGAAGAATGTACCCTCAGAGCATTCGATGCCGGCATAGACATGGATATGGTAAGCGAGGGTTTCGTGAAATATCTGGGCGAAGCGGTAAAGCAGGGCCGGATTAAAGAAAGCGATATAAATGCGGCTGCCAAACGTATTCTTGAGGCAAAATATAAGCTGGGATTGTTTGACGACCCTTACCGCTACTGCGACAGCAATAGAGAAAAGACCATGGTCAATACCGCTGATGACCGCAAACTCGCCAGGGAGCTTGGCGCCGAGTCTATGGTATTGCTCAAAAATGACGGCAAGTTGTTCCCCCTCAAGAACGACGGCCGTAAGATTGCGCTGATAGGCCCGCTGGCCGATGCTCCATGGGAAATGCCCGGTATGTGGAATGTTGCCCAGTCTAAGGCTCACAACACAAGCGTACTCGAGGGAATGCGCAAAATATACGGTGACAACGTTAGGTATGCCAAGGGCTGTGATGCTCTGGAAGATGCGTCACTCGAAAAGAAAGTAAGCGGTGATTGGAAACTTCACCGCGACGGCAGGGATGCACAAACAATGCGAGACGAAGCTCTCAAATTAGCTTCGGAAAGCGATGTTATAGTGCTGGCCATGGGTGAACTGATGAACATGAGCGGCGAAGGAGCAGCAAGAGCCGACATACGCATACCCGAACCTCAAAGAAGCCTTATTAAGGAGCTTACCGCTTTGGATAAGCCTGTAGCACTTGTGCTGTTCACCGGACGCCCCTTGGTTCTTACAGAAGATATCAAAGAAATAGATGCAGTGCTCAATGTGTGGTTTGCAGGTTCTGAGGCCGGCGATGCCATTGCCGGTGTGCTGAGCGGAGAGTATGAGCCCTCGGGTCGCCTGCCCATATCGTTCCCGTATCACATAGGCCAGATACCGGTGCATTACAACCAGAAAATGAGCGGCCGCCCCATGCCCGACGGAAGACCTTACCAAAAGTACCGCAACAGCTATATGGATATACCCAACGCTCCGCTCTATCCATTTGGCTACGGCCTTGGATATACCGACTTCACTTACGGCGAAATATCGCTGTCAGCGCCCGAAATGGGACTTGATGGTGAGGTAACGGCCAGTGTCACAGTATCGAATACCGGCGACAGGGAGGGCAGTGAAGTGGTGCAGCTCTATATACGCGATATAGCTGCCAGCTCAACACGCCCGGTGAAGGAGCTGCGCGGGTTCGAGAAAATCACTCTTGCCCCCGGCGAAAGCAAAACTGTGAATTTTGTAATTAATGCCAATACTCTCGGATTCTATAATCACGACCTTGAATACGTGTGCGAACCGGGCGACTTCGATATAATGATAGGCCGCAATTCTTCAGATACCAAGAGTGTGCGCCTTAAGGCAAATTGATGCCGCAAACATACATGGAACGGCGCGTGGTTAATGTGTGTTAAATCATACAGCACGCGGATATTATATTACAAAGTTACGGAAAATTTCATATATTTTTCGTAACTTTGTAATATGAAATATTTTGCAAAAATCCTATCTATATCGTTATTCATCGCACTTGTAATCGGTCTGAATTCATGCAAAAGCGATGAACCCAAACCCGTTGAAAAAGTACAACGCACTGTTCTGGTTTATATGATCGCTTCAAACTCGCTGGGGTCTAACGGCTTTGCCGATGCAGACTTTGCCGAGATGGCTGCAGGTATCAGCAACAAACCCGCAAACAGCCGTTGGATAGTATACTACGCTTCTCCCGTAAAGACAGAGGATGCGGTACTGTTTGAACTTACAGCCGAAGGCCGCAAGCAGCTCAATACTTATACCCAGGGCGAATCAGCCACATCATCGCGCATGAGCAAGGTGATTGACGACATGAAGCAGTTTGCTCCGGCCGATAGCTATGGCCTTATTCTGTGGAGCCATGCTTCGGGCTGGCAGCAGGACGGTATTGACGAATACGGCACTCGCTCAAACGACAATCTGATTCAGCCTATGTCGTTTGGCGTTGACTTTGACAAGCGAATGAATGTAACCAACCTTGCCAAAGCTCTTGCGGGCAAAGGTATCGACTATGTTTATTTCGATGCTTGCTACATGGGCACTGTTGAGGTTGCATACGAGTTGCGCAATGCCGTAAAGTACATAGTAGGCAGTCCGGCCGAGACTCCGGCTCCCGGCATGCCCTACGACCAAAATCTGCCCTTGTTGCTCCGCGGCAATAAAGACGATCTGATACAGGCTGCCACAAATACCTTTGATTATTATAATTCCAAGCAGTTGCTTGACGAACGTTCATGCACAATATCGGTAATAGATACCGACGGACTCGATGAACTTGCGTCAGCTACCCGTGAGATTTACAAGCTCACTCCCCTGCCCCATCCCGGCTCTAAAGTGACTAACTACCGCGGCAATACCCGTCAGGGCTACGCCATAGACTTTGCCGAATACGTGCGCGCGTTGGCCGATGAAGACAATCTCACAGAACTGCGCTCGCAGTTTGACCTTGCCATGAGCAAAACTGTACTGTATTGCAACGCGACCGAAAAGATGTGGAACAAATATCCGCTGTATTCGAGCAACGGACTCTCGACATACGTATTCAACTATGCAAAGGACTTCGACGACAACGGATATCCCCAGCTGAAGTGGGCTCAGGATGTGGTTAAAGCCCATCTCCACGATTAAATTTTTGTTTATCACTAAGATATATGAGACTGAGTAGCTTCATACAGGATGTGACGCCTATAGTTCTGCCCGATTCTGTGCCGTCGCCACGCGAGGAGCTGAGCATGCTCAAGGCTTTGCCTGTGGATGAACTGCTGCAAAGGCTCGTGCATGGAGTCGTATCGTTGTGTATCAACGTTACGATTGCCATTTTGGTCTTTTATGGCGGCAAGTTTGTCATAAACAAGATTTATTCCATAGTACACGGGGTGCTGATGCGTCGCAAAGTCGACTCATCATTGGCAAGTTTCGTACTCAGTTTTGTACGGATAGTGCTTTACTTTATCCTCATAGTCACCGTTATAGGTATATTGGGGATAGAAACGTCCTCATTCCTGGCCATATTTGCCTCGGCCGGTGTGGCTCTGGGTATGGCCTTGAGCGGCACCTTGCAGAATTTTGCCGGCGGAGTGCTGATATTGTTTTTGAAGCCTTACCGTGTGGGCGAATACATCGAAGCACAGGGATATGCCGGAAAAGTGAAAGAGATTCAGATATTTCATACTGTAATAGTTACTCCCGACAACAAATCAATAATAATACCCAACGGCGGATTGTCAACCGGCTCGGTGAACAACTGGTCGCGCGAGAGGTATCGCCGTGTCGACTGGATGATAGGCATATCATACGGCGACAGCATAGAGGTGGCACGCAAGGCGATACTCGACATTGTGTGCTCAGATAAGCGCGTGGTACAGACTATGCCATGCTCTGATCTGCTGTCGGGGGTGGGTACAGACATAACTTCAAGTGAAGCCGAAGTACCTCGCCGCCGATGGTGGTCGCTTAGGAAGTCTGACCCCAAGAAAGCGCAGATAGTCATCAATACCGAGCCGTCTGAGCCGCAAAAAGAATCAAACGCCAATGTAAATGATTGCCTGCCCGAAGTTGTGGTAGACAGTCTTGGCGACAGCTCGGTGAACCTGAAAGTGCGTGCATGGGCCTTGACAACCGATTATTGGGGCTTGTACTATACGGTACTTGAGCGCATATACAACGAGTTGCCCGCGGCGGGTGTAAACTTCCCCTTCCCTCAACTCGATGTTCACATCACAAGGCAAGCAAAGCCTTGAATTATTTCCAAAGCTAATAAAAAAGAAATCACAATATGACAAGTAAGTGGAACTACCTGCCTCTGACAAGCGAGGAGCAAAAGCTGGAGAGCGAGCTGGCGAGACGATACGCCAACTGCACTCCGGTGAGCGAATTGCTCGTGCAAAGAGGTATAACCTCGATAGCCGAGGCCGAGAAGTTTTTCCACCCGTCGTTGCGCGACTTGCACGATCCCTTTCTGATGCCCGACATGAACAAGGCTGTAGACAGAATCAACCGCGCAATGGGTGCCAAAGAAAAAATTCTTGTATACGGCGACTATGATGTAGACGGCACCACGGCTGTGGCCCTCGTCTACAGGTATCTTCAGAATTTTTACTCTGAAATAGACTTCTATATCCCTACACGCTACGATGAGGGCTATGGAATATCGGCACAGACCATAGAACGGGCGGCCGAAGACGGTGTTAAGCTCATTATAATACTCGATTGCGGCATCAAGGCCATTGATGAGATTAAATATGCCAAATCGCTTGGCGTTGACTTCATTATTTGCGACCATCATGTGCCCGACTCCGAGCTGCCGCCGGCGATAGCCATTCTCAATCCCAAGCTTGAAGGCTCAACCTATCCGTGCCGACACCTCTCGGGTTGCGGTGTGGGTTATAAACTGATGCAGGCATTCTCAATATCTAACGGCATAGGTACGGCCGAGCTTGAGTGCATGCTCGATCTGGTGGCCGTGAGCATTGCCGCCGATATAGTGCCTATGGTCGATGAAAACCGTGTTATGGCATATACCGGCCTGAAACGCCTTAATTCAAATCCCAATCTGGGACTGCGCGCCATTATCAAAACCTGTGGACTGGGCGGTAAGGAGATAACCATAAGCGACGTAATATTCAAGATAGGTCCGCGCATCAATGCCTCGGGACGCATGCAGAGCGGCGGAGAGGCTGTGGAGCTGCTTGTATCGCGCGACTCTAAGGAGGCTGCGCGCAAAAGCGTTGCCATAGACCAATACAATAAAGACCGCAAGGAGCTTGACAAGCGCATCACCGAGGAGGCAAACGCCATACTCGAAGCCAGGGGCGAGATGTATTCGCCCAAGAAATCTATTGTTATCTACAACAAAGACTGGCATAAGGGCATCATAGGCATTGTGGCATCGCGCCTTACCGAGCTTTATTACAAGCCATCGGTTGTGCTCACCCTGTCGAACGGCATGGCTACCGGCTCGTCGAGGTCTGTACAGGGCTTTGATATTTACAAGGCGATAGACTCTGTGAGAGATCTTATAGAGAACTTCGGTGGTCATACTTATGCTGTAGGGCTTTCGCTCAAAGAAGAAAACATACCTGAATTCAGCCGACGGTTTGAGGAATATGTTGCCGCACACATCCTGCCGGAGCAGCAAACACCCATGATTGATATTGATGCGTTTATCAATTTTGCACAAATCACGCCTGAGCTCGTGTCGATGCTTCGACTTTTCAATCCCTTTGGTCCCGGTAACCAGAAACCTACTTTCTGCACTAAAAACGTTAGGGATTTCGGAACGTCAATGCTCGTGGGCAAACATCTGGAACATATCAAGCTCGAACTGGTGGATGAGACATCCGGCAAGGTGATAAACGGCATAGCCTTCAATATGGCTCAGTACTACGACTACATCCATGCCGGCAAGCCCTTCAATATATGCTATACAATTGAAGAAAACACCCACCACAATGCCACTTCGCCCGTTCAGCTGCTGGTTAAACAGATAAGGACTTCAGGCGAGATGGAATAAAGGCTGCGGGAACAGTGGAAGCCATTGAACTGCTGCGGAAATACTGGGGATACGACTCATTCCGCGAATGTCAGGCCGAGATAATAGATTCGGTGCTTGAGGGTCACGACACGATAGGCCTGCTGCCCACGGGCGGCGGCAAATCCGTGACGTTCCAGATTCCGGCTCTGATGCTCGACGGCATTACCATAGTGGTAACTCCACTGATCTCGCTGATGAAAGACCAGGTTGACAATCTGCGGGCGCGCGGCATAGGCGCGGCCTGCATACATTCAGGCATGACAAGAGCCGAAAGAAGGCTCTCGCTCGACCGCATCAGGCTGGGACGGGTAAAACTGCTGTACATCTCGCCGGAGAAACTGGCGATGAAAGACTTCATCGCAGACCTCAGTCAATGGAACGTATGCTTCATCGTGGTTGATGAGGCGCATTGCATATCGCAATGGGGCTATGATTTCCGTCCCTCATATCTCAATCTGAGCAAGCTGCGCAATGTTTTCCCGGATATACCCGTTCTGGCACTTACTGCTTCGGCAACTCCCGAGGTAGTGGCAGACATAGCCGACAAACTGGGTATGGAGAATCCGGCTGTGTTATCACGCAGTTTCTCGCGCTCCAACATCAGCTACATAGTGCGCCATACCGAAGAAAAAGATGTACAGCTGTTGAGGATATTGAGCAGGACAACGGGCAGCGGCATTGTGTATGTACGCTCGCGTAAACGCACAGCCCAGCTGGCCGCTTTCATCTCCGAACACGGCATATCGGCTGACTTCTATCACGCCGGGCTCGAAGCTCACGACAAGACCGAGAAACAAGACCGATGGAAGGATGACACTACCCGTATAATGGTGGCTACAAACGCTTTTGGCATGGGCATAGACAAGCCGGATGTGAGGATTGTGGTACACTACGATCTGCCTTCGTCGCTTGAAGAATACTATCAGGAGGCCGGACGATCCGGCCGCGACGGCAAGGAGTCATACGCCGTAGTATTGGCCTCGCAGGCCGATAAAGGTCTGCTTAAACGACGTATAAGCGAGAATTTCCCCGGTCGGGAATACATACTGAATATTTACGAGCGGGTCGGCAACTTTCTGAATGTAGGTATCGGCGAGGGTTACGACAAAGTGTATGAATTCAATCTCACCGGATTTTTAGCCACATTCCGCCTTAAGCCGATCCCTACACTTGCAGCCCTGCATACTTTGACCCGAGCCGGGGCGTTGGAGTTTGACGAAAACTTCAATTCGCGTTCACGCATAAATTTATTGGTTGACAAAAGAGATTTGTACGATTTGCGCCTTGATGATACTACAGATAATGTATTGCAGGCAGTTCTGCGATCGTACACAGGATTGTTTGCCGATTACATTCCCATAGATGAAGTGCGCATAGGCATGATGGCCAAGTGTACACCACAGCAAGTATATGATGCCATGTTGCTGCTGAGCCGCATGAAGGTACTAAGTTATATACCACGCAGCAACCAACCCTTTATTTACTACCCCACATCGCGCGATTTGCCTAAACATGTTGTGATAACCAAAAGTGTATATGAGGACCTGCTTGAGAGAGCAGTTAAACGTATGGAGGCCATGCGCGACTATATATACGGCGACGGAGCGTGCCGGGTAAGCCGTATGCTTGCCTATTTCGGCGAGAAAAATCCGGCAGTTTGCGGCAAGTGCGACTACTGCCGTGAGAAGTCGAGAGCAGGCCATGCCGAGCAGATAAATGCCGACGTTGAGAAACGCCTTGTCAAGGCCATAAACGACCATCCTGAGGGTCTTTCAATTGACATGCTACGCGACATGTTCGTACCTCGGCAGCTGTCGGCAGCCATCGCTTTTCTGCGTCAAATGACCGATGACGGCGAATTAAGGCTGGCAAACAATACTTTTTATCCAAATTTTAGTAAAGATTAGCTTATTGCAGACTGCCATTTAGGCTGCATGATTGTTATAATGATGTACTTGAAAGTGAAAGATTCAAGTGCACCATCCCTCCACCTTT
Source organism: uncultured Muribaculaceae bacterium (assembly GCA_910586975.1). GTDB lineage: Bacteria > Bacteroidota > Bacteroidia > Bacteroidales > Muribaculaceae > CAG-873. The sequence goes on along the minus strand of CAJUKX010000005.1, from coordinate 80,964 downwards.
GTACCGAGTAGTGATACTGGATACCAAGGCTCTCATAAATAAATAGTTGAAACGTCGAGTAGCGTCGGTCTTGTACCGGCGCTGCTTTGCTTTGCCATGTATGCAAATATGATACATGTATGAGCTACCTTTGCCCTCGTAAATGAAATGTATGCTTTGGACCTATGATTGAAACGGCAGTTATTCTGACTCTTGCTTCCCTCATGACAGAATTCATTTAATTGAAATGCCCCGGCAGAGCTGATCTGTCGGGGCATTCATTATTGATATGTAATCGTCTGCTTAGTTGAGGAAGTACATTCCGAACTGGCTTACTGAAGCCATGTCGATGAGTGTGCTGTAAACGGGGCTGAGGAGACCGAGGAATATGATGCCGAAGAGGGCAATCCACATGCCGAGGCGTTCGCTGCAGGCGCTCTTGAAGGGAAGAATAACACATTCTTCTTCGCTGATAAACATTGCCTTTACCACAAGCAGGTAGTAGTAGAGCGATACGATGGTGTTGATCAAAGCGATAAGCACAAGTACGTAAATCGCAATCGAGCCACCCTGCAGGGCACCGGTGAAGATGAAGAACTTGGAGAAGAATCCGGCAAAGGGAGGAATACCGGCCAGTGAGAACATGGCGAGCATCATTGTGAATGCCAGACGGGGATTGGTCTTGTAAAGACCGCGGTAGTCGTCCATCGACACTTTGCCACATGCGTTTTCGATAGCGCCGATAACACCGAAGGCTCCAAGGTTGGAGAAGATGTAGACAAGGATGTAGAACATCATTGCAGCCACACCAAGGGTGTTGTAAGCGATAACACCAAGCATGATATATCCGGCCTGCGAGATTGACGAGAATGCGAGGAAGCGCTTCATGTTGCGCTGGCGGATGGCGAAGAGGTTACCAATAGTGATTGTAAGGATAATCAGAGCGTAGAGCATCCATTCCCACACAATTGTGTAAAGCGAACCGAATACCTGAGCCATTACTACCAGGAATGCAAATGCTGTAGCACCCTTTGAGATAACAGAGAGGTATGAAGTAACCGAGGTGGGCGCACCCTGATATACATCGGCTGTCCACAGGTGGAAGGGAACAAGTGAGAGCTTGAAGCCGATACCTGCAATCACAAATGCCACTGCCATTACCAGCATGATAGAGGGCGAGGCATAGATGGCTGTGTAGATATTGGCGAAGTAGAGCGAACCGGCAACACCATATACGAAGCTGAGACCCATCATGAAAATTGCCGATGAGAATACTGCGGTAAGTATATACTTTACAGCGGCTTCGTGGCTCTCGTAACGGTTTTTGTCAAATGCTACCATAGCAGCCAGAGGCAGAGATGCGCATTCGAGACCGATAACGAAAACAAGGAAGTGACGGGCTGAAATCATAAGATACATACCGAAGAGTGTTACGAGCAGAAGTTCGTAGAACTCACCGCGACGCATGATCATGAATTCGCCGTTGGCCCACTTGATTGACTGGATGAGCACAATCACCACACCTATGTTGAGGATGTTCTTGATAGCTGAGATGATTGCTGAGGTTTCATACATACCACCGAATGCCACTTGGTTGTCTGTAGAGCAAAGGCAGCAGTCGAGACATCCGGCAACGGTGAGAATCAGCATGAGGACACTGGTGCACACGGGCAGACCCTTCTGGGCGCTACGTGGCATGAACGTGTCGTAGAGGAAGACCAGCAGGAAGACTACCAGAAGGGCAATCTCTTGCTTCATTATTAAAAATTGTGAGTAATCCATTGCTTGACGTTCTTATTAGTTCATGCCAAGGACGCTAAAAATAGCCGGCTTGAATGTGAAGTTGATAAGAGTGTTAAAGAAATTGGGGAAGCAACCGATACCGGCAACACATACGATAAGTGTAGCGGTTGAGAGACGTTCCCACCATGAGGCATCGGTGAGCTGACGATGATGATCGTCGTGAACCGGACCAAAGAGGAGCTTGCCTACAACACGAAGGATGTAAACCGCAGTGATTACGATTGAGCAGCAAGCGATGAGGGTGAACACAAGACGGAGCGAACCGGCACCTGCGAGGTAGTCGGCCATACCGGCTTTGAATGAACCTACGAAGATAGTCATTTCAGCAACGAATCCGCTGAGACCGGGAAGACCGAGCGAGGCCATACCGGCGATGACATAACATACAGAGAGGTAAGGCATGATCTGCATCATACCGCCCATTTCGGTGATTTCGCGGGTGTGTGTACGTCCGTAGATCATACCGATGAGTGCAAAGAAGAGGGCTGTCATGAGACCGTGCGAGAGCATCTGCATGATGGCACCGGTCATGGCTGTTTCGTTAAGCATCAGGATTGCGAAGAGTACCAGACCGCAGTGGCTCACCGATGAGTAAGCATTGATGTACTTGAGGTCGGTCTTGACACATGCGCAGAATGCACCGTAAACTACCGAGATACCGGTAAGGATAAGGAAAATCCATGAGAGTTCGTGAGCGGCCTGAGGCATGGTGTAGATAGCTACACGGAAGCATCCGTAACCACCAAGCTTCATCAACACACCTGCATGGAGCATTGACACTGCAGTGGGGGCTGAAGCATGACCGTCGGGCGACCATGTGTGGAAGGGGAACATGGCACCGAGAACACCGAAGCCTACAAATGTCATGGGGAAGAGGAATGACTGCCATCCGTGGGGGATTGAGGCGTTGTCAACGATTTCAAGGAGATTCCATGTGAGCTGGCCGCCTTCGGGAGCCGAGTGGTAGTAAATACCTATAAGGCCGAGCATCAGGAATGCAGAACCGCCCATGAGCATGAGGGTGAGCTTCATTGCCGAGTAGTTCTTGCGACCTGAGCCCCATACACCGATGAGAAGATACATGGGGATAAGAGCTACTTCATAGAACATGAACATGGTGAACATGTCAATTGAGATGAAGAAGCCGAATACACCGGTCGAGAGCAGGATGAGCCAAAGGAAGAATTCTTTGGGCTGCTTGATTTCCCATGATGCAAATGAGCCGGCGAATACAATTATTGACGAAAGGAGCAGCATGGCGATCGAGATACCGTCTACACCCACGGCGAGGTGGATGTTGAGGGGCTCGAACCATACCCATGAGCCGGTGTAGAGCATAGGAGCTTCGTTGCCGGCGGCACGCAGACCGAGATAGTCGACAAGGAGGTAGACTGAAAGGGCTATCAGTCCCAACGAACCGACTACAGCCACAGCGCGTATCTGTTTGATGTCGCGGCACAGAGCAAGCAGGCCGAGCATCACCAGCGGAATGACTACAAAGTAGATTAATATATTTTCAAACATGCTAAATTACTTTTTACTGATTGGTTGGGATTGATTAGATCAGACAGAGGATTGTGATACCACCGAGCAGGATAGCTCCGATAGCGTAAATCCAAACATACATCTGCACTTGACCTGACTGCAGGGGACGGATTGCCTCGGAAGCCTTGTTGGTAAGGATAGCGAAAGAATCCATGGTTCCGTCGATGATGTGGCGGTCAAACCAAGCCAAAGGACGGCAAATGCAGTTGAAGATGATCTTGTGTGTAATAAACATGTAGAGTTCGTCCCAGTAGAAGCGGTGGTGACACCATTTCCAGAGTGCGGGCAGAGCGGCCTGCATCTTGTCGGGGAGGGGATTTTCCTTGCGGTACATTACTGTGGCAAGTGCGATGGCAACAACGGCAAGGATAAGGCTGATTGAAGCCACGCCCCAGTCGAAGTGAGCCATGAAGTCGTAAGGTTCGCCATTCCAGCTTACGAGTTTACCGAAGGGAATGAAACCGGCAACCACACTTACTGCTGCAAGGATAATAAGCGGCAGGCTCATGGTCCAGGGCTGGTCATGGGGTGCGTGGTGTCCTTCGTGTACCTTGTGTTCCTTCCACCAGAAGATAAGGTAGTAAAGACGGAACATGTAGAATGCGGTGAGGAAAGCTACGAGCGACATCCAGATGTAAACCAGAGTGCTGTAGTTGCCACACGCGCTGAGGATTTCGTCCTTGGAGAAGAATCCTGAGAAAGGTATGATACCGGCAATGGCAAGACAGCCGATAAGGAATGTCCAGTGTGTGATGGGCATGTACTTACGCAGACCGTGCATGGCGGTATAGTCGTTTGAACCGATAGCGTGAATAAGCGCACCTGCACCAAGGAACAGGAGGGCCTTGAACATTGCGTGGGTGAAGAGGTGGAACATGGACGCCATGTAACCGAGACCTTCGTGGTATTCGGGACGTGCAACGCCAAGCGATACCATCATGAATGCAATCTGAGAGATTGTAGAGAAAGCGAGCACTCGCTTGATGTCAATCTGAGCGCAGGCAACCATTGCAGCATAGAAAGCTGTGAGGGCACCAACTACTGTAATGATGACAAGCGCGCTGTTTTCCATCAGGTAGAGCGGGAAGAGACGGGCAACCAGATATACACCGGCTACAACCATGGTAGCGGCGTGGATGAGAGCCGACACAGGTGTGGGGCCTTCCATAGCATCGGGAAGCCAGATGTGCAGGGGCATCATTGCCGACTTACCCATACCACCCATAAAGATGAGTACCAGAGCCCATGTGAGAACCGATGCGCCCATGAACATGGGAGCGGCGCTACCCTGGAAGATACTGAGAACGCTTTCGGGTGTGCTGAGGCTTACCTGATATACATTTTCAAGACCGGCAACGGGAACCGAAGTCAGGTCGGTGAAGTTGAAAGTACCGGTATAGTAAGAAAGGACGAGGATACCGATAAGGAAGCCGAGGTCGGCAAAACGTGTAACGATAAACGCTTTCTTTGAAGCTGATACAGCAGAAGGCTTGGTGTAGTAGAAACCGATAAGCAGGTATGAAGAAGCACCCACAAGCTCCCAGAAGATATACATCTGGAAGATATTGGTAGCTACAACAAGACCGAGCATAGAGAAGCTGAAGAGCGACAGGAAAGCATAGAAACGCTGAAAACCTTTTTCAAACACTCCATGGTGGTCGCGCATGTAACCAAGGCTATAGAGATGAACCATGAACGAGATAGTGGTGATAACCACAAGCATCATGGCCGAAATCGGGTCGAGGAAGAAACCAAGACTGATTGTGAGGTTTTCGGTGAACTGAAGCCAAGTCTGGTTGAAAACAATGTATTGCAGACGTTCGCCGGCTTCATTGATAAAAAGGGGATCGCCGCTGAAAAAATAGTTGAACGCCGTGGAGTATGCGAGCACAAGCACGGTACCCATACCAAGCGTTCCGAGCGTGCCGGCCAGCAAATGACTCATCTTCTTGCCGCAAAGGCCCAGGAAGATGAACATAAACAATGGTATGGCCAGAATAAGAATAGGAATTGTAATGCTCATAACGCTTAAAATTTCATTTCATTAAGTTCGCGCACGTCGACATGATTGACAGAACGGAACACATTAATAATGATTGCAATGGCGAGAGCTGTCTCGGCGGCGGCTATGGCTATGGCAAAGAGTGTGAACATCATGCCCTCCATCTGTCCGGGAAACAGGAATCGGTTGAAGATAACAAAGTTCATATCCACCGAGTTGAGCATCAACTCAAGCGATATGAGCATGGCAATCATATTTCTGCGGGTAATGAACCCGTAGAGACCGCAGCAGAACATAATCAGCGACGGAACAAGAAAGTAGATAGCTGAAATTTCCATAGCTTTGATTAACGTTTGCGGGCAACGACGATGCCACCGATTATACATGCCAATAACAAGATGCTGACAGCCTCGAAGGGTAAGAGATACTGGTTGGCTCCGGTACCCATCATAGCTTCACCGATTTTCTGCATGTTGACTTCCTCCATCTGAGGTTTTGCAGCAAAGAGTGATGCACGCGCGAGCAAAGCCGCTGCGGATACGAAAAGCATGGCCAGCGAAGCTATCAGGCCGAGAATACGGCGTTTAGAGCCGAGTACGGCGGAGTTGTTTCCGGGATGGGAAGTAAGCAATATCGCGAAGACAAACAGTACCAGGATACCACCTGCATAAACCGCAATCTGCACCGCACCAAGGAACTGGTAGTCGAGCATGAAATACACGACAGCGGCGGCGAAGAGTGTGAAAAGCAGGTAGGTAGCAGCACGGAGAATCTTGCGGGATGTCACTGCCATCACCGAGAATACGATTATCGCCAGCGAGACGATAACGTACAAGATAAAACTTCCTACTGATTCCATATAGTTATTATATTATTTTTCTGATAATGAGATTGGATTTACAATAGATTCGGAGGGAACAATTATTGGTTGCCATCTTTCTTGGCGGCTTCGCGCTGAGCCTTGAGGGCAGCGGCACGTTCGAGAGCGGCCTTGATTTTAGCTTCCTTCTCGGGATCGCCCTTGGCGGCGGCGAGAGCCTTGGCGGCTGCATCATCGGCCTTGGGAGCTTCCTGCGCGGGCTTATCGTTACCGGCTGCTGCTTCGCGTTCTGCTTTGAGAGCGGCAGCCTTGGCTTTGGCGGCTGCTATCTTGGCTTCCTTTTCAGCGGCAAGCTTGGCCTTCTGCTCTTCTGTGAGCTCGGGTTCGGGCTTTTCGGGCAGATAATTCAGCTTCTTCACGAGCTTTGAGCGGGTGAATACACTCTGTTCGAAATCGTTAGAGAACCTAAGGGCATCAGTGGGACATGAAATCACGCAAAGATTGCAGAATGTGCAGGTGCCGAGGTCATAAATATAATTGTCGAGCTTCTTTTTCTTGGTACCTGCAGGTGTGTCGACCATCTTGGATTGGATTGTAATAGTGCCGTTGGGGCAATTACGCTCACATGTTCCGCAGGCAATACACTTGTGATTGCCGTCCTGGTCGTAGATAAGTTCAAGTACTGCACGGAAGCGCTCGGGCCACTTGTAAGTGTCGCGGTCTTCCGGATAAAACTCGGTAATCTTGGGGGTTACAAATTCCTTACCGGTGACTTGCATACCTTTGAGCAAGGAAGCTACACCTGAACCCAATGATTTAAAATAGTCTTTTACACTACCCATTGAAAAATAATCATATTACAAGATATGTGCTGACTGGTCTAACACAATAACTTTGATTTTTATACAAATATTTAGTCACGCACCTGTCCCCCGACAATATCGAGAAGTTCGGTGGTAATAGATTGCTGTCGCAGTTTATTATACTCAAGACGAAGCTGGTCGAGGAGCTTCTTGGCGTTGTCGTTGGCAGCCTGCATTGCCATAACACGTGCAGCCTGCTCCGACGCTCTGTTTTCAACAAACACCTCCTGTGTCATGGCAAGCACAAACATAGGGAGTACTGTTGAGAAGATACTCTGTGCATCCGGCTCGAAAATATAGGGTCTTGCCGATGAATTGATTCCGTCGGCAGTGAAAACGTCAGCAGTCAGAGGCATCAGGCGGTCGAGAGTGGCCACCTGACGTCCTGCGCTGATATATTTCATGTAAACCACATCGACAGCATCAGTTTCATTAGCCAAAAAATCGGCCTGAAGGGCATCGACAAAGGTTTTTACATCCGAGCCGTCGCTTTTGGAGTTTACCTGAGGCATACTGATAGTGACACCGGCATATTGCTCAAAACGGGCTACTGCCTTTGCCATCTTCTTACCTACCGGGATGAGTCTGATATTGACTGTGTCTCCAAAGCGTTCTTTCTGTTTGGCGATGCATTCGCCCAGGTATTTGGCCAGATTAACGTTGTAAGCGCCGCAAAGGCCATCGTCGCTGCCGAGCACCACGATTGAAAGATTTCTTACATCGCGGGGCTCAGCGAGAGGTGATGTGAAAGTGGCATCAGCCGACAGCAGGTTTGCGATGATCGACTCGATTGTAGAGCGGTAAGGCTTCAGGCGACGAAGGGCGCCTTCGGCTTTGTGCATCTTAGCCGAGGAAATCATCTTCATGGCTCCGGTTATCTTCTCTGAAGATGCTACCGAGCCGATGCGTCCTTTTAGTTCTCTTAATGTTGCCATTTGATGAATATCGAGGTGATAGGCAGTTAAAATTCAAATTTCTTAAAATTGGCCGGCAATCTGTGTGGCAGCTTCTTTCAGTTTGGCGGCAGCATCATCGGTGAGTTTGCCTGAAGCCAGCACATCAAGTACATCTGTCTGATACTTGGCGTGGAGGAGCTGAATGAGCTGGTGCTCGAACTCTGCAACCTTTTCGATGGGTACATTTTCGAGAAGGCCATTCACACCGCAGTAGATTTCGGCGATTTCTTCGTCGACAGGTACGGGATGATACTGGGGCTGAATGAGCAGGCGTTCGTTCTTGCGGCCTTTGTCAATCACACGGGCTGTTACGGCGTCAATATCACCACCGAACTTGGTGAATGATTCGAGCTCACGGAACTGAGCCTGGTCGATTTTAAGGGTACCGGCAACTTTTTTCATCGACTTGATCTGTGCATTACCACCTACACGTGATACAGAGATACCAACGTTGATGGCCGGACGGATACCGCGGTTGAAGAGGGCCGTCTCAAGATAAATCTGACCGTCGGTGATAGAAATTACGTTGGTGGGGATGTAAGCAGAAACGTCGCCGGCCTGTGTTTCGATGATAGGAAGGGCTGTGAGTGAACCTCCACCTTTAACCATAGGCTTGAGTGCCTCGGGAAGGTCGTTCATCTTTGATGCGATTTCCTGATTATCGATAATCTTTGCAGCGCGTTCAAGCAGACGTGAGTGCAGATAGAAGATATCGCCGGGATAAGCTTCGCGACCCGAAGGACGCTTGAGGATAAGAGAAATTTCGCGGTAAGCAACGGCCTGCTTGGAGAGGTCGTCGTATACGATAAGGGCATCGCGACCTGAATCGCGGAAGTATTCGCCGATGGCAACACCTGCGAAGGGCGCGTAGTAGCGCATGGATGCAGAATCGGATGCTGTGGCTGCAACGACTACTGTATAGTCCATTGCGCCGTATTTACGGAGTGTCTCAACCAATGCTGCAACTGAAGAAGCTTTCTGGCCTATTGCTACATAGATGCAATAAACGGGTTTGCCTTCTTCGAAGTTCTTGCGCTGATTGATTATGGTGTCGATGGCGATGGCGGTTTTACCAATCTGACGGTCGCCGATGATGAGTTCGCGCTGACCACGGCCGATGGGTACCATAGCGTCGACAGCCTTGATACCTGTCTGAAGGGGTTGGTTAACCGGTTGGCGATAGATAACGCCGGGGGCCTTACGCTCGAGTGGCAGACGGATAAGTTTTCCATCTATAGGGCCACGGCCGTCGATAGGCTCACCCAAAACGTTGATAACGCGTCCGAGGAGACCTTCGCCCACTGGTATTGAGGCAATTTCGCCGGTACGGCGCACGCTCATACCTTCGGTAACCTTATCGACATTGTTGAGCAAGATAACGCCGACATTGCTTTCTTCAAGGTTAAGGGCCACTCCCTTTACACCGTTTTCAAATTCGACGAGTTCGTTGGCGCATACATTGTCGAGGCCGTAGACGTGGGCAACACCGTCGCCAACTTCGAGCACGTTGCCAACTTCTTCAAAGTTGACCTTGGTATTTACGCTTTCGAGTTGTTGTTTTAAGACTTCTGAAATCTCGCTGGGATTAATCATTGTGGGACGATAGCGGGTGAGTGTGGATTGTTAAATTAATTGTTAAGCAGACTGAGACGCATTTCCTTGAGTTCATTTCGGAGCGATGCATCGAGACGTTCGTTGTCGATATTCACTACGAAACCTCCTATGAGGTCGGGGTCTACGGTAGCTGAGAAGTCCATAGAACCGCCGTTAAGGTGAGCAGTCACGAGGTCCTTGATACGCTTTTCGACAGCGGGGTCGAGAGGCGCCGCCGATACTACCTGCACGCGCCTGATATTGTTGGCGCGGCGGTAGATATCTATGTAAGAGAGAGCTATCTGGTGGACGAGGGGCACTCGACGGTTTTCCGCCAAAAGCTTTAGGAAATCGGCGAAAGTAGAATCTTGTGCGTTGGCGCCGGCTGCAGTAGTCAGCAGTTTGGTTTTCTCGGACAATTCGACAAATGGATTTGCCACAATGTCCTGGAGCTGATGATTCAAATCAAACGACTGTGCAAGGTTCTGCATTAGGTCAAACATACGGGCGTCCTGGTGACGCTCCAGAGCGACCTTGTAGAGGGCCTTGGCATAGCGGCGCGGTATTAGTCCTTCGTTCATCTTAACTAAAAATTATTTGCTTTCTATTTCGTCGAGCAGTGAGTTGACAAGCTGAGTCTGAGCCTTTTGATCTTTCAATTCGTTCTTGACTACCTTTGAAGCGATCTGAAGTGCAAACTCGCTGACTTGGTTGCGGAATTGGAGTTGTGCTTCTTTCTGCTGTTGTTCGATTTGCATCTTAGCGCTGTCCATCACTTTCTGCGCTTCAACCTGTGCGGCTGCACGAGCCTGTTCGACAATCTGAGTCTTCATACGGTCGGCATCGCGAAGCATTTCGGCTTGTTTGCGTTGTGCTTCGTTAATAACCTCACGTGCGCTTTCGCGTGCATTGTCGAGTTGCTCTTTAGCGCTTTGGGCATATTCCACTCCCTTGTCAATAAGGTCGGCTCGGTTATCTACAGTCTTGAGGATGACAGGCCATGCCCACTTCCACAGAATGAAGAAGAGGATGGCAAAGGCCAGAAACATCCAAAAGATGAGGCCGAAATCAGGGGTGAATAAATCCATGAGTTATGGCTTTGGGTAAGATGATTCTTTATACGAACAATGCGAGGATACAAACGATGACAGCGAACAGAGCCACACCTTCGATAAGAGCGGCGATTACAATCATGTTTGAACGGATATCTCCGGCAGCTTCGGGCTGACGTGCGATAGCTTCCATTGCAGAGCCACCGATTTTACCAATACCGATACCTGCGCCAATAGCAGCGATACTTGCGCCGATGCAGGCGCCAATGCCAGAGAGGTTAAGAGCTTGTTCAGCTACTTGAGCTAAGAGACCTAACATAATTTGAGAGTTTTAAGGGTTATTTTTATTTTTGATAATTCGTTATTTAACTGCCACAGCTACGGACTTGGTATTCTGCTCTTCTTTCTTTTCTTCTTTCTCGTGCTCGTGTTCCTGAGCGAGTGAGATGAAGATTGTGGAGAGCATGGTGAACACGTATGCCTGTATAAAGCTTACAAGTACATCAATGCAGAGCATGAAGAGTGAAAACAGTACAGATACCACTGTTGTGGCACCACCTGCCACCGGACTTACTGCTGCAAATATGAAGATGAGGAGTGTAAGCACTATCACAATCATGTGACCGCCCATCATATTGGCGAACAGACGTACAGTGAGAGCTGCGGGCTTGGTAAACATACCGAAGATTTCGATAATCGGCATGATGGGGAGAGGGAACTTGAGCCACAGGGGTACATCGGGCCAGAAAATTTCCTTCCAGTAATGCTTCGTTCCCCAGATATTGGTAACAAGGAATGTCAGAATTGCCAGCACCAGTGTAACTGCTATGTTACCCGTAAGGTTGGCACCACCGGGGAATACCACGATAAGGCCAAGCAGGTTCATTCCGAGGATAAAAAAGAATACGGTAAGAAGATATGGCGCGAATTTGCGTGCTTTGTCATGAAGAGTGGCTTTGATAACATCGTCATAAATGAATGTTACGCAAGCTTCAATAGCACCCAAGCCCTTGCGGGGAGCTTTATAATTCCATTTCTTATGATGGCGTGCGAGCCAAATCAGCAGGCCGGCTACAAAAATCACGGCGATGAAAAGGGCACACACGTTTTTGGTAATGGAAATATCAATGGGACGTTCCTCTTTGCCATTCACGATTTCGACAATCTTACCATGATGGTCGCTGTCCTTGCCGGCTATCATGAATGTGGCATCACCGTCTTTGTACACCTGTCCGTGGGTAACACGTGCCGATGAAAACACATGCAGACCATCGGTACCGATAACAATCACCGGCAGGGGAAAACGCTTATGGTGGTTGAAGGGAACTTCCCAGCCATAACCGTCGCCGAGGTGCTCGAAAATGATGCTCTTGGGGTCAATCTTAGCCTTCTCCTCTTCTGCAGCTTCGTTTTCCGCAAAAGTGCAGACAGGCATTACGAAAGAGAAAAGCGATAAGAGCAATATGCTAATGTAACGGATCATGGCAGTATCAATATAAACAAACCGACACAACATTATTATCGACATCAGCGAGTCCGCCACTGATTTCATTGGATTGTAACTTACCATCGGCATCAGTGTAGCTGATCTTACCTTTTGTAAGAGTTGAAACCAGCGAAGCGTGATTGCGAAGAACGGTAAACTCACCGAGCGAACCGGGCAAAGTCACCGAATTCACCTCACCTTCAAATACGATTTCTTCGGCTGATATGATTTTAAGTGTCATGTCGATCAAATTCTATTGTAAAACTTATATTTACTTAACTTCAGCGAGGAGACGTTTACCCTTCTCGATAGCTTCGTCAATTGTACCTACATTTAGGAATGCCTGCTCGGGATATTCGTCCATCTGGCCGTCGAGAATCATCTTGAATCCGCGGATTGTTTCGCTCAGAGGAACCATCACGCCGGGAAGACCGGTGAACTGTTCTGCTACGTGGAAGGGCTGAGAAAGGAAACGCTGGGCACGACGTGCACGCGAAACCACGAGCTTATCCTCGTCAGAAAGTTCGTCAACACCAAGGATGGCGATGATATCCTGAAGTTCATTATACTTCTGCAGCAGCTGCTTTACAGCCTGTGCGGTGTTGTAGTGATCCTCACCTACGATATTGGGGTCAAGAATTCGAGATGTTGATTCAAGGGGGTCAACCGCAGGATAAATACCAAGTTCCGAGATCTTACGTGAAAGCACGGTTGTAGCATCAAGGAAGCTGAAGGTAGTTGCAGGTGCGGGGTCAGTCAAGTCATCGGCAGGCACATAGATAGCCTGTACTGAGGTAATTGAACCGTTCTTTGTAGAAGTGATTCGTTCCTGAAGCATACCCATTTCAGAAGCAAGTGTAGGCTGATAACCTACGGCTGAGGGCATACGTCCGAGAAGAGCTGAAACCTCAGAACCGGCCTGAGTGAAACGGAAGATGTTGTCGATAAAGAGAAGTACGTCCTTACCGCCGGCACCCTGATCGCGGAACTGCTCGGCTACAGTAAGACCTGTAAGAGCCACACGCAGACGCGCACCGGGCGGTTCGTTCATCTGACCGAACACAAGAGCGGCCTGAGAATCCTTGAGGTGATCGAGGTCTACATCATGCAGATTCCATTCACCCTTCTCCATTCCTTCCTTAAACTTGTCACCATAGCGCATAACACCGCTTTCAATCATTTCGCGGAGCAGGTCGTTACCTTCGCGGGTACGTTCACCCACACCGGTAAACACCGAGAAACCGTCGTGACCTTTGGCGATATTGTTGATGAGCTCCATGATAAGCACAGTCTTACCTACACCGGCACCGCCGAAAAGACCAATCTTACCACCCTTGCTGTAGGGTTCGAGAAGGTCGATAACCTTGATACCGGTAGCGAGGATTTCAGTACCGATGGTAAGGTCTTCAAATTTAGGAGCCGGCTGATGGATAGGCTTGAGATTATCACGGTCGAGCTTAGGCAGATTGTCAATAGCGTTACCAATGACATTCATGAGTCGGCCCTTAACCTGGTCGCCGGTAGGAATGGCGATAGGATGGCCGAGATTCACTACCGGAATACCGCGACGCAGACCGTCGGTAGATTCCATAGCTACACAGCGCACGGTGTCCTCACCGATATGCTGCTCAACTTCGAGAATAAGTTCGGATCCATCTTCGCGGTCGATTTTGAGGGCTGTATAGATGGGAGGCAGAATAGCGCCTTCACCTTCGAAAGCCACGTCGACCACAGGACCTATGACTTGGGCAATTTTGCCGTTAATGTCGCTCATTGTGATTCAGGGGTATGGAGATTGTTTAATTAAGCTTGATTAGAGAGTCCAATGGAATGTGATGATACAAACCATCAGAGCGAGATTAAAGAGATTGATTGGAAGGAGATACTTCCATTCAAGCGACAGGAGCTGGTCGATACGCAGACGGGGGAATGTCCACTTGAACCAGATAATGATGTACGAAAGGAGAATAGCCTTACCGATAAACCATACAGGAGTGGGGATATAATCCATTACGGTGTTGAAACCGTCCCAACCGGGAATATGGAGGGGCATCCAGCCGCCGAAGAACAGCAGTGTTGCCACGCCCGATACGATGAAAAGGTTAAGGTATTCAGCGAGGTAGAAGAATCCGAAGTGGATACCGGAATATTCAGTGTGGTAACCGGCGGTAAGTTCACTTTCAGCTTCAGGAAGGTCAAACGGGCCACGGTTGGTTTCGGCTGTACCGGCAATCATATAGATTACGAATGCGATGAGAGCAGCTACGTGACCTTTGATGATGAACCATGTATCGGCCTGAGCCATAACGATGTCGGTAACGCTCATGCTACCTGCAAGACATACCATGGTAACTACGCAAAGACCGATTGAAAGCTCGTAGCTGACCATCTGAGCGCCTGAACGAAGAGCACCGATAAGAGTGAATTTATTGTTAGAAGACCAACCGGCGAGCAGTATACCGAGCACACCGATAGATGAGCATGCGATAAGGAAGAAGATGCCGATGTTAAAGTCGATAATCTGAAGTCCGTCGCCCCAGGGAAGAACTGCGAAGCACATCATCGAAGCGATAATCACAAGATAAGGTGCGAGGGCGAAGAGGAACTTATCGATATGATTGAGCTGGATAAGCTCCTTGATGAGAATCTTGAACATATCGGCAAAGCTCTGCAACAGACCCCAGGGACCTACGCGGTTAGGACCTACGCGGCACTGGAATGCGGCACAAACCTTACGTTCAAAATAGATGTAGAACAGAGCCAGCAAAGCATAAACCAACAGGAGGCCTACGCCAACAGCCACACACTCAACCGTGGTGGTGAGCCATGCGGGAAGGAAACCCATCAGCCAGTCGTGGATGGGACCGGTTATTCTTGAAAAATCAAAAATATGCGGATATTGTACGTTTTCCATAATTATATGCGGTTGAATGGTTTAGCGGTCCATGTCGGGGACGATATAGTCAAGTGATCCACCGATGGTGATAAGGTCGGCGATTTTGTTTCCGGTAGTGATGTGATCCACCACACCTGCGAGAGGCAGACAGGGCGGAGCTATCTTCAGGCGCACGGGCTTGGTAGAGCCATCGCTTTCAACATAGAATCCGCAAGCACCACGGCAACCTTCAACAAGCTGGAACCACTGTCCCTTAGGAAGTTTAACCACCTTGGGTACTTTCACGCAATATTCGCCTTCGGGAATATTGTCAACGAGCTGAGCAAGAATCTTGGCGCTCTGTTCGATTTCGTCAATGTGAATCTTGAAGCGAGCCATTGAGTCGCCTTCGGGACGTACACACTGTTCGAAGTCGAGTTCGCCATAGATAGAGTACGGGAAGAGTTTACGCATGTCGCAAGCCCAACCTGAAGCACGTCCGGCAGGACCGGTAACGTCGTACGAGATAGCGTCTTCACGTGAAAGAACGCCCACGCCTTCCATACGGTTTTTGGCAATTACATTGCCTGTGAATATCTTGTTATATTCCTTGATATTTGCGGGAAGAACTTCGAGCAGTGCCTTTACATCGGCAGCAAAATCAGGAGCTATATCCTGCATCACACCACCTATGCATGCATAGTTGAATGTCATGCGGGCACCGCAAGTCTTTTCAAAAATATCAAGAATCTGTTCACGTACGCGCAGTGTATAGAACAACATTGTGGTAGCACCAAGATCCATGCAGTATGTACCCATGAACAGGCAGTGCGATGCGATACGCGAAAGTTCATCCATCATCACGCGGATAACCTGTGCGCGGCGAGAAATTTCGATATTAAGAGCCTTCTCGTAAAGAACACAGAGACCGTGGTGATAAATCTGTCCAGAGAAATAGTCGAGACGATCGAGGAAGTGAAGAGTCTGGGGGAACTGCAAGCTCTCGCAGAGTTTTTCAACTCCACGGTGGATGTAGCCCATATATACGTCGATCTTCTTGATGGTTTCGCCGTCTACGGCTGTACGGAAACGGAGCACACCGTGAGTGGCGGGGTGCTGCGGACCTATATTGACCACAAAGTCATCGTGGTGGAATATGGCACGTTCTTTCTTAACGATTTTTCCGTCTTCCTTGGTGTAGACGTTTGTATAGTCGGACTGGCGTTCGTTCTCGATAGAAATCGGATTGATTGCCGGATCCTCATCATAATCCTTGCGCAGGGGATAGCCGACCCAGTCTATATTCAGGAAGAGTCGACGCATATCCTTATTATTAATGAAAATAATGCCGAAGAAATCATAAACCTCACGTTCATAAATTTCGGCAATATGCCAAAGGTCTGAGACAGAGTCGATGTAGGGAGTCTCGCGATTGCCTTCCGCAACCACTTTAACCGAGCACATCGAGCGGTCGGCGGTAGACATCAGATAATATATACAACCGAGCGACTCAACCCAGTCAGCGCCGACGATAGTAACGAGATAATCCATGGGAGTCTCCTTGTCGTCGCGGAGGGCTTTTGCCAGGTCGTGCCATTCTTTAGCGGGTACTGTGGCTTGAAGAATGCCTGTACCGTCGATTTCAAAAGTGGCATCGGGAGAAAGTTTAGCAATCTTTTCCTGTAAATTGGCCATAGCTTATGATTGGTTATAAAGCTTGTTTTTAACTTAATTAATTACCGGCGGATCAGTCGATCGGATGCGCTTTAAGGAATTCTTCTTGTTTTTCCTGACGGTTAACACCACCGAAGAATTTTTCGACTTTAATCTTACGCGAGAGCTGCATGATACCATAGATCATAGCCTCGGGGCGGGGAGGACAACCGGGGACGAATACATCCACGGGAACAATATCCTCTATACCCTTGGCCACGTGATAGCTCTTGCGGAAGGGGCCACCCGAGATGGCGCAAGAACCGCAGGCAATCACATATTTAGGCTCGGCAAGCTGATCGTAAAGACGACGGAAAACAGGAACCATACGATTGACGATAGTACCTGCGACCATCATAAAGTCGGCCTGACGGGGAGAAGCACGTGCAACTTCCCAGCCAAAACGAGCCATATCGAAACGTGCCGCGCCGAGCGAAACGAATTCGATACCGCAGCAACTGGTGGCGAAAGTAAGAGGCCAGAGTGAGTTGGAGCGCCCCCAGTTGATGAGCTTGTCAAAAGAGCCGACAATTACATTTGTACCGCTCTCCTGAATTTCTTTTACGAGTTGCTCAATATACTCGTTATCCTTAAATGCCGAATACGGCATGCTTTTTGTAGTTACTTCCATTCCAAGGCTCCTTTCTTCCAGGCATAAACAAGGCCCAGCACTAAGACACCAAAAAAGACGGCGATGCTCAGGATTCCATTAGTTCCGAGCTGCTGCATACGCACTGCCCAGGGGAACAGGAAAACTGTCTCGACGTCGAACATCAGGAACAGGATAGCGAACAAATAATATCCTACGTGAAACTGCGACATACTTTCGCCGCGAGTAGGGATACCGCATTCGTAGGCTTCACCTTTTTGCGGGTTAAATGAACGCGGTGAAATCAGCCCCGCAATCCACATGGCGAGTGCAACGAGCGCCACACCAGTCAGGAGGGCGGTAATAGCGAGCACTCCGCTGTTCTCGATTCCAAAAATGGCTAATGATATCATATTACTTATTATAATTATTTACTTGCCATAAGCCAAAAAACACATGGAATACCATTAGCATCAAACGCCGACTGATTAAAAGCTATCAATCAATCGGTTGCATTGAACACTGCCGGTTTTCACGGTCTAAGGTCTACAATCCGAGTGCAAAGATAAGGATTTTTTCCGAAAACAGGCAATGTTTATGAAATTTATTTTAACAATTATTCAAAATAATTGCACGCCGCATCACTGCAATCAAAATCAAATCGCCACAACTGCAGTTTTTCATTAATTTTCATTAATTTTGCAATTATATAGTTTGAACGACATGATACTGTTCCCGAATGCTAAAATAAATCTTGGACTCGACATCATATCCAAGCGCCCCGACGGCTACCACAACATTTCTACCGTAATGATTCCTATTGACTGGCACGATATACTCGAAATCGTCCCGGCCAAAGGTGAATCGACCACACTCACTTGCTACGGCCATGCCATAGATTGCCCGCCGGAGAAAAATCTGGTAATGAAAGCATACAATGCCTTGGCCAACATTACCGGCGGTCTGCCCGCAGCCGACATTTATCTGGAAAAGATAGTACCTGACGGCGCAGGCCTGGGCGGCGGCTCGGCCGATGCGGCTTACACCCTCATTGGCCTTAACGAGGTATTCAATCTGGGACTTAGCAAAGAGCAACTGGCACAGACCGCTGCGCTGATAGGTGCCGACTGCCCGTTTTTCATATACTCGCGTCCCGCTTACTGCAGCGGCACAGGCACCGAAATAAGTTTTGACGTAGCTCCGCACCTCACCCCCTACTCTATCCTCGTGGCAAAGCCGCGCGTGGCCGGAGTATCGACGGCACAAGCATACGCCGGTGTCACACCCCGGCAGCCGCTGCACGACATACGGCAAACCATATCATTAAGCCCTGAAAAATGGCAGGGACTGCTGAAAAACGATTTCGAGCAATCGGTATTCGCCCAAATACCCCGTTCATCCGAGCTTAAAAACGAAATGCTCGAAGGGGGAGCCGTATATGCTTCAATGAGCGGATCGGGCTCGGCTGTTTACGGAATTTTTGCTAATGACAAAATGGCACAGGCTGTAGCCGAGCGACTGACCGACTGCGACACTCACATTTCATCAGGCTGTAATTGAACGATTAAGCATTAGAATTGTTATAAAAGCAAGGTCAAAAATGCGCTGACATGCATTTTTGGCAAAGTTTTTGCATATAAGACATAGAATTTAACGAAATATAATCATGAGCAATAATAAACACAACGAAGAATCAAAACTTCACGAACAAGCAGCCGACTCTCCCGAAGTAGAGGATATCCTCAATGACACAACAAGCGACACTGAGACTGCCGATATTACCGAAGATGAGGCAGATGCCATGATGAAACAAGTAGCCGACCTCACCGCCGCTCTCGAAAAAGAAAAGAAAGAATACCTCTACCTCAGAGCAGACTTCGACAACTACCGCAAACGCACACTCAAAGACCGCGAGGAATTACTCAAAAACGCAGCCGAAAAAGTTCTGAAGGGACTTCTTCCCATTGTAGACGATTTTGAGCGTGGGCTTCAGGCCACCAAAGACGCTGAGAATGCCGAAGGCGTGCGCGAGGGTATGGAACTCATCTATAACAAGCTTCTGAAATACCTCGCCGACAACGGCGTTACACCTATAGAATCAACCGGCCAGCCGTTCGACCCCGACTTCCACGAAGCCATCGCAGCCATACCCGCACCCAGCGAAGACCTCAAGGGTAAGGTTGTCGACACTACCACCCGAGGCTATATGCTCAACAACAAAGTCCTGCGCCACGCAAAAGTAGCCGTGGGCGAATAACACCTTTACACATTAATAATATAGGAGCTATCCATATATGGAAAACAAGCGCGATTATTACGAGGTGCTTGGCGTGAGCAAAACGGCAACCCCCGAAGAAATAAAGAAGGCCTATCGAAAGATGGCCATAAAATACCATCCGGATAAAAATCCGGGAGATAAAGAGGCAGAAGAAAAATTCAAGGAAGCTGCCGAAGCATACGATGTACTTTCAAATGCCGACAAACGCCAGAAATACGACCAGTTCGGCCACTCAATGGGTCCGCAAGGTTTCCCAGGCGGAGGTGGATTTGGCGGCTACGGCGGTTTCAGCGGCGGAGGCTTTACGATGGAAGACATCTTCGAGCAATTCGGCGACATATTCGGAGGCCGCTTTTCAAACATGGGCGGATTTGGTAGCGCGGCCGGATCATCGCGCAGCCGCCAACGTCAGCAGCGCCGCGGCACCGACCTGCGTATACGCGTGAAGCTTTCTCTTGAAGAAATTGCCAACGGAGCATCCAAGAACCTCAAGATACCCACATACGTTGCCTGCGAACACTGCAACGGCACCGGCGCCAAGGACGGCACGGCATTCGCCACATGCTCAACCTGCCACGGCACAGGCACAGTAATAGAGCAGCACCAAAGCTTCTTCGGAGTACAGCAGGTGCAGGCAGTTTGCCCCACTTGCGAAGGCACCGGCAAGGTGATAACCGAAAACTGCACTTATTGCCATGGCGAAGGTATCGTAAGAAAAGACGAGCAAGTATCGTTCAACATTCCGGCCGGTGTAGCCGACGGCATGACACTCACCGTAAGAGGCAAGGGAAATGCACCCCGTCACGGCGGTGCCCGAGGCAATCTGCTTGTAGTGATTGAAGAGCTAAAGCACCCCGAACTCATTCGCGACGGTCAGGATATAATCTACAACCTGATGCTCGACCTACCCACTGCCATACTCGGCGGATCGGTAGAAGTACCCACAATCGGTGGCCGCGCAAGGCTTAAGATCGCCCCCGGAACTCAACCGGGCAAGGTTTTGAGAATGAGAGGCAAGGGTCTTCCTACAACAGAATCGTCGACACGCGGCGACGAACTGATCAACGTGATGGTTTACATACCCGAAACCGTGACAGACGAGCAGCGAAAAGCCTTCGAAGCCATGCAGGGAGCATCTAACCTCACGCCAAACGAAGACCAGAAAAAACGCATCTTCTCAAAACTCAAACACATATTTGAAGACTGACGCGTTAAATTACGTTTCAAATCACACAATAATTAATAAAATGATTGGATGAGCGTTTTGCTTATCCAATCATTTTTTGTAACTTTGTGTGCTTAGATATTATAGAAATAAAAAAAACAAACATATACCGAAAATGAGATTTAACGTGCCCTGCAAGACCTTCTACAACGCTGTGTCAGCTGTAAGCAAGGTAATCAATGCAAAGAATTCACTCAACATCCTCGATAACTTCCGCATTCGCCTTGAGGGTGACGTTCTCACCGTCACCGGAGCCGACATGGACAATGAGCTCACCGCCCGCATCCACGTTACCGATGCCGAGGGCGACTTCTGCTTCTGCGTCACAGCCCGCCGCCTTGTAGACCTCCTTAAAGAATTACCCGACCAGGGAATCACCTTCCGCCTTGACGAACAGACATACGAAGTGGAAATTGAATACACCGGCGGTAAGTACAACCTGACGGCTATGGACGGCAACGAATATCCGGTATTCCGCACCGATGAAGATGATGCCACCGAGCCTATCTCATTCTCTATCAACTCCACCAACCTCATCAAAGGTCTTGAATACACCATCTTTGCCGTTGGCGATGATGACTACCGCCCCATGATGAAGGGCGTATACTTCGACCTTGATGAAGACCACCTCACATTCGTAGCCACCGACACCCACAAGCTTGTAAGATACATCGACAACCGTGTGGCTCCCGGTGCCAAAGGCTCATGCATCATGCCCGTTAAGCCGGCTACTGTAATCCGTACGGTTTTCTCCAAGGAATCAGTACTCAACTTCACCATCAGCCGCAAGAGCGCCACAATCGAAAACGAGAACTTCACTTTCAAATGCTCGTTCCTCAACGGTCGTTTCCCCGACTATAACCGTGTGATTCCCAAGAATTCGCCTTTCCGTCTGGTTCTCGACCGCTCGGCCGCCCTCAACGCCATACGCCGTGTAGCCGTGTTTGTTGACCCGGGTTATGGTCTGGAAAAATTCAAAATCACTCCCGACAAGCTCCTCATCAAGAGCGACGACAACAACATGTGCACCTGTGCCCGCGAGACACTTGCATGTTCATACAACGGGCCCGAGATGGTAATTGGCTTCAGCGCACCATTCCTAATCGAGTTCATGAACGTACTTCCCACCGACGAAGTGTACATAGACCTCGCAGATCCTTCACGTGCCGGAGTGTTCTCACCCTCTGAAAACGAAGAGGGCACAGACCTCGTGATGCTGCTTATGCCAATGAATGTAGACAAGTTCTAAGAGTGTTTAAATGAAACTTACCCTTAAACGTCCCATAGTATTCTTTGATCTTGAGACAACCGGTATCAATATCACTAAAGATCGCATCGTAGAGATCTCGATAGTGAAGGTGATGCCGGGCCGCGAAGATACACCCGAGGTGAAAACACGTCGAATCAATCCGGAAATGCACATTCCCGAAGAATCGACAGCCATTCACCATATTACCGACGAAGACGTAGCCAACGCTCCTACATTCAGGCAGGTTGCACGTTCGCTTGCCGATTATATCAAGGGCTGCGATATAGCAGGATTCAACTCCAATCGCTTTGATGTGCCTATGCTCGACGAAGAGTTTCGTCGTGTAGGCGTGGAATTTGATTTCCATAAAGCCCGCTTTGTGGATGTGCAGACCATTTTTCACAAGAAAGAACCGCGCAACCTTATAGCCGCCTATCGCTTTTACTGCGATAAAGAGCTGACCGGTGCCCACGGTGCCCAGGCCGATACCATGGCTACTTACGAAGTACTGCTGGCACAGCTGGAGAAATATGACGACCTGCCCAACGATATAGAAGAACTGGCCAAGTATTCGTCGCAAAACAATAACGTAGACTTTGCCGGGCGTATGATTTACGACGACAAAGGCCGCGAAATCATTAACTTCGGCAAATACAAAGGCCAGGTAGCCATTGATGTGCTCAGAAAAGATCCGGGCTACTACAGCTGGATAGAACACGGAGACTTCCCGGGCGACACCAAACGCGCCTTCCTGCGCCTGTATATGGAGAGCAAAAAGAAATGACAAATACAGAAAGCTGCACCAACAGCCTTAAAGGCAAACATATAGTGCTCGGCATTACCGGAGGTATAGCCGCGTACAAGGCCGCTGTGCTCACCCGTCTGTTTATAAAAGCCGGTGCTGAAGTACAGGTTATAATGACCCCGAATGCCTGCGAGTTCATCACCCCCGTCACACTTTCAACACTGAGCGGAAAACCGGTCATAAAGGAATTCTTTACAGCCAATACAGGCGAATGGCACAGCCACGTAGACCTGGGACTGTGGGCCGACGCCTTCGTTGTGGCTCCGGCTACGGCGTCAACCATAGGCAAGATGGCCAACGGAATTGCCGATAATATGCTGGTGACATCGTATCTTTCGACCCGTGGCAAGGTTTTTGTAGCACCGGCCATGGACTTCGACATGATGCTGCATCCGTCTACCAAACGCAACATAGACCTGCTGAAGTCTTACGGCAACATCATAATAGAGCCGGCCGAGGGCGAACTGGCATCGCATCTCATAGGAAAAGGCCGTATGGAAGAACCCGAAAACATCATCAAGGCAGTTGCAGCTTACTTTGACTCAAAGCAAGACCTCAAGGGCAAGTGCGTGCTTGTGACCGCCGGCCCTACATACGAAAAAATCGACCCCGTGCGGTTCATAGGCAACTACTCAACCGGTAAAATGGGCTATGCCATAGCCAACGAAGCCGCAAAGCGAGGTGCTGAGGTGATTCTTGTCAGCGGTCCTGTAGAGGGGCTGCAAGTAGAGCCGGGCATTGAACTCCACAAGGTGGAAAGTGCAGACCAGATGCTCGCTATGGCACAGCAGGGATTTGAACGGGCTGACGTTGCGATACTGTCGGCAGCGGTGGCTGATTACCGTCCGGCCGAATATATCGACCACAAAATCAAACGCGAGAAATCGGGTATTGAATCCATTCAACTGGTCAAGAACCCCGATATTGCAGCCACTTTGGGCGCAAACAAGCGCAATGGGCAGATATTGATAGGATTCGCGCTCGAAACGGATAACGAAAACTCCAACGCCATTGACAAGCTGCACCGCAAGAATCTCGATATGATAGTATTGAACTCTCTACGCGATGCAGGAGCAGGGTTTGGCGTACCTACCAATAAGGTAAGCCTTATCTTTGCCGACGGTCGCCCACAGCTCGACTTCCCCTTGAAGTCGAAGGCCGAAGTGGCTACCGATATCATTGACAACATGTTGAAATTATGAACTTTATATGCCGTGTATTAATATTCCTTGTAATAGTGTGCAGCTCCTACGCAACGAGCAGCGCACAGGAGCTTAATTGCTCTGTGGAATTCAATACCGACCAGATAAGCGGCACCAACAAGTCTGTATTCGAAACCTTGCAATCGGCTGTGAACGACTACATGAATACCACAGCGTTTACGCCTATGCAGTTTTCGGCAAATGAGAAAATAGAGTGCCGTTTATTTTTCACAATCAAGGAATACAGCGACGACGGCACAATAAAAGGCGACTTGCAGGTGCAATCAATGCGACCTGTATACAACTCTGCCTACACTACTACGGTAGTAAATTTCAAAGATTCCAAAATTGATTTCGTCTACCAGGAAGGGGAACCGCTGAATTTTACTGTCAACTCCATGGAAAATCAGATAACGGCAATACTTAACTTTTATGCCTATCTCATAATAGCCATGGACTCAGACACTTTTGCCCCAAAAGGCGGCGAACCCTACTGGGAGCGACTTAAACAGATAGTGCAGATGGCTCAGTCGTCGGGCGAAACAGGATGGAAGGCTTTTGAAGACACCAAAAACCGCTCGGCGGTACTTTCAGCCTTTACAGAAGGCAACGGCGGCGAAGCCCTGCGCAAGATGCTTTACGACTACCATCGCAACGGTCTCGACCAGATGAACCTGTCGATGGATAAAGGCCGGGCTGCTGTAACACAAAGCCTTGACGCAATAGGCTCTGTATACCAACTGAGTCCAATGTCGGTATCGCTGTCAATGTTCCGCGATGCCAAGATGGATGAACTGGTGAATATATATTCATTAGCTCCGGCAGACGAGCGCACAAAGGTGTATAACCTGCTGCAACCCATATACCCTACAGACGAAGACAGACTTTCAAAAATCAAAAAAGGTCAGGAAAAATGATTACAAGCCTACGTATCATAAATTATGCGCTTATACGCAATCTTGAACTTAAGCCGGCCGAAGGATTCAATATCATCACCGGCGAAACCGGTGCGGGTAAATCCATCATCATGGGAGCGCTGTCGCTGCTGCAGGGTAAGCGCGCCGATGCCCGCGGATACGTACAGGAGGAGCGTTCGGTTGTAGAAGCTGATTTTGAAATTTCTGATGATATAGCTTCACGTATAAACCATGTGCTCGACGAGGCCGGTGTGGCTCGTATTGAAAGCAACAGGTTGACTCTCAGGCGTGAGATACGTCCTACCGGACGATCCAAGGCCACAGTCAACGGTACACAAGTACAACTGGCCGTTCTGGGCGAAGTGGCTGATAAGCTTGTCGACATACATTCACAACATAAAAATCTGCTGCTCGCCGATTCTGATTTTCAACTTGAAGTTCTCGACAGCCTTGCCGATAATAGAGAGTTGCTTGAAGAATACAAAAAGATTTACGCAGATTACAGAGTGGCACTGCGCAAGTTTGCAGATACCCGCGAGGAGATATCACGCACTGCATCTGATGCCGATTATCTGGAATACCAGCTCAACGACCTCAACTCTGTACAACTGACAGCCGGCGAGGAGGAAGAACTTGAACGTCAACGCAATGCACTTGCAAATTCATCTGCAATAAGCGAAAAACTGGCTCTTGCCGCATCAACCCTTATCTGGGACGACCATTCGGCATCAGAACTCGTATCTACGGCATTGTCGGCCATCAACGATGCAGCAGGTATGTCTGAAGAATTCGCACCTGTGGCACAGCGCCTTGAAAGCATGCTTACAGAGCTTGACGATGTGGCCGACTCCATAGCCGATCATGCCAGCCGCATGCAGGATAATCCGCACGCGCTTGAAGAGATAGAGCAACAGCTCAACAAGATATACGCACTGAAGACCAAACATAGGGTTGGAAGTGTTGAAGAACTTATAGCCATACGCGACAACATAGCTTCGAGACTCGAGGCTCTGAACGATTCGGGCACACTGCTCAAATCGCTTGAGAATGAAGCCCGTATGCTCAAGAAAAAGGCTCTGGAGCGAGCTAACGTGCTGTCATCGCGACGCAAGACAGCCGCAAGCAGCCTTGTGAAACTGCTTAGCGAGCGTGCACGTCCTCTGGGCTTGACCAACCTCAATATAGATGTATGCGTCAACACCGGCAAGCTCAATCCAAATGGTATTGACACCGTCGAATACCTGTTCTCATTCAACAAAAATCAACAGCCTCAACCCATAGGATCGCGTGCGTCGGGTGGTGAGATTTCGAGAGTTATGCTGGCTCTTAAATCTATAACAGCCGAGCACAGCCACATACCTACCATTATTTTTGATGAAATAGATACGGGTGTTTCGGGCGATGTAGCCAAGCGCATGGGTAATCTTATGGCAGAAATAGGCAGACACATGCAGGTAGTGACAATCACACACTTGCCGCAAGTGGCAGCCCGCGGTGAACGTCACTTCAAAGTTTATAAAGTTGATGAAGCCGACAGTACCCACACACATATATCGCTGCTCGATACAGAACAGCGCAGAGCCGAACTCTCGCTGATGCTCAGTGGCAATCCATCAGACCCTGCCGCACTTGCAGCAGCCGAAAACCTATTGAAAAATCAAGATTAACAGTGTGTTTGAATTTAACACACAATATAGTAGTATTCAACAAACTATAAAACTAAAAACTGACTTGACATGGAACCTACCGACTATATATATGGAATAAGAGCCGTCATAGAAGCTATACGCGAAGGACGGTCGATCGACAAACTCTTTATAAAAAAAGACCTTTCAGGCGATCTTGCCTCAGAACTTTTCGGATTGATGCGTGAGCATCGAATCGTGGCCCAGCGTGTTCCTGCCGAACGTCTCAACCGCATTACCCGCAAGAACCATCAAGGAGTTATCGCACTTCTGCCGGCTATAGAATACACCAACCTCGGCAATCTGGTGACATCGCTTTACGACGAAGGGGTGCTGCCCTTTATCGTTGTACTTGATGGTATAACCGACGTGCGCAATTTCGGTGCCATAGCCCGCACTGCCGAATGTTGCGGTGTCAATGCCCTTGTCATAGCCGAGCGAGGCAGCGTGAGCGTAGGAGCAGATGCCATAAAGACCTCTGCCGGCGCCCTGCACAGCATACCCGTGTGCAGGGAACACAGCATTACCGGAGCTGTTAAATTCCTTAAAGACAGCGGATTTAACGTAGTTGCAGTGAGCGAGAAAGCCAACTTCAACTATACCAAAGGCGACTATGCCGGCCCAACTGTGCTGGTAATGGGCGCCGAGGACACAGGCATATCGCCCGAAGTGATGAAATTGTGCGATACAAGAGTATCAATTCCTATGTTCGGACACATTGGTTCGCTGAACGTTTCGGTAGCCGCAGGTGTTATGATGTATGAGGTTGTGCGCCAACGTCTGGAAGCCAATCTCGAAGTAATCTGAACACTGCACATAATACTTGAATTCACACGACTAACACACATAAAACTATAACACACATAAAACATATACCTATGACAAGCAACGTAGAAGATAAATACACAGCAGAAGATGCGCGTTTCATGCAGATGGCTATAGATCTGTCTATTGAGAACGTTGATAATGGCGGTGGACCCTTTGGCGCTGTAATCGTAAGCCCCGAGGGCGAAGTCATAGCTACAGGTGTAAACCGTGTAACAGCAAATAACGACCCCACAGCTCATGCCGAGGTATCGGCCATAAGGGCAGCCTGCCAAAAGGTGAAGGACTTCAAATTGCACGGCTGCACGGTTTACTCGTCTTGCGAGCCATGCCCCATGTGCCTGAGCGCACTCTATTGGGCCGGCGTAAAACGCATTTGCTTCGGAAACACCAAAGCCGATGCCAAGGCCATTGATTTCGACGACCAATTCATATATGACCAGATTGAGCTTTCGAGAGAAGCGCGATCAATAAAATGCGACCATTTCATGAATAAGGAAGCTATAGTAGCCTTCAACAAATGGCGCGACAAAACCGATAAGGTTGAATATTAGTGTTTAATAACAAGCTTGGGAGTGTGTTTACTTTTAACACACTCTTAGCATCCGCAACCTGTCTCCACGTAGTGAACCGAAGCATTACACTCTGTCACAGAGCGGTCTACCAGAAGATGCCGGTTGGCCATAGATGAAATTTGGCTCATTTCGTGTGAAACGAGCAATATAGTACAATGAGGCGCTATCTCCGCTATAAGGCGGTAGATATGCGTCTCAAAATGTTTATCAATATAGCTGAGCGGCTCGTCGAGAATCAATACATGTGGCTCTGAAATAATAGCACGACCCAAAAGGGCACGTTGAAGCTGGCCTCCCGACAGTCGTCCGATTGGACGGTCAGCCAAATCTTCCATCTCTATCTTGGCAAGAGTAGACTCAACCCTGGCTCGTCGTTCCGTATCAGAAAGGCCCTTGGTGCCGAGCAGTCCCGACTCAACTACTTCCCTTACTGAAATAGGGAAATGCGAGTCTATCATGTTTTTCTGCGGCAGATAACCTATATTGGGGCGTTTAATCTGATATTCTACCTTGCCGGCTGTAGGACGCAGCAGTCCCAGAATAATACGTAATAAAGTAGTTTTGCCACCACCGTTAGGGCCGGTGATGGCTACGAAGTCGCCTTTGTTGACTGTAAGATTTACATTATCGAGTATCACTCGATCCTCGCGCATAAATCTAACGTTGTCAAGTTTGATAAGTGGTTGAAAACTTGGGTGCAGGTGAACTTCAACCGGCTCGGGATGATGGCAGCACGCCCCACCCCGGTGAATGTTATTTCTTAGTGATTCCATCTACCACCTTGCTGAGTTCATTTTCCCAATCATAGTTCAAACCGTCGAACTGAACTACGCCCACACCGAGATTATTCTTGATGACGTCAGCCTGGCGGGAATCAAGTTCACGCTGGAAAATGAAAGTCTTAACGTTATAATCCTTTACAAGAGCCAAATATTCGGCCATGCGTTCAGCCGAAATCTCTTTATTCTCTGAGCTGAAAGAAATTTGATTCAGATTATAGTCACGGGCAAAATAGCTGAGCGAGGGATGCCATATAAAGAATGATTTGCTTGGATTATCAAGCAGTTTCTTCTGAAAAGCCGCATCAAGCGAGTCAAGATGGCTCACATACTTGTCATATCGCTGTTCGTACTCTTCAATATTTTCTTTGTCAAGTTCTATGAGAGTTTCAGTAATGTTGCGAGCCATCTTTCTCATATTTTTCACAGAGCTCCAGATGTGCGGGTCGGCAAGATGACGCTTGTCGGTCTCGCCTTTAACCCCGGGCAAAAATCCGGCATGTCCACCGGGGCGGGTATGGGTACCGTAGAGAAGGTCTATGCCATCTGACGTATCATAAAATTTTGAGGTATCCCTCTCCGACATACGGAGATTTTCTTCAAATAAAAGATTACCGGTGATAAAATACGCTTTGGCATCGCCGAGATCCATGCGTCGTGCAGACGATGGCTCATAGGTTTCGGGATTCTCTCCGTTAGGCATAAGGGTGACGATTCTGAATTTATCGCCTGCGAGCTGTTCAAGCATCTGACGTTGAGGCTCAATGCTTACAGCAATTACAGGGCGTTCGTCCTGATTTTTGGAACGACAGCCCAAAGCCATCAGAAGTAGAATTGCGCAAGTTGGTATAAGCAACTTTTTTAAGCTCTTCATAGTTTTTTTAATTTATTAATGCAAAGTTACAAAAAAATTTCATTCCAACAACAATATATTTTCATTTTAACTACAAATATATTTCTACATCATGTTTTTATCGCTGATTTTATGGATATTAACATCCATAGTGACTATTTAAGTCTATGTTTTTCATAAATTAATCGTAACTTTGCAAATAAAAACGATATGACTGCAAAAGTTGGAGATATAGTGCGCTTCCTGAATTCAGTGGGAGGCGGCAATGTAACCCGTATTGACGGCCAGATAGCATACGTGGATGATGATGGATTTGAAACTCCTGCACTTCTGCGCGAATGCGTTGTGGTATCTTCGGGCGATACATTTTACAAGATTGAAAATAAGACCAAGAAGTCAGAGACCAAGGAAGTTCCGGCTCCGTCAGCCCCTAAGCCCAAGCCTCAGTTGGCTCCGATAACCGAAACTCCCGAGGGCGAAAAGCTCAACATTGTGCTTGGATTTGAAGCCGCCGACCTCAAACGGCTTAGCGAAACTTCTTTTGATGCTTTTTTGGTTAATGATTCAAATTTCGGACTTTACATGACGGTTGCCACCCGCCCCAACGAAAGCAATGACTGGGATCTGAGATTTGCCGGATTCATTGAACCCGGCACACAGGAGTTTCTCTTTGAGCTTACCCCCGACATGCTCCCCGAAATCGACAGGATTTCTGTGCAAGCCCTGCCATTCAAGCGCAACGCGGCTTTCACACGTAAGCCTGCCATAGATTTTGAACAGCGTTTTGATTCTACAAAATTCGCCCGTTTGCACTGTTTCACTTCCAATCCATATTTCGACAGCAAGGTAATAGCATTGTCTATCGTGGAAAATGACAAGATATGTAATTCCAAGCCGATAGACATTGAGAGCCTGAAGCAATCGTTTGCCGAGAAAGAACGTGAGGACCGTAGGCGCAGCCGTCCGGTGAGTAAGGTTTCAAAGAGTTCAAAGCCAAATCTCGACCTTCTCGAAGTTGATCTTCATGCAGGAGCGCTGCTCGATAACCTTAACGGACTTTCAAAAGCCGACATTCTTAACTATCAGATAGATACCTTCCGTAAAATAATGGATGAAAATCTTAAAAATATAGGTAAAAAGATTGTATTCATCCATGGTAAA
Organism: uncultured Muribaculaceae bacterium; assembly: GCA_910586975.1. Classification (GTDB taxonomy): domain Bacteria; phylum Bacteroidota; class Bacteroidia; order Bacteroidales; family Muribaculaceae; genus CAG-873. Next base: position 50,134 of record CAJUKX010000005.1, on the reverse strand, counting down.
GGCGAGGGTGTGCTTAGATCGGCCTTGATGAAAGAACTGAATCATCGCTACAAGGGACATGATGTAGCCGATGCGTCGTTCCGCGAGTATGGCTTCGGAGCTACGCAGGTCACAATAAAGAACTTGACAAAGAAATGATAATCTGTTTTTCAGGTACGGGCAATTCGCTGTATGTGGCAAATGAATTGTCGGCACGGCTGGGCGATGATATTGTTTCACTTCCGGTTGACAAGCCGGGTGAGATACGCCCGGCCGACGGCCGTATAATTTGGGTATTCCCTGTATATTCATGGGGTATTCCGCCGGTATTGAAGAAGTGGATTTCGCGTCTTAACATACCAGGGGCGCACAAGTTGCCGCACTTTGCGGTAATGACCTGTGGTGACGATGTAGGCAAGACCGATGAAACTTGGCGCACTGCACTGAGCCACCGCGGCTGGATAGGACGCGATACGTTTTCGGTACAGATGCCAAACACATACGTGATGATGAAAGGATTTGATGTCGACCCCATTGAGGTTGCGCAACAGAAAATAGAAGCCTCAGGCAGCCGCATAGACCATATAGCAGAAATGCTCCGCAAAATAATCTCAAACTTCAGCCCTGAGAACGACGTATATATCAACGATTTGGTACGCGGACGTTTCGCCGGAATAAAAACCGGCATAATATACCCGTGGTTCAAGCGATTTGCAATGTCGCCAAAACCATTTTTTGCAAACGAAGAATGTATAAGCTGCGGTATTTGCGCGCAAAGCTGCCCGCTTGGCAACATAAAGATGGTTGATGGGCGTCCGCAGTGGAGCGACAATTGCGCATTTTGCCTGCGCTGCTACCACATTTGTCCGCGCCACGCGGTATCATACACCAATGCCACTGCAGGCAAAGGGCAATCAAGGTTGCTGATAGACCTCGTCAAAAAGTGACTCCGAGTCTTACGCTGGCCAACGACAGCGGTTTGTACTCGGTGAGTACCTCATTTGCAAGGATATCCTTGCGTCCTACGTATGTGTATCCTGCAGTTATATAGCTTCTGAACTTCTTGCCTCGAGCGAGATTGAAACCAAGATACAGACCGGCGTATGCGTCGGTCTGATTTTGATTATTATGCAGATAGTTGAGAGCTATGCCGCCGCGGGCTTCTACAAACATGATTTTAAGGAAACTTGAAAAATCGGTGCGGAAAACGGCATAAAGCGGATACGTACGGCATGAATTGGAAATCATGATATTGGCTCCCACCCCCATACCGGCGAGCATAATCCACTTGTGACTCACACCCACCGATGCTCCAATGTCGATTGACGACATGTCGCTGCCGCTTAAATCTACCGAGCTGCCAAACTCTGCACTCCATGCAAATTTTGTGACATCAGGTTTTTCGATGGGTCGCGTATTCCAGCCCGGCAAGCTATTTGAGGTTTTGTCTTGTTGCGCCGCACTTGACAATGCCGTTGCCGATAGAAGGACGGCAACGATCAGCAAACGGCTTATATTGAGTATATTTCTCATTTCTTTAGTAATTGCAGGCAGGTCCAACGGTCGCGCTCGGTAAACCCGATTTTTTCGAGACCCACGGCCTTGGCGGCATTCTCCACCACCTCGATATCCTCTACATAGAATCCACTTAGCAGCATAAGACCACCCTCGTGCAGCCGACGGGCATAACGGTCGATATCGCCTGTGATTACGTTTCTATTGATGTTTGCGATAAAGATGTCGGCAGGCTCAACTTCATCGAGAGCTTGCGCATCGCCAAGTATGATTTTAATTTCGGGATGATTGTTGAGGGCAACATTCTCCACTGCATTGACCTGTGCAAACGGATCAATCTCAATACCGGTGACCGGCGATGCTCCCCTCATGGCTGCCAAAAGTGCAAGTATGCCTGTGCCTGTGCCCATGTCGATAACCGATTTGGAGTTAAGGTCGCGTTCGAGCAGCTGTTCGAGTATCAGCGATGTTGTGGCGTGGTGCCCTGTGCCGAATGCCATTTTAGGGTCAATGACTATGTCGTACTCAGCAGCCGGAATATCGGTATGGAAAGAGCTGTGCACCACACATTTATTGCCTATGACAATAGGTTGGAAATAGTTTTTCTCCCATTCCTCATTCCAATCTCGTCCTTCTATTACAGAGTGAGTATAGTCAATACGGCAATTGAAAGGGAATTCATCTATCACCTCTTTCAAGGCATCTTCGTTCCATAAACCACATGCCACAAAGGCCGTCAGACCTTGATCGGACGGTACAAAACTTTCAAAACCAATATCACCGAGCATTCCGGCCAGAAGGTCGGTAGCGTCTTCACCCGGATTAGGGCTAAGAGTAAATTTGAGTTCTACGTAGTCGTTCATCTTTGCGAATTTTATCTCGCAAAGGTAACTAAATTTTGCGACTAATCAGACAAAAAGGTCGGTTAAACAAAAATTTTTCACTTTTTCTTCTTTTTGAAAAGCGGCGAAAGACTGCGATACAGCTGAACAGCAATCACTATATAGTCGGTGTAAGTAAGCACATTAGTGATGCGCGAGAACAACGAGGCTGTAAGGCCGAAATTACCCTTACGTGCCCGGCCGTAGTTAACCGTGGCCACTTCCTTTTCCACCTCAATTCTTGCCAGCGCCACGGTGCGCTCGTAAGAAAGTTGCTCAAGGGTATAGCCTTTCCATTTTTTATCGCCGGGTAATTGTGTAGGCATTGTCATATTATTCATTCCTCTGGAGGTTTAACAAATAGCTTTGAGATGAAGCGGGCTGTAGGGTCAATGAAAATCTTCTTTCTGAACACAAAGAGCAGGATAAAGAGTACCATATAGAAACCGGCCACATAGAGATATGCGGCAACCCTTGCCACTGTGGTAGCGAGCAAGTGACCTACACCTATCGACACGAAAATCAACACCAATGTACCCAGAATGCACACCATGGAGTAGAATGCAATCGTAGATAGCAGGATGGTCAATTTCTCGGCGGCGGTAAGCCTTGCATAGTCTAAGTTCAAGGCCAGCAGCTTCTTGAAATTATCAATAAGGCCTTGAACATTGTTGGCCTGTTGTCTGTCGTCCATCATTTGAAAGATATATTATTAGTTGAGACGTCACGCGCCACGATAATCCGGACAAATCAAGGAAAGGCTAAGCCCGACACAGTTCTCATACGCCATGCCGGGCTTAGAGCCTTATACTTTATTTTCCTCAATCTCCGTGGCAATCAATTCTACAAACTCGCTTACATTGTCGGGCTGGATAATGCCGCGCTTTCTAAGCAGAGTCTTGATACGTTCGCGCAGGTCTTCACCCGGTTCGGGGGTGAAAAGAGCGGCTACGGCTGCGCCCACGAGGGCGCCACCAAGGAAAATTGTAAGTTTTTTCATTATAGCATTTTACTTTTTAACGACTTGATTAGCTGCAACTTCAGCCGATTCAATCATATCTTCGATACGGTCGGCTACGGCGTCGACATCGCTGTCTTTAACAAAGGGGCATTTTTCTTTGATGAATTCCTTGAGGTGACGGCGAGCGTCTGAACCTTTTTCGGGAGCAAGAAGAAGTGCGGCTGTTGCGCCTACGAGTGCGCCACCAAAGGCGGCAAGTGCTACATGTACTGCTTTCATAGTTTTGTATTTTTTTGTTAAGTTAATAATTAATTTCTATCTATACAACATCCTCCCTCCAAAAAAGTTCGCAGAGAATCAAAAAACTGATAAAAAAATATCGAACAATATTGAAACACACCCTTAATCTACTTTTTTAATGAAAGAGGGCTGATTTTTCATATACTTTCACTAATTTTGCATTCTAATTCATAACACCAATATAATATGTGTATAAAAGCAGTCTTGTTTGACCTCGATGGAGTATTAATCGACACTGAGGGTATATATTCTTGTTTCTGGAGTGAGATGGACAGATTATACCCTACCGGAATCGAAGGTTTCGCCGATGTAATCAAAGGCAATACATTGTCTAATATTCTTACTAAATATTTCCCTAATAAGGATAATCAGGAAGATATAAAAAAACGACTTATAAAGCAAGAGAATGAGATGGAATACCGCCTTTATGATGGTGCGGTATCGCTCATGCACGGGCTTAGAGAAATCGGCATAAAGACTGCTATCGTCACCTCAAGCAATTTAAAAAAGATGAAACATCTGTTCACCGTTTTGCCTGAGCTTGAAGCAAACATCGACACCCTTATCACCGATGAAGATGTTACACGCTCCAAACCAGATCCTCAAGGCTATCTGCTGGCGGCTGAAAGACTGGGAGCTTCCAAAGGTGAATTCGTAGTAGTGGAAGATTCCATTGCCGGACTTGAAGCCGGCCGTCGTTCAGGTGCTTTTGTGCTTGGAATAGCCACCACCAACAGCCGGGAAGTCGTCGAAAAAATGGCCGACCTGACTATTGACGAGATTGGTTGCATGACCGCCGACAGACTTTCCAAAATCCACGTTTAGGGTCGCTGATACCGCTTTCAATGGCTTGAAGCAACAGAATTTCACTTTTAACATAACTTTTAGAACCAAAAGAGTATTTATAGAGCCAAAAGCTCAAGTGCTGCATTAATAGAGTATGAGAAATAAATTAATAAATTTAGTAGGAAACAGTTCGCTGGCCCACAAGTTCATCAAATCACCAAGTCCCAGCAAACTCGTGCTTTGCTTTGACCTTATGGTAGTGGCACTGAGCTGCTTTATCACGTATATGTTCAGCCCGTCGGCCAGCCTTGGCAAAGAAGGATTTATTTTCACTCCATTTGCCCAGGGCTTATTGGCGTTTCTGATATATGCTGCTGTAATTCCGGCTGTAAAGACCTACAGATATATAATAAGGCTGTCGGTACTCGAAGACATGTACCGCATTGTGGCTCTCGCAGGTATAGCTACATGCACTATGCTCTTCATAGCATCATGCACATTTATATACGATGGATATGCCTACTTCGGGTTATGGAATATTTTTGTAGTGATGCTGCTCACTTTCACACTGCTGATGCTGAGCCGCCTTGCCATAAAGTATCTTTACCGCCAACTCATTTCGAGCAAACACAACAGATTACGTGCCATAGCCTTCGGCCCATCGCTGAATGCGCTGTCATTCGCCACGGCACTTAACAACGACCCCGAGTGCCGATATAACATTGTGGCCGCGCTGATATATTCATCTGAGAAAACCGTAAAGGAACTGAACGATATTCCTATCTATAATTATTCACCCGAAATCATAGCCGAAATATTCAAGAAACATACCTGCGACAACCTGATTTTCGCATCAGGCCAGTTGCAGTTCATGCGCAACGGCATAGCCGACGAGTTCCTGCGCAACCATGTCCACCTCAACATGTTCACCCAGGTTGAAGAACTCGACCCCTCGACCGGACTCAAAAAACATCAGGGAGCATCGGTCCGCTCAATCAACATCGAGGACCTTTTAGGACGTGACGTTATCAAGACCGATACCACTCCCGTAGAATCAATCATACGCGGACAAGTGGTGATGGTGACCGGTGCAGCCGGTTCTATCGGTTCTGAAATCGTGAACCAGGTAACCAAGCTCCACGCATCAGAAATCATTCTGCTCGACCAGGCCGAAACTCCCATGCACGAATTGCAGTTGCAGATGGAAGCCGAGCATCCCGACACCAAGATACATCTTTTCATAGCCGACGTTGTAAACAAAGGCCGTGTGGAGCAGGCATTCAAGCGCTATCGTCCGCGATATGTGTTCCATGCCGCCGCCTACAAGCATGTGCCTATGATGGAAAGGAACCCCTCTGAAGCCATTCTTACCAATGTACTCGGAACAAAGAATGTGGCAGATCTGGCGCTCAAATACAAGATAGATAAATTTGTGATGATCTCCACCGACAAGGCCGTGAACCCGACCAATGTGATGGGAGCTTCAAAACGTATAGCCGAAATATATGTGCAGAGTCTTTTCTACTACAACCGCTCGCACAACGACGGCCCCTCCACCCGCTTTATCACCACTCGTTTCGGCAACGTATTGGGTTCAAACGGCTCGGTAATACCTCTTTTCCGCAAGCAGATAGAGCAGGGTGGCCCTGTTACGGTGACTCACCGCGACATCATACGTTACTTCATGACCATTCCCGAGGCTTGCTCGCTCGTACTTCAGGCCGGAACCATGGGCAATGGCGGTGAGATTTTCGTATTCGACATGGGCAAACCGGTGAAAATCTATGATCTGGCCACACGCATGATTTCACTGTCGGGGCTGCGTCCAGGCGTAGATATTGAAATTGTGGAGACCGGACTCCGCCCCGGCGAAAAGCTGTATGAGGAGTTGCTCAACGATAAGGAAATGACCATGGCCACACGCAATAATAAAATCATGATAGCCAAGGTGAGAATATACGACTATGAGCAGGTGGCAACGCATATTGACACACTGCACGAACTTACCGTAAAAGGCGAATATCACGACATTGTGGCTGAAATGAAACGCATAGTTCCTGAATTCAAATCTAAAAATTCACAATGGGAACAGGTCGATGAAGAAATCGTCAACGATACAGACAATCAGATAAAAGAAATAGAATTGTCGGCAACAGCCATACCGCGATAGTACGCACACAAGGGGGAGCGAAATTATGAATGAAAAAACACACACAAGGCTGGTACAGCGACTTAGGGCCGCCAGGTACCGCTATGGTGTTTTCACTCATAATTTCGCCTCTGCCATCAACGTATTCGCCTCGCTGATAGGCTCACTTGCGGTGATAGCATCGGTAGTGAGCCTGGTGAGCCTGGTGATACTTGCCGGCTACGACCACTCAGCCTCCGACCTGCGCATTATCAACCGCTGCATACATACTTGCCAGAGTATATTTGTGGTTGAGGTTCTTTTCAATACCGTATTCAAGTTCAAGCACCTCATCCATACTACAAAAGTCATAAAGTGGATAACCAATATAGCCATACTGTCAACCATCATACAGTATATATATCCTCAGCCGGAGCATCCGTGGATTCCTGCTCTTGAGCAGATATTGTACAGCCATTATTACACGAATACCGTAGTGGGGGCATATTCTGTAGTTGAATTCAGCTACGCTATAATGCGGTTGGTATCACGTCGCACCAACCCCTCGCTGCTTCTTACGGGCAGCTTCTTGTTTTTCATACTCATTGGCTCGTTTGTGCTGATGCTACCCAAGTGCACAGTCACCCCTATAGATTACTTCGACTCGCTTTTCATAGCCACATCGGCCGTGTGTATCACAGGGCTTACACCGGTTGACGTAGCCGCCACATTCACACCCACCGGCCTCACGGTGCTGGCAGTGCTGATTCAGATCGGCGGTATAGGAGTGCTTACATTCACGAGCTTTTTTGCATTGTTTTTCAGCGGAAGTACTTCCATCTACAATCAGCTGCTAATCCGCGACATGGTTTACTCCAAGACCATGAACCGGCTGCTCCCTACATTGGTATATATCATAGTGTTCACCTTGACTCTTGAAGTTATCGGTGCGGTGGCCGTATATTTCACCATACCCGACACATTGCTGCCGGATAATAATGATAAAATGATTTTTGCCGCATTCCATTCATTATCCTCTTTCTGCAATGCCGGATTTTCCAATCTGCCACAGGGCATGGCCAATCCGGCATTGATGACTCCCGGCCAGTCGCTTTACAATGTTACGTCATTGCTGATTCTTGCCGGAGCCATCGGCTTCCCTATACTCGTCAACCTCAAGGATATTCTGTTTACCCGTATTAAGTCAGTTTGGAAAAGACTGCGCGGAGAGTTTTATGAAAAGCCTGTGCATCTCTACGACCTCAACACCAAGCTTGTGTTGGTAACCTCATTCAGCATACTTGCCGTGTGCTCGGCACTGTTCTTCTTCTTTGAGTACGACAATACCTTAAAGGGAATGACCCTGTGGCAGAAAGTGAGCCAATCTGTATTCAATTCGCTCATTCCACGCAGTGCCGGGTTTGCATCGGTAGACCCGGCGCAGTTCCTGCCCATTACGCTGATGATAGTGATGATACAGATGTGGATAGGCGGTGCGTCGCAATCGCTTGCCGGCGGTATAAAGGTAAACACGTTTGCCGCTATTTTTCTGAATGTTCGTTCGGTCCTTACCTCCAGCCGCAGTGCCTGGGCATACGACCGCAGCATTTCAATAGGCTCGACGCGTCGCGCCAATACCGTGCTGGCACTTGCTCTGGTGTCGTTTACATTTTTTCTGGGCGGTGTAATGATATTCGACCCCGCACTCGAAATGAAATCAATGGTGTTTGAGGTCACGTCAGCGCTGTTCACCGTAGGCTCGTCTCTCGGGGCCACAAGCCTGCTGAGCGACGAATCTAAAATATTGCTGTGTATAGCCATGCTGCTGGGCAGAGTGGGCATAATATCTATATGCAGCGGATTTTTTGTACATCACCGCGACATATCTGAACATCTGCCCAAAGAAAATATTATTATTAACTGATACATCCCCCCTACTCTATGCGCTATTTAATTATAGGTCTCGGAATATATGGAAGCAATCTGGCTCTTGACCTCACCGCCCAGGGGCACGAGGTGATAGGTGCCGACATCTCGCGCAACACCATCGACTCTATAAAAGACTACATTGCCACCGCATACGTGCTTGATACTACCGAGGAGGCCTCATTAGGCGTGTTGCCTATACATAACGTAGATTTGGTAATAGTGGCGATCGGCGAGAACTTCGGCGCCTCGGTAAAGACCGTAGCCCTGCTTAAGAAATCGGGGGTAAAAAAGATTTACGCCCGAGCCATTGATCCCTTGCACCTGTCGATTTTGCAAAGTTTCAATATCGACCATATCTTGCAGCCAGAACAACGTGCAGCCCTCGACCTTACTCACGAAATGGCTCTTGGCAACGATGTGGAGACTCTAAAGGTTGATGAGAATAATTACATACTGAAATTCAAAGTCCCTCAGTACTTTGTAGGGCTGGAGTATGCCGATATAGATTTCGCTCAACAATATGGACTGAAAATAGTATCAATCTCAAGACCGGCCGAAAAGACCAATTTCCTCGGTTTAAAATCCAAGCAACTGATGCCCTTGGATGTTTCAGCTCCCGGAACTACAGTGGCCGCAGACGACCAATGGGTGGTATTCGGTTCACTCAAAGCCTTCCGCTCGCTGTACAAACGCATAGAATAAACATCGCTGAGTCAACAGCAATGTGCAACGCCCCAAAAGCTACGTAACTTTTGGGGCGTTGTGTAATCTATGATACGATTATCAAAACTCGTAATCAACGCATGCGCGGTTGGCCTTGTGGCCGGCGAGCAGCGCGGCGGCGGCCACGTGGGCAGGATGATTGGCGTAGACCGCTACATCTGCCATAGTGGGGAGTATGGCCGTGAGGACTACATCCCAAGTTTCGGCCGGGTTTTCGTTGATACCAACTTCTATTGACTGAAGAGGCTCTATGACTTTGGGAAGCGCTAAAAGGGCTTCTTTGAATTTGGTTGCTACCTGAAGGCGTTCTTCAGGGGTGCCTGTAAGCTGGAATGTGACAATGTGCTTTACCATCTCTATGATACTTAGAATAGTTTGTTGTTCAGTAAATTAAGTGCTTCTACTTTATCAGATGCTTTAATCAGCATGGATATATTGTAGTTGCTGCCGCCATACGATATCATGCGCACGGGTATGGGTTTGAGCGCTTCAACAGCCTGGCAACAGTAGTCGTGTCCGTTGTCCCATGCGAAATCGCCCACGATGCAGATGATAGTCATATCAGTGTCGACAGATACGGTACCGAAGCGCTTGAGTTCGTCTACGATGTCGGCAAGGTGGCGGGTGTCGTCAATGGTTACGGTCACACCCACTTCAGATGTCGCCATAAGGTCGATTGCCGTATGATAGTTGTCGAATATCTCGAATACTTTGTGCAGGAAACCGTATGCCAGCAGCATGCGGCCGCTCTTTATCTTGATGGCGGTAACGTTATCCTTTGCAGCAACGGCTTTCACAGTGCCGTCAGGCGCAAAGTTGGCTATGGTTGTACCTTGGGCCGATGGTTCAAGAGTGTTGAGAAGCCTTACGGGAATGTTGTGCAACTTGGCAGGCAGCACGCAGGTAGGATGAAGTATCTTGGCTCCGAAATACGCCAGCTCTGCAGCTTCCTCGAAATGCAGACGGCTCACGGGACGTGTATTATTAACGAATCGGGGATCGCCGGTGTGCATGCCATCGATATCAGTCCATATCTGTATTTCGTCAAGGTTGAGCACCGCGCCTATGATGGAAGCCGAGTAGTCGCTGCCGCCGCGACGCAGATTGTCCACTTCGCCACGGTCGTTGCGGCAGATATAGCCCTGAGTAAGCCACACCTCTGCATCGGGTTCTATCTCAACCATTCGGCGCAGATGTGAAGAAATGAACTTCATATCAGGCTCGCCTTCGCGGGTGATACGCATATATTCGAGAGCCGGCAGCAGTACGCTTTTCACACCTATTTCCTCGAAATACAGCTGCATGAGCATGGTTGATATCAACTCGCCCTGTGCAAGTATCTCTTTTTCTTCGGCAAGGCCGAACTCGCCTTCGGTAAAACGCAGAATAAAGTTGAATATACGGTCGAGATATTCAGTGGCACGCTGTTTTGAGTTCTTGTGACTGTAGAGTTCATCGACCACCGACGCATATTTCTGACGGAGGCTGTTTACAGTCTCCTGCGCGCCGGGCACATTGTGTTTATGCAGATAGTCGGAAATTTCAACGAGCGAATTTGTGGTGCCCGACATGGCCGAAAGCACTACGATGTTTCTACCCGACTCCCTGACAAGACTTGCCACATGGCGCATGCGCTCGGGAGTACCGACTGAAGTTCCGCCAAATTTGAGGACTTTCATTCTTTAATCTTCTTTACAACATAAAATTTATTTACCTATAAGGTGTTTGCCTTCGATATGCATCACAGTACCCGGAAACGATTCAATAAGGGAATGGTTGTGAGTGGCAATAATCACGGCGGTGCCGTCGGCAGCTATATCATGTAGTTGAGCCACTATCTGTTCGCCGGTTTCAGGGTCGAGATTTCCGGTGGGCTCATCAGCAATTATCAGTTGGGGATTGTTGAGCAATGCGCGGGCAATGACCACACGCTGCTGCTCACCTCCTGAAAGCTCATGAGGCAGTTTGTATGACTTTTTCACCATCCCTACCCTGCGCAGAGCTTGGTCTACACGTGCTTCGCGCTCCGCTTTGTCGCGCCAACCGGTAGCTGCCAGCACGAAATCGAGGTTTTCAAACACACTGCGGTCAAACAGCAGTTGAAAATCCTGAAAAACGATGCCTATGCTACGACGCAGATAAGGTATCTGACTGCGCTTGATCTGCAACAAGTCGTAGTCAAAAACCCTTGCTTCTCCCTTTGTGACAGGGACTTCTGCATACATAGTTTTAAGCAGGGAACTTTTACCTGAACCCACCTTTCCGATAAGATAAATAAACTCACCGGAATCTACCTTGAAGCTGACATCCTTGAGCACTACATGCTCCTTGCGCAGCACATCTACATTCTGATAATCAATTATGGTTGACATTGCGCAAAGTTACGCAAAAAAAGTGAATTTCACGATATATTGTATCGTAAATCGGCGCTTTTGCAGTCCTTACCGGTATCAGCTGTTGAGTGTAGCCCTTATTTCCTCTATCTGATTGCGCAGCTCGGCGTCAATTGACAGACGGTCGTCAATACTGCGGCATGCGTAGATAACAGTGGCATGTGTGCGGCCGAGCTTGTTGCCGATATTCTTAAGCGACATGCCTGCCAGCTTTTTGGCCAGATACATCACAATCTGTCGGGCATCGCTTATCTCGCGCTTGCGGGTGGATGTGAAGAACAGGTCGGGATTTATCTTGAAGTAAGCCGCAACGGCCTGAGTTATCATCTCGAAGTTAACCTGCGAACGACGCATACGTATTGCGTGTGCCACGACCGGGCGGGCCAGTTCAAGATTGATATCGCAGTTAAGCACGGTAGCCTGAGCGACAAGCGAGGCAACAACTCCTACAAGCTCACGGATCGAGTCGGTGACATTCTCAGCAATATAGTCAATCACATCCTCGGGCAGATTAAGACCATCCTGCTCTGCATTCTTGATCAGCACACGGCGGCGCAGATCGTAATCGGGCTTGTCGAGCGCAACAGATGCACCCCATTTGAAGCGGCTGAGCAAACGAGATTCAAATCCATCCATCTCAGAGGGGGCACAATCGCTCGAAAGGATTATCTGGCGGTTGTTCTGATGAAGCTGATTGAAGATATGGAAGAATGTATTCTGAGTTTCAGGCTTGCCTGCGAGGTCCTGTACATCGTCAATGATAAGGGTGTCTATCGACTGATAGAAATGGAAGAAGTTGTTGATTTGACCCTTATGGTTGGCAGCTGTAAACTGGCTTTGAAAGAATCGGGCGGTAACATACAGCACACGCGCCTGAGGATTGCGTTCCTTTACACGAATACCCACAGCCTGAATGAGGTGAGTCTTGCCCACACCTACAGGGCCGAATACAAACAAGGGGTTAAAGGTCTTGTTACTGGGGTCATTTGCAATTGATTCAGCAATCGTACGCGCTATATTATTAGATGTACCGGTGCAGTAATTCTCGAAATTGTATTTGGGATTGAGCTGAGAATCAAACGATTTCAGGGGCTGATCGACAAAGGGATTTGCCGGTGCAGCCATTCGGTCGTTTACAATTGCAACAGACTGTCCTGAAGCACGCACCTCCACACCGGTTTCCTTGGCTCCATCTACCTGCAGGTAGCTGTAGAAAAGCTGAACACCGGGGCCATACACCTTCTTTATAACCGGTCCGATGAGGTCTGCATACTTTTCTTCAAGCTGTTCAGGAAAAAAGGTAGAGGGAAGGAACAGACGGAGTACACCATCCTCAAATCCCATAGATTTGATTGGTTCAAACCACGTTTTATACTGCTGAACGTCGATATTATCCTTGATAATACCTAAGGCCTTGGCCCATAGTTCTTGATGTGAAAGTTGCATTTTAATTGTAAATGAAGGTGTGAAATGCTGTTTTGGGAGTACAAATTTCGTACTTTTTTTTATAAAAACAAAGTGTAAAATTAATTGGATTTTTCAAATATTATGCAAGAGTATAATTTTCAGCACTTTATGCAACACTTAAACAAAGCCGTTAAAGTTACACTTTATATTTCGATGCTTATATCGCTGATTATCCAATATCAAACATCTTCGTTTCGTATGTTCCACGAATTATATTACAAAGCTGTTAAAACGCGTGGAACCCCTACCTTATAACGGCTTTAGGACCGCAGAGAGAGTGGAACCGCCTGATTCGTTATTTAAAATGATTTTAAATAACGAATCAGGCTCCGCAATTATGAAAAATCGTTCTAAACCGGTATAATCCTATTCATACAGGATTAGAGCAGCTTTATGCTGATATAGCGTTTGGGATTGCGCTTGATGTCAACAAAGAGCGAATCAAGCGATGCTACTGTAGAATTCAGGTTGTTATACAGTGCAGGATCGTGTGTGAGCATTCCCAGGCTCGAATCGGGATTATTGAGCTGTGCCGACAGCTGAGCAAGATTCTCGGTGATGGTCTGAAGATTACCGGCAAGAGAATCGAGAGGTACCTCCTTGAGTGCAGAAGTGACAACAGCCAGGTCAGAAGTCATATTGTTGACATTACCTGTTATGCCGTTTACATTATTCACTACCGGCGGCAGAGTGGCCATGAGTGCGTTGAGCTGACGTGTAGTGGCCTCGAGATTGGCGGTAATGGCATCAAGACGTTTTACAGATGATGCAATAGCCGGATCGCTGACAAGAGCGTTTATCGACAGGAGCAATGTATCTACCTTAGGCAATATTCCGGTAAATGCCGGCAGCAGGTTGTCTGTTACATTGTCCATCATACCTTTTGGCACAACACCTTCAAGCGAGTCACCAACTTTGTGATACTCTGTAGATTTAGCCATGTCGATCACTATAGATGCTGTACCGAGCAGATCTGACGACAGTACAGCCTTTGAACCGGCGGGCACTTTAAGATTCTTGTCGAGTGAAAGCTCTACCTTCACATGACCGGGATTATCGTATTCGTAGGCTATTTCGCGCACCTGTCCTACCTTGAAACCATTTACCGTAACGGGGGCATTCTGTGCCAGACCGGCCACGTCGGTAAACGATACATAATAGTAGTTGGCGGCTTTAAACACATTGACCCCCTTGAGGAAGTCGATACCAATAATCAGCACGGCCATGGCAACCAGAACAATCAGGCCGATTAATACTTCTTTTCGGAATATTTTTTTCATATTGAATTATTTTTTCATATTTTTCAGATTCTCAGTTATTGTCAACCTTAATGATTACAACATCCGGGAACGCCTTTTTGATTTTACGCAAGTTACGTCGGGCAATTTTTAATGTCTTGAAATCACCGTAAACATATTTATATTCATTATCTTCAAGTATAACACGCAACTCAGCCTTCTTGATCTTGGCGAAAGCCGGATCGGCAGCGGTGTCAATGGCAGATTTGGATGTCTTCAGCAACAATGCATACGATTCAGACGCCTTGGTCAATGGCTGTATCTCGGGCTGTTTATCTGATTTGGTCTTGATTTCGGCAGTTTTTGAAGCCGGAATCGAAGGGCGTGGCTTTTGCTTGTTGTAATACGTTGTGAAGGCATTTGCAAGCGAGCGGGCACACTTCTCGCGGCCTGATGTTGAGGCCAGAAAGTTCTCAGCCTCCTTATTGCATATAAAGTCAAGCTCTACCAGCACCGAGGGCATAGACGTTGCACGCAGAACAAGAAAACCTGACTGACGCACGCCCTTGTCGGCGCGGCCGGCTGTTGACACAAGTTCTTTCTGTATGTCATCGGCCAGTTCAATCGACTGCTTCATGTGCCGGTTCTGACTCATCTCAAAAATGATGTACGACTCCGACGAAGAAGGGTCAAAACCCTGATAAGTCTCCGAAAAGTCTTTTTCAAGCTCGATAACGCTGTTTTCGCGCATGGCCACCGCGAGGTTGTCGTCGCTGCGGTGCAGACCAAGGCTGTATACCGACGCTCCATGAATCTTCTCGCGCCCCTTGGTGCGTTTATCCACCGAATTCACATGAACCGATATAAACAGGTCGGCATTAGCCTTATTTGCTATCGAAGCACGCTGATTTAGCGGGATAAACCTGTCGTCGGAGCGTGTGTAGATAGTCTTAACCTCAGGATGTTCCTTGGCGATAATCGCTCCGAGACGCTTTGCCACGTCGAGCACGATGGTCTTTTCGTTGGTTTTGGCACCTATGCAACCATAATCCTTGCCGCCATGCCCGGGGTCGATTACGAGAGTAAACGGCTTCTGACTCACGGCACCGAAGAGTGCCGCGGCAAAAAACATGAATATATTTAGCACTATAAGTCGCATAATCGTACAAAATTACATAAATATTCCGTAACTTCGCAGCTCAGGAGTATGTTTTTTATACAATTATTCCAATTTTGATGTAATATTCGACATGAAAAAATACGTATTGCCCGGTACAATCGCCCTTATCTCAATTATTCTGGCCGCTTGCACAAATGTTGTCTCCACACCATGCCCTATAATACCATTATATAAGGATCTGGAAAACTACCCGGCGATGACTACGGCTCAGCGCGACTCTATGCTCCGTGCCGACAGACTGCCACTGTCGGTAATGTTCGGATTTTTGGGACTGAGCGACACCCCTGACCATCAGACTATAGAAAAGTGGGCACATTCGCGCGTAGTGGAGGCCTTCACGCCTGTGGTAGACAGTGTTTTCAGCAACCTGCGGTCAACCGAGCTTGCACTGGGACAGATTCTTAATGAGGCCGAACGCGACAAACTCGACTTTCCGCCACGGCAATACGCAGCCGTTATCTGGGGAAATCCCAGGTCGATAGTAATGAGCGATTCGTGCATGCTTATCGCACTGAATCATTATTTAGGCGAAGACTTTGAAGGGTATAATCATTTGCCTGAATACCTTAAATCAGGCAAGACTCCCGCACGGCTGCCCTACGATATATGCGAGGCGCTGATAGCCAACCGCTACCCATACGTACAGACCGACGAAAGCACCGTACTTTCGCGACTGCTGTACGAAGGCGCTGTTACAGCCGCCAAATTGATGCTGCTGCCATATAACGACGTGGCAGAATCTATGGGATATACAGATGCTCAGCTGAAATGGCTTACCGACAACCGCCAAAAGATATGGAATACCCTTGTGGCTCGCAATCTGCTCTACAGCACATCGGCCAACGATATAGACAGACTTGTAGAGGCAGGGCCTAATACATCAATACTTGGAGCGGAAGTTCCGCCACGCGCCGGACGGTTCATAGGCTACTCTATTGTGGTTTCGTATATGCAGGATAATTCCGATAAACCCCTATCCTATCTGCTTTCTCCCGAATTTTATAACAATCCGTCAATACTGATCGAATCAGCCTACGAATAAGGCCCCCGATATAGTTCAAGCGCCCGCACTCCTGTGATGGAAATGCGGGCGCTTGTTATTTTCGGAATCTGTTTCGATTATTCGTGAGCGAGATAGATATCAAGCTGCGAAGGATCGAAAGAGTGGATAAATTCAGCGTGACGTGTAACTTCAGAAGCAGCGAGGTTAGCATAAACCTGAGCTGAGCGAGTGAAGCTTTCGGTACGGTTGGCATCGAGCAGCAGGAGGTAAGCCATAACGATGTTGCCGGCCATCTCAACCATGCGGCGAGCCATGAAGTCGGTGTATGCGGTGTTGTTCACGGCAACAACGGCAGCCACTGCCTTCTCGTACATTTCTGTAAGAACTGCCAGACGGTCTTTGAGCGACTGGAGTTCGGGGCGAACTTCAGTGGCAGCGTATGAGTCGATGAGCTGCTTGTATGTGCCGGTGGTGACGTGGCGAATTGCAGCCACTACCTGCAGCTGGGTTGTACCTTCGTAGATTGATGTGATACGTGCGTCGCGGTAGATGCGTTCGCAAGCATAATCCTTCATGAAGCCCGAACCGCCGTGAACCTGGATGCAGTCGTAAGCATTCTGGTTGCAGTATTCACTGCCCATACCTTTGGCCATGGGAGTGAGCGCATCGGCAAGGCGGTTGAATTCCTTACGTTCTGCACGTTCTTCGGGAGTAAGTGTACGTTCCTTGCTGATGTCGTCGAGCACCTTGTAGAGGTCTACATAGCGTGCGCATTCATAGAGGAGCGAACGGCTTGCGTCGAGTTTTGCCTTCATAACGGCGATGAGTTCGGCCACGGCGGGGAACTCTATGATAGCCTTGCCAAACTGGCGACGGTCCTTGGCGTATGCAAGAGCTTCGCGGTATGCGAGTTCGCTTACACCAACGCTCTGTGCGGCGATACCCAGACGGGCACCGTTCATCAGAGCCATCACATATTTGATAAGACCCATGCGGCGGCTGCCTACGAGTTCGGCGGGAGCGTTCTTATAAACGAGTTCGCAGGTGGGAGAACCCTTGATACCCATCTTGTTCTCGATGCGACGTACGGTAACACCGCCGTTGCGCTTGTCGTATACAAACATCGAAAGACCGCGGCCATCCTTTGTGCCTTCTTCGCTGCGGGCGAGCACCAGGTGGATATCGGCGTCACCATTGGTGATAAAGCGCTTAACGCCGTTGAGAACCCATGAGCCGTCTTCTTTCTGAGTAGCCTTGAGCATTACCGACTGGAGGTCAGAACCTGCGTCGGGTTCTGTGAGGTCCATCGACATGGTTTCGCCCTCGCAAACGCGGGGAATGAAACGCAGTTTCTGGTCTTCGTCACCGAATTCATAGAGAGTTTCGGCGCAGTCCTGCAGACCCCAGAGGTTTTCAAAACCTGTATCGGCACGGCTTACGATGTCGGCAGCCATGATATAGGGGGTGATGGGGAAGTTAAGACCACCGAGACGGCGGGGCATTGCCATACCCATGAGGCCGGCCTGACGGCATACTTCGAGATTCTTGACGGTAGGACCGGCATAGTGGGCACGGCCACCTGAACATGAAGCGCCTTCGTGGTCTACATCAGCTGCATTTTCGGCTATGGTAGTGCCGCATATATCGCCGACTACTTCAAGGACGCGTTCGTAGTTGTCCATTGCATCCTCGAAATTGGAGGGAGCATAGTCAAACTTTTCGGCATCTGAAAAGTTGCGCTCTTTGAGCTCAACAATCTTACGCATCATCGGGTGATTGAGATGATGGCGCAAGTCGGCATTATCGGTATAAAAATTTGCCATTATATTTTATTCTTTTTTGTTCTGTTTTTAATCGTATAAACAAGATATTCAGGCAATCGTGCTGGGATTACTTTGAATTCTTCTTGTAATAACGGATAAGTTTGGGCACCACATCTTCGATATTGCCGGTGATAACGTAGTCGGCGATAGTGTTGATTGGAGCGGCGGGGTCGTTGTTGATCGAAATGATGATCGCACTCTCCTGCATACCTGCGATATGCTGAATCTGACCCGAGATACCACAAGCGATGTAGAGTTTGGGACGTACGGTCACACCGGTCTGACCGATCTGACGTTCGTGTTCGATGAAACCGGCATCAACAGCAGCACGCGATGCACCTACTTCAGCGCCAAGGGTGGCAGCGAGTTCATAGAGGAGGTTGAAATTTTCCTTTGAGCCTACGCCGTAACCGCCGGCTACGATGATGGGAGCGCCCTTGATGTTCACTTTTGACTTGGCAATCTGGCGGTCGATGATTTCAACAACGAAGTCTTCGTCGCTTACATACTTGCTTGCATCGAGCTTTACAACTTCGCCCTTGTGGTCGGGGTTGAACACTTCTTTCTTCATCACGCCCTCGCGTACGGTAGCCATCTGGGGACGGTGCTCGGGGTTAACGATTGTAGCCACGATGTTACCACCGAAGGCAGGACGTATCTGATACAGGAGGTCAGTGTATTCCTGCTTGGTCTTGGCATCGGTATGGTCGCCGATTTCGAGTGAGGTACAGTCGGCAGTAAGACCGCTGTGGAGTGCGCTCGAAACGCGGGGACCAAGGTCGCGACCAATGCAGGTGGCACCCATCAGTGCAATCTGGGGCTCGATTTCCTTAAAGAGGTTGATGAGCACCGAAGCGTGGGGATTGGAAGTGTAGGGATACAGACGAGGGTCTTCAACGAGATAAACCACATCGGCACCGTATGGGAAAAGTTGCTTTTCAACCCCGTTCAGCTTGTCGCCTACAACGATAGCCTCAAGACGTATGCCGAGGCGATTGGCGAGCTGACGGCCCTTGGTAAGGAGCTCAAGGCTCACGTCTGCTACGCGGCCGTCTTCAATCTCGCAATATACTATAAGATTGTTCTTATCTTCTGTCATAATATTAATGTGTAGATCGGAGCCGAGGCTTAGCCGATTGTGTGGTTTGTGATGAGTTCTTTGATAAGGTTTTCGATGCCTGCTTCGTCGGCGCCGTCGAGATGAAGGGCTTCCTTGGCAACGAACACTACGTTTTCAACGCTCTTCACCTTAGTGGGCGAACCGGGGAAACCGATCTGTTCGGGATCAGCTTCTACAAACGCTGCACCCCATTCGTTGAGCTTGAGGTAGGGACGAGCTTCAACCATGGCTTTCTGCTCGTCAGAAAGGGCAGCCATTTCAGAGGGCGATACGGCATATTTGTACTTCATCAGACGCTTGGCGTTGCGGGGACGGCATTCGGCGGCAGAGCCGTTTACAGTTACCACGCAAGGCAGGGGAGCTACAACGGTTTCGATACCGTGTTCGAGACGACGTTTAACTGTAACTTTGCCGTCGGCGAGGTCTACAATTTCTTCGGCGTAGGTAACCTGAGGGATACCGAGCTTTTCGGCAATCTGGGGGCCTACCTGAGCGGTATCACCGTCAATAGCCTGGCGTCCGCCGAGGATGATGTCGTAGTTTCCGATTTTCTTAACAGCCTGAGCCAGCGAGTAAGAAGTTGCGAGGGTGTCGGCACCGCCGAGAGCGCGGTCTGTGAGCACGATACCGCCGTCGGCACCGCGATACATTGCTTCGCGGATTACTTCAGCTGCTTTAGGCAAACCCATTGTGAGAACTGTGATTGTCGAGCCGGGATTGGCATCCTTGAGTCGCAGAGCCTGTTCGAGGGCATTAAGGTCTTCAGGGTTGAAGATTGCAGGCAACGCGGCGCGGTTAATGGTGCCGTCGGCCTTCATAGCATCTTTGCCTACATTGCGGGTATCGGGTACCTGCTTAGCAAGCACAATGATGTTTAAACTCATAATTATCAGTGTATTAAGAGATTTGTATTTCTATTGCTATGTGATATGGTTCATTTCGAGCCATTATTGGCATGGCAAAGTTACTAATTTTATCCATAACTTACAATTTTTAATTGAATTAATCCACCATATTGGCCCAATCAAGCCAAATGTTGGACTGTTTTGTATAATGTAAGGATTTATTTGTAACTTTGCATTGATTTATACACTTCACATGGACACAAACACTCAATTTGATAAGGCACTTGCCGACTGCCGCAGCATTTTTGTGGCAAAACTTCAAGATTACGGCCCCTCGTGGCGCATAATGAGACCATCGAGCGTCACCGACCAGATTTTCATCAAAGCAAAGCGTATACGCTCGCTCGAAATCAAAGCTTGCTCGGCTGTGGGCGAGGGTATATTGCCTGAATTCAAAGCAATCGTAAATTACAGTATCATAGGCATAATACAGCTGCAATTGGGCTTTGTTGACACAAAAGACATATCTGCCGAACGTGCTGTTGAACTGTACGACGAAATTGCATCCTCGGCCCGCGAGCTGCTGCAGAAGAAGAACCACGACTACGACGAGGCATGGCGCGGAATGAGGGTTTCGAGCTACTCCGACTTCATCCTCACAAAAATCGAACGCATCAAGGAGATCGAGGAACACGACGGTGCCACCACCGTATCAGAAGGCATTGAATCCAACTATCTCGACATACTCAACTACGCAGTATTCGGTATAATAAAACTGACCGAATGAGCGCCGGGGCTAAATGGTGGAAGGTAGCTGCGGTATGGTTTGCGAGAATAATCACAGGTGTTACCTTCATTCTATCGGGCTGGTCAAAGGCCGTAGACCCACATGGTTTTGTATTTAAAATAGAGGAGTATCTGAACGTATGGGGTCTGTCGGATATCATACCGGTAGACATAGTGCTGATAGGCGCTGTAGGTCTGTCGCTGTTTGAGCTGATAACGGGCATTTTGCTTCTTACCGGCTCATTGCGCCGCTCCGCCCCGATATGCGGACTGGCCATGATGGCCGGAATGTTGCCCCTCACTGCATATATAGTAATAGCTGAGCCTGTAGCCGACTGTGGCTGCTTCGGCGATCTGATGGTGATATCCAACACAGCTACTTTCGTAAAAAATATCATCATCACCGCCCTACTGATTGTAGCTCTGATATGGCGCAAAGCTGCTACCCCGCTCTACCGTCCCGGCTTGCAATGGCTGGTCATAGTAATCACTGCAATTTACGGCATTGTAATAGCCACCATAGGCTGGCAGTTCCAGCCGGTGGTCGACTTCCGTCCATACGGTACAGGTCGCAGCCTTGTAAGTATTGAGGATGAGAATATAGAACAACCCGAACCAGGCTACATATATGCCAAAGACGGTGAGGAACGCGAATTTCCAATGTCAGCTCTTCCCGACTCCACCTGGACTTTCGTACGTCCCTCGGCAGCGGCAGCCGAAGAAGCCGTTGCCGGAATAGCTGTGTTTGACAGCGATGGAAATGATGTGGCACCTGACCTCTTTAACCCCGAGTACTGCGACTCGGCCATGCTGGTGCTTGCGGTTACCGAGCCGGGCATTGGCAACCTTACACGCTCGCGCCTTGCCAATGAGGTGTATGACTACGCCACTGACCACGGCGTGGCCATGGTTGGCATTGTGGCTCTGTCGGGAGAAACTCTGCAGCAGTGGATTGAACTCGCCAATCCCCGCTACGAGGTGTTCTCGGCTTCCGACACATCGCTCAAAGAACTGGTAAGAGGCTCGGTAGGTCTTGTTTACCTGAAAGACGGTAAAGTGACGTGGAAACGTAATTTCGCCACCATAAGCCCTGATTTTCTAAACGACAGCGCACCTTTTGAAAATATGAAAATCGTAGACGACGGACATGTGGCCTATTGGCTTTCAGGAACCTACATTCTGGGAATGTTAGTACTCGCAGGCATAAGCACCTTAACTAAAATTAACATACGTCCGCGCCGTAAGAAACAAGCTTAATTGTTTTAAGTTTGTTTAGCAGTCAATTAGAATATATGACGTTATCAACTGAAAATAATAATACTAAAGACAACAATAACCACTCCAAGGGTACAGGGGCATCGCAACTTACGCTGGGCACAAACAGCATAGGCAAGTTGCTGATGCAATATTCCGTGCCGGCCATAATTGCAGCTATTGCCACATCGCTCTACAACATTATAGACAGTGTGTTCATAGGCCGCGGCGTAGGAGCGATGGCCATATCGGGGCTTGCCATCACCTTCCCCATGATGAACCTCGTCATAGGCTTCTGCACGCTCATTGCAGTGGGTGGTGCTACCATCTCATCTATTTTCTTAGGGCAGAAAAACGTAGCCCGAGCCACTGATGTAGTAAACAACGTGATGGTGCTGTGCATAATCCATTCGGTGATATTCGGAGGTCTGTCATTGATATTTCTCGATGATATACTTACATTTTTCGGAGCCACGCCAGAAACCATACCCTACGCGCGCGAGTTCATGAAAGTGATTCTCTACGGCACACCCATATCATATATTTTTATAGGACTCAACAACCTGATGCGTGCCACCGGCTACCCCAAGAAGGCTATGATATCGGCACTGCTCTCGGTGGCTGTAAACATAGTGCTTGCCCCCATATTCATCTTTGTGCTCGACTGGGGTATAAAGGGCGCGGCACTGGCCACTATCTGCGGTCAGTTTGGAGCCTTTATATGGGTGTTGGCGCACTTCTTGTCAAAAAAGAGCTTTGTACACTTCGACCCGTCGCAACGCTGGTTTACCCCCGGGCTTATAAAACGAATCTACGCTATAGGTCTGTCGCCCTTTCTGATGAACGCCACGGCATGCTTTGTTGTGGTATTTCTCAATAAATCGCTGCTTTCGGTAGCCGGAGATGACGGAAATATTGCAGTAGGAGCATACGGTATAATCAACCGCACCACCATGTTCTTCGTGATGATTGTATTCGGTGTTACACAAGGCATGCAACCCATCTTGGGATTCAACTATGGAGCAGGTCAATGGAAACGCGTTACCGACACACTAAGACGCGGAATATGGATTGGAGTGGCTATAACCTTTGTCGGCTGGGTGCTCACACAGATTTTCCCGGATAAAATCAGCTCCATGTTCACAACCGACCTCACGATGATCGACATTGCCCGACCGGGATTCCACATTTACTTCCTGTGCTATCCGGTGGTAGGGTGCCAGATAGTGATACAGAACTATTTCCAAAGTATCGGACACCCCAAGCTGTCGATATTCCTTTCGCTTACCCGTCAGCTTATTTTCCTTGTGCCGCTGCTGTGGATATTGCCACCCGTATACGGAATTGACGGAGTGTGGGCCTCGATGGCCGGCAGCGATGTGCTTGCGTTCGTGCTCGCTGTCGTAACTCTGTTGATAATGAACCGCAAACTCAAGAAGCACTTCTCCGAACTCAAAACTTCACACGATGCTACAGAAACTCCAACTAAGGCTTAAGCCTGAAGAAGCGGCCGATGATACCCGTCTGCGCATTGCAGCTTCAACCGCCCTGAATATTGATGTAAACCGCATAAAGAGAGTTGACATCCTGCGTCGGTCAATCGACGCCCGCCAGCGCCGGGTAATGGTCAATCTGAGTGTTCAGCTTCACATTGACTCGGTTGACGAAACATTTTCGAGATATACCCCCGTGCAATATCCCGATGTAAAAGATAAGCCGCAGGTTATAATAGTGGGAGCAGGGCCGGCAGGACTGTTTGCCGCACTTGAGCTGATTGAGTTGGGGATGAAGCCCGTAGTGCTTGAAAGAGGCAAGGACGTAGACTCGCGCCGGCGCGATATGGCCGTACTGTGCCGCGAAGGTATCGTAGACCCCGATTCCAACTATTGCTTCGGCGAAGGCGGCGCCGGCGCATTCTCCGACGGCAAACTCTACACCCGTAGCACAAAGCGCGGACCGGTAGACAAGGTGCTACAAATCTTCCATGCCCACGGAGCATCAGACAACATTCTCATAGATGCCCACCCACATATAGGCACCGACCGTCTGCCGGTTATAATAAAAGCAATAAGAGAAACCATAAAAGCGCACGGCGGCGAAGTGCATTTCGGCCAAAGGGTAACTGAATTGATATTCAATAAAGATAAAAATGCCGTTACGGGAGTAAAGACCCTCGACGGCTCGAAGTATCAAGGCCCGGTGATACTGGCCACAGGCCACTCGGCACGAGATGTTTACCGCATGCTCCACGATGAAAATGTGCCTATGGAACCCAAAGGCATAGCCGTAGGTGTTCGACTCGAACATCCTCAGCGCCTTATAGACAGCATACAGTATCATTCGCCTGCCGGACGGGGAAAATATCTGCCGGCTGCCGAGTATTCGATGCTTAAACGTGTCGACGACCGCGCTGTATATTCGTTCTGCATGTGCCCGGGCGGTGTGATTATTCCTGCCGCAAGCGAACCCGGCCAACTGGTGGTCAACGGTATGTCGCCCTCAAACCGAGGTACCCGCTGGGCCAATTCGGGCATGGTGGTAGAAGTGCTGCCCGACGATGTACCCGAATATGATAGATACGGAGTACTGAAAATGATATATTTCCAGCAGGATATAGAACAAAAATTCTTTGAGGCGGCAGGTCACACTCAGCAGGCTCCGGCACAGCGCATGACCGACTTCATAGCCTCACGTCCAAGCACCACCCTACCCGATTCATCGTATGCGCCCGGCCTTATACCCGGACGGATTGACCAACTGCTGCCCCGCTTCATAGCTGTAAGACTGCAAAAGGGGCTGGCTGAATTTGGCCGCAAAGCACGCGGATTTCTGACTTCTGACGCAACCCTTATAGGTGATGAGACCCGCACATCGGCTCCGGTACGTATTCCCCGCGATAAAGATTCGCGCAGCCATATCACCATCGCGGGGCTTTATCCTGTAGGTGAGGGAGCAGGATATGCCGGGGGCATTGTAAGCGCAGCCATCGACGGAATCAATACCGCCCGCGCAATAAAATTATGAGGTTTCAAGGCTGAGATAACACAGCCTTAAAACCTCAAAGGTTATTGAAAAGCACCTGTACCCGAGGGCTTATCTCAGCTTATCGTATTCTTCATCAGACACCGGGTCGAGCCACTCATTTGAGGTGTTTTCACCCTTTACTTCAAAAGCGAGGTGCGAGAACCAACTGTCTTTGGCCGCTCCATGCCAATGTTTTACATTAGCAGGAATGTGAATCACAGTACCCGGCAGGATTTCCTGTGCGGGCTTGCCCTCTTCCTGATACCAACCGCGACCGGCCACGCCTACGAGCATCTGGCCGCCGCCGGTGCTTGCATGATGGATATGCCAGTTGTTGCGGCAACGGGGCTCGAAGGTAACATTAGTTACAGGTACCTGCTCCTTTGATACCGGATAGAGATAACTGTTGCCGATGAAATACTGTGCGTATGCAGTATTTGGTTCGCCAATGGGGAAAATCATTTCCTGTTGAAACTTCTGCCTGGCATCGGTTTCATCGCTCGCATCGGCCCAAACCTCCTTTGCCTGACGGAATGCGCCCCAAGCCTTGGGCCAACCGGCATAGAATGCCACCTGTGTAAGTATCTCGGCTATTTCAGTACGTGTGACGCCGTTCTTTTTAGCTTCCATCAGATGATAGGTCAACGACGAGTCAATAATACCACTGCTCACGAGTGCGGTGACTGTGACGATACTGCGGTCGCGCAAGGCCAGTTTGTCAGTGCGGCTCCATACTTCGCCGAAAAGTACATCATCGTTCAATTCAGCAAATTTTGGAGCAAATTCGCCAAGCTGGTCATGTCCGGCAGTCTGATTAATTTCTGAGGGTTGTGAAGTGAGTTTTGTCGGATTGTTTTGAGAGTATGCCATATTTATAAAGGATGTTGTCATGAGTGACAATATTACAAATACTTTTTTCATGTGATACAACTGTATATATTAAACACAATGCAAAATTACTGAAAACAAATTGCGGTAGTACAATACAAATCACTTAAATATTTACCAATATTACAGTTTTAAAAAGCGGCTTCACTGATTTCTCAATGAAGCCGCTTTGCTTATAATACAGATTTATCTGTTCAGGGGATTATTCCTCGTCCCATGTGCAGCTTACGGGTTCGAATTTACCCTGGCCTACAACCTTGAATACAGCTGTGTATTCAGTGGTGGTGCCGGTGTAAACTGAGAAGTTGATGGTGAAGAGGACTTCAAGACCTTCGATGGGTTTGGCATCGGGATGGAGAGTAGAAAGTGCACCGGGCATCACTTCGTTGAGGAAGCGTGACTTTTCGAGGGCTACTATTTCTTCATCGCTCATGCCGGTATAGCCTGCGGGATACTGTTCGCGAGCCTTGTCGGGGCGAAGGTCGATATTGTTCTGATATGCAGAAGTACCGCAATAGTATTCATTGTTGCCGTAAGAGGTTACATAGAACTTACCGCTCTTGATGCTTGTATCGCCCAGAGGAACACAGATATTATTGTACACCCAGTCTACACAAGCCTGATAGTAGGTAGAGCTGATGGCCATGTTGCGGCCGGCGGGCAGTGTGATGGTGACATTGGGGTCGTACATCCAGCCGCTGCTGGTATATACAAACTGCGATGTTTCCTCGGTTACAAAGCGGTTGAGAACCCAAGTGTTGTTCTTGAGAACATACGGATCGCAAGCGTATGCAGTCTTGGAATCCTTGTAGAGCAGATAGAGCACGTTGATTTCGGTGCCTTCCTGAGCGTAGGGATACTTCTGAGCGAGATAGGTGGGCAGGTATACATCAGGAGTGGTGAGATTTTGATATTTCTGACCCATTGCATAATAATCGTCGGGATTGAGAACGGTGAAGTTGCTGAGAGTTGCCCACTTGGCGCCATCCCAATGATATACGGCATTGTAAGTGGTGGTGGGAACCTGTGCTACGGGAGCCTTGGCTACAGACTTGGCGGGAGCACTTGCCACGGCCTTGCCATCTACCATGGTGGGGATAAAGTTGCAGTACTTGTCGCCGGCCTTTGAAGAGTTAACCGACATGAAGTAACCGGTAACGGTAGCCTTCTGACCATCGGTGAAAGCTGCAATCTGGGCAGGAGTAGCCTGATAAAGGCTGCCCTTGACGTCTGTACCCTCAACTGTGAAGTTTACGTAGTTGCCACTGATAACGGGCACACCGGTGAATCGGGCATAGGTGGCGGTAACATCGTTTTTACGGCCATGCTGAGTGGTGAAATCTGCACCTGTCATTTCAACCGGAGTGGGATAAGTCACTTCCTGCTGACCGATCACTGTTACTTCCAGTGCTACATCTGCGTTGTTGCCGATAACCTGGAATCCCTTGTTGTAAGAGCCTACAGTTCCGCTGATGTGCATCTGGTTGCCGATCTGAACTGAAGAAGCATCGAATGCGCTACCCATGTAAACAAGGATATTGCCGCTGTTGTCGCTGATGATATAGCCCTGCTTGCAGATTGCGGTAACCACACCGTCAATTTCGATTAAAGCATTCAGTGAAGCTGATGCGATAGTGTTTGAAAGTTCAAAGCCGGGTTCTTCGCCACCGCTGACGTTTCCGAATACAGGTTCCTGCTCGGTCTGGTTGTAAGAAACGATTACATAGGGATTCACTTCTTCGTCAACTTCTGACTTGAGAAGAATCTGGGCGAGATAACGTGATGCGGGCTTGGAGGGTGAGAACGCATCTATGTAGTTGTCGTCGCTTTCCCATACATACTGCTGATATTCATCGCTGGTGATGGTGTACAATTCAGCTTTGGGGGATTCTTTAACTGCTGCGGGTACATCACCGGCTACGTTATAGGTGAGTTTCACCGACGAGCCCTTGGTGAGTGTGAAGTAAGGGAAAGAAGTTGATCCGAGGAAAGCGGGAACATATTGCGCAGCAGGAATTTCGGCCGAGAAGGCATGCTGTGTACCTACGGCGGCAAGGGCAGCCTTAAGCTCATTGCCGGCCATTGCCACATTTGAGCTGTTGCCTGCTATAGCAACATAGTCGGCATCGGTAAGAGTATAATCGATGGCCTTGTTAACACTGATAGGTTCATCGTTTTTATCCTCAAATCCGTCGAGATGATCGTTCCATGCGTTTTCGTCGCATGCGGTCATGGTGCCTGCCACTGCAAGCATCAAGATGGATTTGAACAAATTATTTGTTTTCATAATATATTCTTGTGTTGCGAGTGAAAATTAGAAATTAACACGGAGCTTCATTGAGTATGTACGTCCGAAAGCATAGAACACGCGGAATGCGTTTTCCCATGTACCTACTACGTCTGACTGAGTGTAAGCGTCGATAACATAGTTGTAGTTGAACAGGTTGTGTACATTACCCGAGAGAGTGGCGTTGAGACCGCCGATTTGGAAATTGTATGAAGCATTCATATCGAGCTGGCTGCCCCATGGAATTCTCCAGGGAGAACCTACGGTTACGGTACCGTTGGCCGAGTAAGAGCTCGAAGATATGGTGTAGTCTGAATAGTTGCGTGCGGCAGCTGTCCAGTCGGCACCGATGCGGAAGCCCTTGAACGGACGGAACTGAACGCCTACAGCGGCGGTAGTCATTGCAGAACCACCCACCTTGCGGCCTTTCTGGAGCAGAGTTGCCGAGGCATGGTCTTCGGCGAGAATGCCGCTTGCCAGGTTACCGGCAAGGTCCTTAAGGGGCTGGCCTACCTGGTTGTAGAAGTAACCCTTGGCGTCAGAAGCCCACTCATAGTCGCCCAGCGAGAGCATACCGTTGATTTCGAACCAACGCACGGGGATGAATGTGAAGTTGATTTCAACACCCATGTGGCGTGCATCCACGCCGCTCATATTGAGGTAGTAGCGGTCGCCGGCATGTTCGCCTGCGGTGATGTCGCCACCACGGGTTGTGGTCTTGTCGAGCCACTTGGTATAGTAACCGTTTACGGTAGCCGAGAATATGGGTGAAGAGTAGCCGTAACCAAGTTCGTATGAGAATACTTTCTCGTTGATGGGATTGGGGTTGGCGGCATTGCTCACGTTAGACGAAAGGAATACACCCTGCGAGAAGAAAGGCGCACGGCTGATATAACCGATGTTGGTATATACGTTGTTGTGACGGTCGATGTTATAGTTGGCACCGAATTTGGCAGTACCGCCTATAAAGCTGTATGTCTTTGATTTGGCGTGAGCCTTGTCGTAGTAGAAGTGGTCGATACGCTGGTATGAAGTATTTGAGAGCGAACCCGACAGAACGAGTGTGAGATTATCGTTGAGTGTGAGATATTCACCCTGTGCATACACGCCTTCCTGGATTGTACGGCCGTCATAATCGCGGTAAACTACATCGCCTATGCCGAGTTTTTCGTACTTCCAGTTGGGATCTTCGGCAAGGTAGTTGTTTTCGGGCTTCACGTTCTTACGCGAGCTGTCGTCCATATAATATTCACCGTTGTAGAGGTCGGTAATCTTGTTGTTGTGCTTACCGAGGTAGTAGCGGAGGTCGATACCGCCGGTGAACGAAAGTTTGTTGTTGAAGAACTTATTATTATATGTGGAAACGAGGCCATACCAGTTGTGCGAGTTGTTGCTTTCGCCCATAACCATGTTTGAACCGGTGGTTGAAGCCATGTTCATTTCCTGAACTTCATCGTATGCGAAAGTACCGTCGGCATTGCGGAAGAGAGTGTTGGGAATACCGTTTGTGGCACCGTACCATGAAGTGTTGCTCAGGCTCTGTCCTTTATATGTACCGCGACCTTGACCTGAAAGACCGCCACCCGATGCGAGCGATACGTAAACGGTGCTCGAAAGAGAAGACTTGTGGTCGATCTGCCAGATGTGACCGAGTGAAATCTGAGGCTTGTGATACTTGTTGCGGTTTGAAGTGCGGCGCTGTCCCTGGAGGTCGTAACCGAATGAGGGGTTATACTTGTAGGGGCTGTCGCCATCCATCACGCGCTTGGCGTAGGTCTGATACTCCATGATTGTAAGACCGTCCTGGCTCGAACGTTTGTTGTGTTCCTGGGGTGCGCCAAAGGCGGTAAGAGAGAGCTGATGCTTGTCGTTGATACGCTTTGACACGTTCACGAAGTAGTTGTATGAATTGAACCATGTGCCCTGCACATAGCCGTCGCCCCACTTGCGCGAACCGAGTACCGAGATTGCCCAGCCGTTTTTCATAAGACCGGTAGAAACCTTCATACCGATATTGTTCATTCCGTCGTTACCGAAACCATACCAGATGCTACCGCCCTTTTCAGCGTCAAGGCTGCGGGTGGTGATGTTGATGGTACCGCCGATAGAAGGAGCCGAGAGGATGGCAGCGCCAAGACCGCGCTGAGTCTGGATAGAAGAAGCCACGTCGCTGAGGCCGGCCCAGTTGCTCCAGTAGATACCACCCCACTCCATGTCGTTGACAGGAATACCGTTTACGAGTACTGCTACGTTTTCGCTCTTGAAGCCGCGCATGTTGATTTTAGCGTCGCCAAAACCACCGCCGTCTTTTGTGGCCCATACGCCGGGAGTGGTCTTGAGCACTTCGGGAAGTTCTTGAGTACCGAGTTTAAGCTCGATTTCAGAGGCATTAAGCTGCGAAACAGCTACAGGGGTCTGACGAGTACGGGCCAACGACTGTGTTACAACCACGTCGTTGAGCATTTCGGTAGAAGGCTCCATTTTGATGTCGCCCATGTAGGCTGCCACAGCGGCCTGCTTGGTCTTGTAGCCCACGTATGTGAATGTGAGCGTACTTGCATTGTCAGGAACTGTTACCGAGAAGTTACCGTCAATGTCGGTAGTACCGACAGGATTGCCGTTGGTAACGACGATGCTCACACCGATGAGCGGTTCGCCGTTCTCGTCAACAACATGTCCTTTGCAATTCATTGATGCACCTGCCGAGAAGGCATAGACTGATGTCACTAATAGCACCATGAATACAGAAAAGAGTCTTTTCATTGCGTCTGTGATGTTGGTTTATAATTAGGTAATTTTATGTCACGGGAAACAATGAGCAAAGATAATCATTATTTTTTAATTTTTTCACAAAATTTACACTTCTTTTATCCAAATCAGTCATAATTGTTGAAAATTATTTTAAATTTGCAGCTTGTTAAGAGTGTTACCGACTGTTTTAAACAAGCTATACCTGAAATGATTGAAATAAACACAGCTGAAATAGCGGTAAAGGATTATATTACCGGCTATCGCGACACATTGCGTATCAACGCGTTGTGCAGGCAGTGCCGTAATTATGGGAAGGTGTGGATGTGCCCGCCTTTTGTTTTCGATGCCGACGAGCTGTTGGGCCGGTGGTCTGACGCGCTGATTGTGGCATGCAGTTTCCACATTCCGCAAGGCGAAACCTTAGAGTCGGGAATGGAAAAACTGCGGGCTGCGAGAAAGAGTCTTGAAGAGAATTTGCTGCGTTACGAGAAAGAGGTTGACGGCCTTGCATTCGGCTTCAGCGGCGAATGTCTGCACTGCTCGGAGTGTACCCGCATACATGGTGGTGAATGTCGCCATCCCGAACTCGCAAGACCCGCCCTCGAAGCCTACGGATTTGATGTTGAAAAGACAGTAAAGGAATTGCTCGGCATAGAGCTGAAGTGGGCACCCAAAGGACAGTTGCCTGACGTAATCACTCTGGTTGGAGCGGTGTTCTACAACCGCGACCCATCAGGCACACAAGCTGATTTCAAACTTACTCCGGACTGACATAAAAAAACAGTTTTTTTGACTTTTATTGTCACAAACCAATACCCTGAAACGTCTTTAATATGTGAAACAACTTGAAGAAATATTTCGAAAACGTTTTTTGCCTGTCTATCCTAAGCTGTATTCAATTGCTTTGGCAATTCTGGGAAGCTCAACCGACCTTGCCTCTGACGCCGTACAGGAAACTATGGTCAAGATTTGGTCAAAGGGAGATGAACTGCTGAGTGTGAATAACCCCGAAGCTCTGTCAATAGCCATATTACGCACAACGGCAATAGACATAATGAGACGGCAGCGAAAGTATGAACAAGTTGACACAATAACGGATATTGCCCCCGACTCTCCTCCCGACCACGAAACCGCCACAATACTCGAACGTATAATAGATACCATGCCACCGGCACAGAAAGAGATACTGAGGCTAAGCATATTTGAAGACTTGAGCGCAAAAGAGATTTCTGAAATCACCGGTGTATCAGGCACCAATGTAAGACAATTGTTGAGCCGTGGACGTAAAAAAATAAAAGAAATATATAGCAAACTATGAATATAGACAAGATACGCGACTTGCTCGAAAAATACTACGAAGGCTCTGCCTCAAACATTGAGACAGACATCCTCAAGCAGTATTTCAGGGATAACAACGACATCCCCGAAGACCTGCGTGTAGATGCTGCCATATTCCGCGACATGGCCACTATGAAAGAGGATGTAGCCCTGCCCGAAAACCTCGAGCAACTTATAATTGACTCCACCATTGGCCGCAAACGCCGGAATATCATCCTTTGGAAAGTTATTCCTTCGGTTGCCGCTTCTTTGGCATTGCTTACCGTTCTCACCATTTCGTTCATATCAGGCCATGAAAGAATTTTATCTTCAGACGAAGATGCGTTGGTAGCTCAATCAGAGCCTGTGCTTGTACACAAAGAAGAAATTACGGCACCCCCGACCCCTACCGAGGATTGTACTTTGACGGCATCGACGCCCGAGCCTGTGGTGAGCAAAACCGCTACACCCGAACCGGCTATAGCACAAGCACCTGCGCCTAAAAAGAGCAGTACTGCACGCAAGGCTTCAGAAAACAATTACATAGAAGTTTACGATTCAATACAGGCAGCCAAGATAAGCAGCCGTATTCTTGCCAAACTCGAATCCACTATCAGCAGAGTTGCCGATAAAGGAATCAGAAAGACCGAGATAGCAGTAGCCGCAATCAAGGATCCTGTAAACGCCCCTCAAATTTTAGATGAAATAAGCAATTAATGACCATAAATACTCCGGAATCATGAAAAAAATCATCGCACTCGTTCTCCTCTCTCTCTTTGCCGTAATGGCTCCTCTCGCAATCAATGCCAAAGAAAAAAGATATCTGGCAAAACTTGCAAAGCATCCCGAAGTCGAATCGGTTTACATCAGCCCTGCGGCCATGAAGTTTGCAAAGTCGGCCAGCATCAGTCAATTGAATGCCGGCGAATACACCTCGTACATCAAGGATATCCAGTCAATGGAAATCATAAATTGCGACCATTCAAGCTATTTTATAAAAAAGCTCAGGGCCGAAGCTCAGGAAGTCATTGACCGGTTGGGTATGGAAATGATAATGGAGACCAAAGAAGACGGAGATATCACACGTATATATGCCAAAATGCCCGAAGGTGATACCGAAGCCAAGCAATTTGACAGTCTGCTTATCGAAAACCTTGAAGACGACTCGGAATACAATATAGTATATATCCGCGGCAAGATAGACCCCGACAAAATCAGTTCTGCACAATAAGGGGTTTTAGGGCTACATGCCGTTAAATTTAGTTAATTGAGTTGACACTAAGAAAAAATGTAATAACTTAGCGACACAATCTAAAACTACCTTAAAACGACAATAATGAATCATCAAATCGCCCTAAACAAGAACCACCTTGTACGTGCTTTGCAAAAACCGCAGAGCAGCTTCACAAGGCAAGATATCATCTCTTATATCATAGATAACGACATAGAGATGGTCAACTTCATGTATCCGGCTTCGGACGGACGCTTGAAAACCCTCAACTTTGTAATCAACGATTTACAATACCTCGAGACCATACTCACCCTGGGAGAACGCGTCGACGGGTCTTCACTTTTCCCGTTCATCAGTGCCGGCAGCAGCGACCTCTATGTAATTCCCCGCTACCGCACCGCTTTCCTCGATCCCTTTGCCGATATTCCCACCGTAACCATGCTGTGCAGCTTCTGCGACAAGGACGGCAAGCCGCTCGAATCGTCGCCCGAACATACGCTGCACAAAGCTTGCGAGGAATTCACCAAAACCACAGGTCTGCGATTCCAGGCCATGGGTGAACTTGAGTATTACGTTATCGACGAAGATACCCACCGCTTCCCGGCCACAGACCAGAAGGGCTATCACGAAAGCGCACCTTTTGCCAAATACAACGATTTCCGCACACTCTGCATGAGCTACATAGCCCGTACAGGCGGACAAATCAAATACGGCCACTCTGAGGTGGGCAACTTCACCCTCGAGGGCACCGTTTACGAACAAAACGAAATAGAATTCCTGCCCGTGGACGCCGAAGATGCAGCCGATCAGCTTATGCTGGCCAAGTGGGTTATCCGCAACCTCGCATTCCGCGAAGGCTACGACGTGACTTTCGCTCCGAAAATTACCACAGGCAAAGCCGGCTCAGGACTCCACATACACATGCGTATGGTTGATGCCGAGGGCCATAACCACATGCTCGACTCTCAGCGCAAGATTTCAGATGAAGCACGCAAGGCCATCGCCGGTCTGATGCTGCTGGCTCCGGCCATCACGGCATTCGGAAATACCAACCCCACAAGCTACTTCCGCCTTGTACCCCACCAGGAAGCTCCCACCAACGTATGTTGGGGCGACCGCAACCGCTCGGTGCTCGTGCGTGTACCCCTGGGCTGGACAGCCAATTCAGACATGTGTGCGGCTGTGAATCCCGGAGAATCAACTCCCGCCGAAATTGACCCCACACAGAAACAGACAGTGGAAATACGTTCGGCCGACGGCTCGGCAGATGTATATCAGCTCCTTGCAGGTCTTGCCGTAGCTCTGCGCTATGGATTTGAAGTTGAGAACGCGCTCGAAGTGGCTGAACGCACATACGTGGACGTAAACATCCACGATCCGCAAAACCGTGCCAAACTCGAAACACTGGCATCGCTGCCGGTAGACTGCGCCTCAAGCGCCGACGCCATCGAGGCTGTACGCAATATCTTTGAAGACCGCGGAGTATTCTCAACCGGTATGATCGACGGCATCATCGCCAAACTGCGGTCATACGACCCGGCCGAAACCCAAGCCGCACACACCGATCCGGTGAAAATGCAGCGCATGGTTGAGAAATACTTCCATTGCTAAAGAAATATCAGGAATACAGCCAATAATCCGACAACAGGTTAGAGCATGACAATACTGTTCAGCACATTTTTTCCCGATTGGCTTTTGGTAATCTGTTTGGTGCTGATTGCATGTTGGCTGTTGTTCAAATTTCTCTTACTTACAGCTGCGGTTTTTCCATGTCTTTCTCATCATGCTAAAATATGCAATAACCGGTCGTTGGAAAGAGTACCTTGAGAAATGCAAGACAGATCCTGATTCTCTGAAATTGTTTTAACATCTTCATAAACCATCGGCAATCTTGCCGGTGGTTTATTTCTTTTAGAAAATTGCTCGACCAAAACCGTCTTCAGGTATAACCACGGAAGATACAATCAAGAGTTTTTAAATGTAAGAGCCATGTTTATAATATATTATTTTGCGACATTTGTTTGTTCGTTTGTTATATTTTTATTATATTTGGGCTAAAATTATAAAATCATGCTTGAAATTCTTTTTGGTATAATTTGTATTACACCTTTGTTTCTTGGACTCTTTATTTATATTGGTCTTTTTATTGATGTTTTTGCAAACGATAAACCAAAAAAGAAAGACGAGATAATAGAAATCTGGTTTGAAGAAATAAAGGATGATGATAACGTCGGGAAAGGAAGACATAACAGTAGAAATCCGGATAGAAGAAATAAACGATGATAATTAAACTGTTGGTTTTACCGGTTTATTTCGTCACTTGATTGGTGCGCTGCATTCATCCGTTGCATCAGTTCCTCCACGCGCTTGCGTCGTTGCTCCTTGGTGAGTTGCGGCGCATTGTTGTTTCTACGGCTACGCCGGCGATCCCATGGCAGCGGTATGAGCTGCTTGGGTGTCAGCTTCTTTTTGGTGTGGGGCTGTATGCAGATCGTTGCCAGTATGCGCATCCGTTCCCAGTCGTCGCGGTTCTGCTCATCTATCATGCTGTGCCAGGCCCGGGTGATATGCTCGAACTCGTCGAAGTCGCAAGCGCAGAACTCCTCAAAGCTCATGCCTATGCAGCCCACGGCCAGGCCCAGCAGCTCATATATGCCTACAGTCTTTTTTTTTGCTCATCATCGGCGGCGGGTTCTTCGCCCTGTGGGGCTATGGCTTGATTCCACTGCGCCATATCGTCGGGAGTGATGCAGTCGGCAAAATCCATCAGTGGCATATCGAAGTCAATGCCCTCGCGTTTTGATGCCGACACCACGTTTGCTTTTCAACCCTTGTTTATAATATATTGTAACTGTATTATTTCCAGTCATTTTGTTTGTTCGTTTGTTATTTTTTTGTTATATTTGCAAAAACTCTAATAGGTTAATGATATGGCAGATTTTTTCAATTTTATAATTATGGCAATAGTAAAAATCTTATGTTGGATTTCTGTGATAATTACTCTTTTCTTTTGTTGTGTCATGCTATGGAGAGCATTTCGTGACGAACCTATTTTTAAATTTGAAGAAACGCCTACTGATGAAGAAATAAGGAAAGAAATTGAAGATACAGAGCTTTTCAGAGGACTCAGAGAGTGCGAGCGGACAGGGGTATATACCGGCATCTATAGAAGTTATGATGATATAGCCGCTGAAGCTACTGCCCGTAAATCAGACGAATGCGATCGAGAGTTCAAAAGCGCCTCTTGCAATCAGTGTGCTTATTGCGAGATTTATAAGCGATGCACAAAGGTTAAACGATAGGCGTTTCGCCCATTCTTCGTATCAGTTCCTCCACGCGCTTGCGTCGTTGTTAAAGCACACGGGATGCCTCCAAGTACGGCACCCGTTCTTTATTATATCCTTTTCAAAGAGTTTCAATAATTTCATGCCCCAGCCCTGATGATTTAAGTTGTACCATTGTGTATGTCAGGATTTTTCGCTAATTTTGCGTTATGGCAGATGAAATTTTGAAAAATAATGAGATATTGCCTAACGAGGTGGGATTTGTTTCAGACCTCAAGGCGATCGTATATACTGCTAAGGCAAAAGCCTATCAAGCGGCTGACCTCTACAACGTGGCCAGTAATTGGCTTGTGGGCAGACGCATCGTTGAGCAAGAGCAGCATGGAGAGGCTCGTGCCCAATATGGGAAACACGTGATTGAGATAGCATCACTTGCTCTTACCAAGGAGTTCGGTAAAGGTTATAGCATCGCCAATTTGAAGAATTTTAGAAAATTCTATCTGACATTCAAATACTTACAGATTGGGCAGACGCTGTCTGCCCAATCTGCTGATATACAAGTATCAAAATAGCAGACACCGTTGAGGCAGTACGCAATATCTTCGAGGATTGCGGAGTGTTCTCAACCGGTATGATCGACGGCATCATCGCCAAACTGCGGTCATACGACCGGGCCAAAACCCAAGCCACACTCACCGATCCGGTGAAAATGCAGCGGATGGTAGAGAAATATTACCAATGCTAAAAAAATATCTCTTTTAGAAAATTTCAAGTATACAGTAATTTGCTATACCAAAGCTGTCTACAAGACTATGAGCGAGTTTGAATTTAACACACAAAAATGATTATATTATAGAATTGATAAGCATGTTAATTTGCATATCAATTTGCACGAAAATTGAAAAAAACGGTAAAACTGTGTAATTCTATCGGATTTTTTTGTAATTTTGCAGTCTGAAATGTCGCAGACAAACCTTCAGCGACAATATAAACCACAGAAACACTATGAAGCCCTTACAAGCTAAACTTGCACAGTATACAGCTCCGCAGGAGGCAAAAGCCGCAGGAGTATATCCCTATTTCCGTGCTATCTCATCGGAGCAAGAACCTGAAGTCATCATTGACGGTAAGAAAGTGCTGATGTTCGGTTCCAATTGTTATACAGGTCTTGTTTCCGATCCTCGAATCAAAGAGGCCGCAATCGAGGCCATCAAGAAATATGGTACCGGCTGCGCAGGCTCTCCATTCCTCAACGGAACTCTCGACATTCACAAACAACTCGAAGCGCGTATCGCTGAATATATCGGTAAGGAAGATGTTATGATCTACTCTACCGGCTTCGAGGTAAACCTCGGTGTGGTATCATGTCTTACCGGCCGTCAGGATTATATATTGTGGGACGAACAGGACCACGCCTCTATTATCGAAGGTCGCCGCCTGTCGTTCTCGCAGCAGCTCAAATATAAGCACAACGACATGGAGTCGCTCGAAAAGCAGCTCCAGAGCTGTAAGCCCGACAAACTGAAACTCATCGTAACCGACGGTGTATTCTCAATGGAAGGCGACGTAGCCAACATACCCGAAATAGTGCGTCTGGCCAAGAAATACGATGCCGCAGTCATGGTTGACGAAGCTCACGGCATAGGCGTATTCGGCGAAGGCGGCCGCGGTACCGTAAATCATTTCGGACTTACCGACGATGTTGACCTCATCATGGGAACATTCTCCAAGTCGTTTGCATCGCTTGGCGGTTTTATCGCTACAGATAAAGAAATCACCAACTTCCTGCGTCACCACTCACGTTCGTACATCTTCACCGCCAGCATCACTCCGGCTTCGACAGCCGCAGCGCTCAAGGCTATCGACATCATGATCGAAGAACCTGAACGCCAGGAACACCTCTGGAAAATCACAAACTATGCGCTCGAAGGCTTCCGCAACATGGGCTGCGAGATAGGCAATACTTCCACTCCTATCATCCCCCTGTTTATCCGCGACAACTTCAAGACATTTGCCATCACACGCGATCTGCTTAATGAAGGCATATTTGTGAATCCCGTAGTATCACCGGCCGTAGCTCCACAGGATACCCTTATCCGCTTCTCTCTCATGGCTACCCATACCAAAGAGCAGGTTACAACAGCCCTCGAGAAGATACAGAAGGTATTCAGAGCATACGATCTTATCCCGTAAAAATCATCACACTATCATATATACGAGAGGCCCCGCAATACGGGGCCTCTGTTTGTTATACAGGTGCTGTAGTTTCCTGGCGTATTGTTTCTGTAGCAATATCGTAGGTTACGGTTTGTGTAAGCAGCGTCACCGTATATATGCGCGGTGTACGCACTATTGAGAAGGTCTGCGACAAAAATTCGCCCGACTCAAGATAATCGTAAAGCTTGGGCGGCAGCTGATCAAACATCACTATCGACGGTAATGGCAGCCCGTTGCCGTTTATCGAAGTCCAGTCGCACGAACTGTTAAAGGTCAGCGTGGGACCGTTCTTTATAATTATCACCCACGACTCGCCACCGGGATTTGTACAACTTTCGATGTTAGGGTCAGGCCAATATTTAGATACAAATGTAGCTATCTCATTGGGCATCTTGTCATACTCCTCATGACTGCAGGCCGAAAGAGCCAAAACAGCTATAACGGAGGCAAGCAAAATTCTTAAGGTTTTCATATCAAATACTTATTTCTTTTTATCAGTTACATATTTAGAGTTAAATACCAGGATATCGTAGATACTGTCGCATCTTGCCTCAAGTTCGGGCTGAAGCATATTTGCTGCCGCCTCATCCACCATCTTGAGGTCAGCATAGCGGTCTTCGCCGTTGATAAACGGAATGAGAGAGCCGTCGGGAGCAGCGGCATCTATTGTGAGCGAGGGTGAGTTTGACGGATTGTTGCGGTATAGCTGCCAATATCCTGCCTTCACTGCATCGCGTTCTTCCACAATAGAATGACTCATGCCGGTGCGTATGCCGTGATTGATGCACGGACAATATGCTATTACAATAGATGGACCCGGATGACGGTCGGCCTCGGTGATAGCGTCAATAGCCTGACGGTAGTTGGCACCTAAGGCGATAGACGCCACGTACACATCGGGATAGGTCATCATCATGCGCCCAAGGTCTTTTTTGTATGTGCGTTTGCCATCGGCCGAATACTTGGCTACCGCACCCAGCGGAGTGGCCTTTGAGGTCTGTCCTCCGGTATTGGAGTAGCACTCGGTGTCGAGAACCAATATATTTATGTCTATATTTTGAGCAAGCACATGATCGAGTCCTGCAAAACCAATGTCGTATGCCCAGCCGTCGCCGCCTATGGCCCATACTGATTTCTTGACAAACAGATCAGATAGCGCAAGAATATCGGCAGCTCCGGGCATGTCAGCATGGTTACGCAGTGCCGATATGGCCGTGGCCGACGATGCTTTTGAAGCCTCGCCATCGGCCCGGGTATCGAGCCACGCATTCAGTGCGTCCTTAACATCGGCGGGTGTGGCAGGTGCAGCTACAGCTTCTTTAACCAAATCCACAAGATGCTCACGACGGTGGGCTATAGCCGAGGCTATACCGTAGCCGTACTCGGCATTGTCTTCAAACAGCGAATTACCCCATGCCGGACCATGACCGTGACGATTGGTGCAGTATGCGTTGCTTGGATAATTGGCACCCCATATCGACGAACAGCCGGTGGCATTGGCTATAACCATGCGTTCGCCCATGAGCTGAGTCACCAGCTTAACGTATGGAGTCTCGCCGCAACCGGCGCATGCACCCGAGAACTGCAGCATTGGCTCGTGGAACTGCGAACCGTTTATTGTATTGCGGTCAACAAGGTTATCCTTGATACTTACATTTTTCTGTATGTATTCCAATAGTGGTATTTCTTCTTTCATTATACTGCCTACAGGCACCATAGTGAGGGCATGCCCCGGGCATATCACAGCACACGAGCCACAACCGGTGCAGTCCTGTGGATAAACCTGAATCCTGTATTGCAGCCCCTTGAGAGTCTTGCCGTATGCGTCAACCGTAGAAAGCGACTGCGGAGCCTTTGACTTTTCTTCAGCGTCAAGCAAAAACGGCCTGATGGTGGCATGAGAACAAACCAGCGAACACTCAGTACACTGCACGCACTTGGACGGATCCCATTGCGGCAGGTAGTCGGCAATAGACCTTTTTTCGTATGCAGTTGTGCCCATAGGCATAGTGCCGTCGGGAGTAAATGACGACACCGGCAGTTTGTCTCCCTTTAAATGCATGCACGGCACTGCCACCTTGCTGATAAACTCGGGCAAATCGCGGGTAGAGTCATTCTTATCCGTAGCATTCAGCCACGAATCGGGGTAATCTATCTGTGTGATGGCATCGGCCACAGCGTCGATGGCATTGATATTGTTTTTAACCACTTCCCCACCCTCGTGCATGTAAAGCTTGGTTATGTGGTTTTTAAGCTCTGTGATGGCTTTATCATAATCAATTACCTGGCGAAGCTTGAAAAATGCCGCAAGCATTATCATGTTTATACGCACACCGAGATGATTGGCCTCGGCTATCTTAAGCGCATCGAGATTGTAGAATTTAGCCTTCTTCAAAGCTATGGCCCGGCGCAACGATGCCGGCAATTGAGTTTCCATGTCCTGCAATGTCCATGAAGAATTAAGCACGAAGATACCGCAGTCTACAAGGCTGTCGATAAGGTCAAAACGCTTTACATACGTATTTTTGTTGCACGCCACATAGTCGGCT
Organism: uncultured Muribaculaceae bacterium; assembly: GCA_910586975.1. Lineage (GTDB taxonomy): Bacteria > Bacteroidota > Bacteroidia > Bacteroidales > Muribaculaceae > CAG-873. Next base: position 8,275 of record CAJUKX010000005.1, on the reverse strand, counting down.
TGTTCAATCGTATAAGCCTGCTCTATGGGCACGGGACTGAATCTGAGCTGACTGATGGTGAAACCGCCGCTCTTCTTGGCTGAATATTCAAAGTATGCTTGCGAATATATACCACCCGTCTCGCAAATTATTTTTGCACAGGTTTTGGTGGCACCCACCGTACCATCAGAACCCATTCCATAGAATATGGCCGAGGTAGTGCCGGGGGCGGGAATAAGCAATTTGTCTTTCACGGGAAGAGAGCGATGGGTAACATCGTCATTGATACCTACGGTGAAACTTCTTACGGGATTTTCTGACTCGAGATTGTCAAAAACGGCTTTAACCATCGACGGGTCAAAATCCTTGGAGCTTAGACCGTAGCGGCCGCCTATCACCTTGATATCTCGGCCGGATGCTTGTACGGCCGCGGCCACATCAAGATAGAGCGGTTCGCCGAGCGAGCCGGCTTCCTTGGTGCGATCGAGAACAGCAATCCTTTTTACTGTGGGCGGCAACTGACTGATGAGCGCATCGGCATCGAACGGCCTGTAAAGGCGTACCTTTACCGAACCGTAGTTCTTACCGTTTTTATTAAGATAATCTACAGTATATCGTACTACATCGGCCGATGAACCTATAGAAATAACAACATCCTGCGCTGTGGACGAGCCATAATAATCAAACAGATGATAGCTTCGGCCGGTGAGCCGGGCCACTTTGTCCATAGCAGCCTGCACCACGGCGGGGAATGCGTCATAATACCTGTTACGGGCCTCGGTATTCTGAAAATATACATCCCAGTTCTGAGCGGAACCACGGAGGTGAGGATGCTCAGGATTCATTGAACGGGCACGGAACGCCTTAATCTTATCAACGGGCAACAGTGGAGCCAGCTCATCAAATGATGCCACATCTATAGAAGCAATTTCATTGGATGTGCGCCAGCCGTCAAACATGTGCAGCACCGGCACAGAGCCTTCAATGGCCGCCAGATGAGCTACGATTGCCAGGTCGTGGGTTTCCTGCACGTTAGATGATGCAAGTATCGAGAAGCCTGTAGCGCGACAAGCCATGACATCCTGGTGATCCCCAAAGATACTGAGAGCATGAGTGGCCAATGAACGACAGCCCACATGGAAAACTGCAGGCAGCAGCTCTCCGGCAATCTTATACATGTTGGGTATCATGAGCATGAGTCCCTGCGAGGCCGTGAATGTGCTTGCAAGGGCGCCCCCGGCCAGAGCGCCGTGGGTAGCGCCGGCTGCACCAAGCTCACTTTCCATTTCTTTCACCTGCATAGGCGACCCCATGAGGTTTTTCAAGCCCTGCATGCACCATTTGTCGGCAATCTCACCCATTGCAGCAACGGGAGTTATAGGATATATGGTTGCTATGTCGCTGAAAGCGTATGCAATATATGTGGCTGCCGTACAGCCATCCATACTCTGTCTGTTCATATTTGTAACTATGATATTTATATACGTATACTTGGAGCTTTTCGGGAAACATGCCCTATGTATATAACACCACATTTACTTAGCATGTTCAGACACTTGCATATTACAAAATTTCTCCCGAAATTTGCAGTATATTTATCAATAAGTCGTTAAAAATGGGTAAACTAATCTCACAACATGTAACATGGGTTGGCAAGACCGACTGGCAACTGACCAAATTTCACGGCGATGAATTATCTACTCACCGAGGCTCAAGCTACAATTCATATCTTGTACGCGACAAGAAAGTGGCACTGATCGACACCGTGTGGCAACCGTTTGACAAAGAGTTTGTAGAGAGACTGAAAGATGAGATTGATCTGTCGAAGATTGATTACATCATAATGAATCATAATGAGATAGACCACAGCGGTGCTCTACCCGAACTCATGCGCTACATACCCGACACGCCCATTTACTGCACCAAAAACGGCGAGAATATAATGCGCGGTCATTATCATCAGGACTGGAATTTTGTGAACGTACACACCGGCGACACCCTCTCGCTTGGCGATACAACGCTCATGTTCATTGAAGCACCGATGCTGCACTGGCCCGACACCATGTTCACATATCTCAAGGGTGACAATATACTTTTCTCAAACGACGGATTCGGGCAGCACCTCGCATCTGAAAGCCTGTTCAACGACACAGTAGACGAAGGCATCATAATGGCTGAAGCCGAGAAGTATTACGCCAATATTCTGGCTCCGTTTAACCCAATGGTTAAGAAGAAAATTGCAGAATTGCTCGGGCTGGGACTTGAAATAGACATGATAGCCCCGAGCCACGGCGTGATATGGAAAGACAATCCTGAGAAAATTATCGAAATGTACACCAAATGGTGTGAGAATTATAACCTCAATCAGATTACGATAGTTTACGATACCATGTGGTCGTCGACCCGACGCATGGCCGAATGTATAGCCGAGGGTATAGGTGAGGCTGATCCTGCAGTAACTGTAAAGCTCTTCAATGCCGCCCATCACGACAAGAACGACATCCTCACTGAGGTATTCCATTCAAAGGCTGTATTGGTAGGATGTCCTACAATCAACACCGGTGTGTCATACGCCATAGCCGGATTACTCGAAATGATCCACGGCCTAAAGCTCAAAGGCAAGAAAAGCGCGGCATTCGGCTCGTACGGCTGGGCTCCGACCGGCACCAAGGTAATACAGGCTCATCTTGAGGACGCCGGAATACCTGCGGTATTGCCTCCGTTGAATATGAACTGGGTACCCGACAATAATTCGCTGGAAAGCTGCCGCCAATATGGCCGCGACTTTGTGAAGGCATTGTAAACCATTAAGCAACACAGCATAAACAGCAACAAGGTTGCATCCTTGCTTACATGCGGGATGCAACCTTGTTGCTGTTATTATTATGATAAACCGTTAAGCCAGATGGAACATCTTTATTGCCATTTCGGTAATCCACAACCATAGCGGGCAGAAGCCCATGAACAGAAGGGTTGAGAAGGCAAGTGAAGAAGTACCGGTTGCAACGTAAGTGTTGTATTTGCTGGCAATCATTATACCTGAGAAGGCAGGGGGCAGAGCGCCTGCAAGAACAAGCATCTTGAGGTTAAGAGGATCCATCTTGAAGATGATACCTACTACAAGCAGTGACAGAGGCATAATGATGAGCTTGAGGAATGATCCCATCAGAGCCTGTCCGTTGATCTTGATACTTACAGAAGAAAGGGTGATACCGGCGGCAAATACCGCTACTGATGCGTTGGCACCGGATATAAGCTTGAATGAAGGATCAAGATATGCCGGCCACTTAAGTCCGCAGAGTACCAGAACTACGGCAAGGATCGGTGCCCATGCCACAGGTTCTTTAAGCGCGTTTATAACAGGCATCCAGGGATTTGGCTTCTTCTCGCCGGGGGCAAGCGGAGTCTTGGACTGACGTCCGGCATTGATGAGAGCAAGACCGATAGGAATACCTATGGCATTTACTTCAATAGATATGATGGCAATCACAAGGCCAACACTCGGGCTGTCGCCGAAGATAGGCTGAAGTACGGCAAAACCGAGGAAGCCGATGGTTGGAGAACCACTGATAAGAGCCGATACGGCCGACTCGGCTATACTGTCCTTATAGAACCAGCGGAATACAAAGTATACAAGGAAGAAACATGCTATAAGCACCACAAACGATATGATGGTGAGCTTGACGTCAACGCTGAGCATCTGGCGGTTTGCCTTTACGATCGAGAGGAAAAGGGCTGCCGGCAATGCGTAATTAAGTACTACCTTATTGAGCGTTCGGGCATTCTCTCCTGTGAAAGAGCCGGCTTTACCTGAATAGTAGCCGAGCGCCATAATCACAAATATAGGGACTATGGCATATAGTAAGATATGTCCCATAAAATTTTTTATAAATAGTTATGAAATAAGTATATCGGCAGCACAGCCTTGGCCACGGCCCGGCCATGCTGCCAATAGTGTTTTTTATACTATAACGTTCTGGAGAGAAGCAGGATTGAGGTATCCGATGTGGCCTGATTCTTTGCCTGAATCAGCACCGAGTTGAACGTCAATGAGGGTAGGACGACGGGATGCAAGGGCAGCCTTGAGTGCTGTGTCAAGCTCCTGAGGTGTGGTTACGTAATAGGTATCTGCGCCAAAGGCTTCGCCGAGTTTGTCGTATCGGGCACGGATATCGAGGGTGGTAGGAGCCGGATCGCCATAGGGGGCTTCGCCTTCCTTACTCATATTTTCACCGATACCGTTGTAGATACCGCCGTTGTTGAAAATAATCACTGTAGCCGGCAGCTTGAAACGACAGATGGTTGAGAAATCCATGCCTGAGAAACCGAATGCGCTGTCGCCTTCGATAGCTACAACCTGCTTGCCCGTAGATACAGCGGCACCTACTACCGAACCCATGCCCATACCCATGATGGCCCATGTGGCACAGTCGATGCGCTGACGAGGCTTTGACAAGGTGATGGTATCGCGTGTATCATCGAGTGTATTGGCACCCTCGTTAACCAAAATTACATCAGGATTGGCTTCGAGGATAGGCTTGATTACATTGAGGGCGGTCCAGTGGGTCATGGGTGATGCTGTAGCCGCATCCTTAAGGCGCTGTGCAAACTTGGCATCCTTGGCCTTGGTCTCGGCCTGAAGCGAAGGTACCCACTGGGGGTCAATACTGAGCTTATACGAGGGCAGAGCCGCAAGCATGGCATCGAGCGAGGTCTTGAGGTCGCCGATAACGGGCGCTGCGATAGGTACGTTGCAGTCTATTTCCTGCGGGTCAATGTCAATCTGGACAAACTTCAGGTTCTGATTCTTTGCCCACTTGCCGTGGCCACGCGAAAGCAGCCAATTGAGACGTGCGCCTACAAGTACTACCACATCGGCGGTTTCCATAATGGTGGTACGGCACGAAAGTGCGCTCAGAGGTCCGTCATCGGGGAGCAAGCCCTTGGCCATTGACATTGAATAGTAAGGAATTCCGGTTTTTTCAACAAATTCCTTAAGCTCATTTTCGACCTGTGCGTATGCCGCACCCTTACCGAGGATAAGGGCAGGACGCTTGGCGCCGGCTATGAGCTGCATGGCGCGGTCTACAGATTCCTTTGAGGGAGCTACGGCCGGACATACATCCACGGGCTTATAGAAAAGTTTTTCGGCTTCATCGCGGTCGATGATTGCACCGAGACAGGGTGTGGTAACATCAAGATATACACCACCGGGGCGTCCGCTGACGGCTGCACGATATGCGCGTACAACGGCTGTGGGGATGTCTTTGATATCATTTACTCGATAAGCGGCCTTGACAAGAGGTTTGGCAATGGCGAGCTGATCGAGACCTTCGTATGTACCTTGCTGCAGGTCGATAGGTTCGCGTACGCTTGAACCCGAAATCTGAATCATCGGGTAGCAATTGACAGTGGCGTTGGTTGTGGCTGTAAGACCGTTGAGGAAGCCAAGCGATGATACTGTGAGCAGCACACCCGGAGTCTTGGTAAGATAACCGTGTGTCTGGGCTGCCATACCGGCCTGCTGTTCATGGCGGAAACCTACAAATCGGATTCCCTGCTCCTGACAGAGGTATGCGAGTTCGGTGACAGGAATACCTACAAGGCCATACATCTCTTTGACGCCCATCATTACGAGCGAACGGGCAAGCACCCACATGCCTGTAACTTGATTTGGATATGATGGAGCTGCAGGTGTAGCAGCGTTGTTTTGAGTTGTTGTGGTTGACATGATATAATTCTATGTGTTTTTATTGCTTAGATTACAAAATGGAGGGGACTGCGGCGTCCCCTCCGTCAGTTATGCGGATATTTTATTTAGTTTCAGCCTTAGGCATGGGGGCTGTTGTGCCGTTAGCCTTGAACTTGGCCATATCTTCGGCAGAGTAGCCCAGTGAAGCGAGCACCTCATCGGTATTGCCGCCCAAGGTAGGACACGGTCCGTAGGTAGGAGTATAGTTGCTCATGGTGAAGGGGCAACCTACAGTTACGAATTCGCCAACCTTGCCGCCCTGGTTGATCTTCACAAGTGTATTGCCATCGTAGAGGCTCTGGTCTTCCATAAGCTCCTTGGTATTGATGACAGGTGCGCAGGGCACTCCATAAGGAGCAAGCTCTTTGACTACCTCATACTTGTCGCGCTGGATTGCCCAGTCGCCGATACGTTTGTAGATTTCCTGTTTGTGACGGTCGCGGGCATCGGCGGTGTTGAAATCAGGATTAGTAAGCCAATCCTCGAAGCCTAATCCCTGGCAAGCCTTTTCAAAGTCTTTAGCGCCACGCTGAAGGATAATGTAAGCGTAAGCATTAGGATCGGTTTCCCAGCCCTTACATTTGTAAGTCCAGCCAAGTACGCCTGAGCCTTCCTGATTACCCGAACGGGGAACGTAGTCGGGGAACTTTTCATTAGGATACTGAGGATACTGTGTAAGATAACCGATGCGGTCGAGTGTTAGCTGGTCGCGGGTCTTGATACGGCAGAGGTTCAAGCAAGCATTGTGCATTGACTGATATACATATACGCCTTCGCCGGTCTTTTCGCGCTGCATAAGGGCGGCAAGCAGACCGATAAGCATGTGCATACCGGTATTAGAGTCGCCAAGAGCAGCACCGCTCTGAGTAGGCATATTGTCGGGACCTTCCCACCAACCGGTTGTAGTGGCGGCGGCAGCTGTAACCTGTGCTACAGGCTCGTATGCCTTAAGGTTGGCAAAACGCGACGATACAGGGAAGCCCTTGATTGTACCGTAAATACATTTAGGATTAAGCTTGTGAACTTCTTCCCAGCTGAATCCAAGTTTATCCATAGCTCCGGGGTGCAGGTTTTCAATAAATATATCGGCACCCTGAATAAGTTTGGTAAGAATTTCTTTACCGTCGGGGGTGGCGGCATCAAGTGCCAGTGATTTCTTATCTGAGTTGAGCTGGAGGAAGTAGTAGCTCGGGCAGTCGGGGTCAAACTGAAGTTCCTTACGAGTGGCATCGCCCGAACCCGGACGTTCAATCTTGATTACTTCGGCTCCGAGCCAAGCGAGCATTTGAGTACATGAAGGGCCTGACTGTACATTTGTGAAGTCAACAACCTTAATACCTTGAAGAGGTGCGTAATTCATAACAAATTTGTTTTAGTATTTTATGTTAGTGTGTGTTTTATGTTTTATGCTTGTTACATAAATGTTTGAAAATAAAACAACCAAACCGTTAAAAAAGTTATTTCCCCGAAAAAATATACAATGAATTTTATAATCTTTGACATTTGAGAACTCCGTAATTGGCCTCAATATTAATGCTAAACGTTATATATAGTGATGCTTCACTTATTTAAGCCATTCGTGAGCTTTTCTCAAAAATAAACACTAACTTTGCTTATGGTAACCCGCGGATTATCATACAATACCGGAGTGATATGTCCTGTCGTTTACATTTGTTTTTAAACAAGCTCTAAATTATATGACTAAGAATTTCAATACATATATCGAACATATTGACGTAGATGCTTGGCGCGAGGTTTGCGTCAACAAGGGCTCACTGCGACATTTTGCCAAAGGCGAGGAATTTGTCTCAATCGGCGAGGTTGGCCGATATTTCGGATTTATCCAATCCGGCACGCTCAAATATGTGGCTCGTTCAGCAGATGGCACAGAGTATGTGATGGGGCTTGTGTTTGGCAACGGATTTGTTGGCGACTGGCGTCACTTTTCACATAATCAAAATGCGACGGTAGCCATTGTTGCCACATCAGATTGTGACATATACTGCATTACATCAAAAGAATTGAAAGCAATGATGTCCTCAGATCCTTATTTCAAAGATATGGTAATGCACGCCACAGAAGCTGTTTATGGCACGGTATACGATAGATACGTAGATTTATATGTCAAGACACCACAGCAACGATATGAAGACCTTATCAATCGGCATCCCGACCTTTTTGATCTCTTTTCTCTCAAAGACATCGCTTCTTTTCTGAAAATCACGCCCACACATCTGAGCCGATTGCGCAAAAATAACGGAAATCAGTGTTAAAAGCCTTGACTCTCAACATTTGTTGAGAGTTTTTATTTTTATTGGATGTAAAATTGTTGTGGCTCTCATAAGCGCCCATCTTTACTGAGTGCAAAGATACATGATTTTTGGGAAAGTGACAAATTCAATCATACAAATTAAGGGGAAAGCGACAAAATTGAGAAATTAGATTTTTGGTATACCGACAATTTTATTAGTATAAATTTGGGGAATATTGTTTAGTAGATGACAAAAATTAATTTTTGTCAGTTATATGATTGATTTTTAATTA
>CAJUKX010000004.1 GCA_910586975.1 uncultured Muribaculaceae bacterium | reverse complement strand
TTAAAGAAATTTCTCTTCCTCTTTTAACACTTCAACCGGGTTTTTACATTGACCCGGTTTTTGCAATGGTTTTGGCGGAGAGGACGAGATTCTTGCTGCGCAAGCGCAAAAGCGATGACGAATTCTACGAGTTCGAACTACGTCATCTCCTTAAACGACGAAAGCCAAGCTTAATGCTTGACTTTCTTAGGTTTTGCGGAGAGGACGAGATTCTTGCTGTGCAAGCGCAAAGCGATGACGAACTCTACGAGATCGAACCACGTCCCCTCCTTAAACGACGAAAGCCAAGCTTAATGCTTGACTTTCTTACGTTTGGCGGAGAGGACGAGATTCTTGCTGCGCAAGCGCAAAGCGATGACGAACTCTACGAGATCGAACCACGTCCTCTCCTTAAACGACGAAAGCCAAGCTTGATGCTTGACTTTCTTACGTTTTGGCGGAGAGGACGAGATTCGAACTCGTGGTAGGATTGCTCCTACGTCAGTTTAGCAAACTGGTGGTTTCAGCCACTCACCCACCTCTCCTTGTATGACGGGGTTGCCGTTTGACGAGTGCAAAGGTATGATGTTTTTTTGATATATGCAAGCTTTTGGGGCGTTTTTTTTAGAATGTGCGTTATTTTGTTTGTTTTTTGGTGCGTATGCTTTTTTGTGATGCTGTGGAAATTAAGAAAGCCCGCTTGTGGGCGGGCTTTCGGGGTATGATTTGAATTTATTTAAAAATTCGATTAGAGGGCGCTGTTGATGTTGAAGTTAGCAAACTCAAGGTCGCTCTTTGCGAGGTTGGCAAGGTTCTTGTTGAGTTTGATAGCCTGACGGAGGTTGCTTGTTACGAGCTGTTCGTTGTTGGTGCGTGCACCGAGAACGGCCATCAGGTAGTAGGTTGTAGCGTCGGGCTTGGCGATAGCTGCGAGGGTCTGCTTGGCCTTGCTGTAGTCCTTGGTGAGGATCTGGGCGATGGCTGCGTTGTTGGTCTTGCTGTCGCCGAATGAGCGTACTGCAGCGGCGTTGTCACCGGTCTTGAGGTAGTATACACCGAGAGCATCGTTGAGGCCTTCAACACCGGCTGCCTGACCGAAGAGCTGGTTGGCTGCCTTGTAGTCGCCCTTAACGAGGTCGATGAGACCGAGGTTCATGCTGGGCTGCTTGTTGGCACCTGCGAGTGATGCTGCTTTCTTGAAGCTGGCTTCAGCGGCTGCGTAGTCGCCGTCAACATACTGTGTTACACCGAGGTCGTTCCATGTACGGTAGTCGTTGGGGTAGATGCGTACGGCCTGGTCGTAGATTTTCTGCTTGGCTTCGTTGTTGTCGGTGAGGGTAGCGGCGTAGAGGAGTTCTTCTACGTTGAGAGCTTTGGGGTCAGAAGCGGCGAGCTTGCTGATTTCGCTGTCGCTCTTACCGATAACGTTGATAGAAGCTGTGATGCGTGAGTAGCGGAGCTGGGGAAGAATCTGGTCGGCGAGCTGTTCGAATACGTTAGCAAGGTTGCGGATTTCCTGTTCGCGCTGTTCGGGATCTTTGTACATTGAGAGAACGCTCAGGATAAGGTCTTTGTCCTGGATGTTGCTCTGTGAAACGAGGCGCTGGAAGCCTTCCCAGTCTTCAGCTGTGAACTGGGCTGTGAGGTCGCCGAATTCAGAGATTTTGTCTTTCTTGAGCTGCTTGTTGAGGTAGCTGAGGGTGTTGGTTTCGCGTTCCTGAGCAAGACGTTCGTTGAAAGAGAGGCTACCGTCGGGTGAAGCGTATGACTGAACGTTGAGTTCGGCGAGTACGCGGGCGGTGTCGTTGGCTGTTGAAAGGATTTCCTTGCGGAGTTCTTCCATAGCGTCTGTGTTGAGCTGGGCTGCGCGGATGTTTGCCTTGTTGATAAGGAACATGATGTCGGCAGCATACTTTTCGTTGATGATGCGCTGGAATGCATCGGGAGCGATAGCGGGCTGTACTGTGCCGGCGTTGGTGAGGGCTGCGGTGGCTACTACGCCGTTTGCAACTTTAACGCGGGGAAGCACATACTGCTTCTTGCCCTGTGTTACGGTGAAGGCGAGTTCGAGGTCGCTCTTGTTCATTTCGGGCACGTAGGCGTAGTTTGCGGGGATGGTGAATGTGCCGCCGTATTCGTAAGAAACTACGGGAGCGTTGCCGCGAACTTTTTCGCCCTGGAATGCGTAGGGCTGTGATGCTGTTTCTGTGCCGTTGTAAACGAGGTAGGGTGTTACTGTCACTTCAGCGTTCTTGAGGAAGAACTTGGCGGGTACGCGGGCTGTGATCTGAGCGGGTACGTTTTCGCCTACGAGTTCGAGCGGGTTAGGATTGACAGTGAAGTTGTCGGCGCTGAACTGGCCGAGCTTCTTGCCACAAGAAGTCAGGGCAATCGCTGTGCCGAGTGCGATGACATAGCATGCTTTACTTTTCATAATAATTTAAAAAATGTAGTTATAACTGTTGTACAAAGTTAATATAAAAATTAGACAATTTCCAAGGTTTTTAATTAAATTTTATGAAATTTTCTTTGTCGTATGTGTTAATGTGTTTACTTGTGTCTGTCTGTAAGGGGGTTACTTGTGCGGGAGCGATACTGTCGGAGGTGTGTGTCGGGGTGGTGGTATCGCTTTTTTCCGTGTGTTTTTTGTTGCGCCGGCTCGGGAAAAGCGAGTCGAAGTCGCGGCGGAACATAATGCCCACGCCCTGTGTGGTGGTGGCGGTGCGTACGTAGTAGTTCTGGTCGTTGTAGCGGTTGTAAGCCTTCAGGCGCCATGTGCCGCGGGGTGTGAGCAGGTATTCGATGTCGAAGTCGCCTATAAACTGGTTTGTGTTCAGGCTCTTGTCGCGGTATCCGAAATTGCCGTTGAAGAGCAGACGGTTGTTGAGCAGTCGGCTCGACAGTGCCACGTCTACTTCCACATCAGAGAAGTCGCCGCGGTCGCTGCGCAGATTGGGCGCGATGCTCCAGTTGTCGCTCAGTTTGCCCAACATGCTCGACAGGCGCGAGGCAATGGTTGACGATGCCACCGAGAAGAGTTCGTTGCCCTTGGTGGTCGACATATAGTCAGGAGTATAGAATCGGTTGAGTGCCAGCAGGTATATTATCTGCCGGTTCATCATCTCGTCGGTAGATATGATTGAGCGAACTTTGCGGTATGTGTCGGATGTAAGGGTAGGGAATGCCAGGTCAAATGCTATATCGGGCTGGCGCATGTCGCCGGTCACCTTCAGCAGCGCCTGAACGGGAACGTTGGTGCGGTTGAGGTCCTTGTCCTGTGTGAACGATTCGTCGAGGTCGCTCAGGTTGGCATTCACCTGATAGATGGCTTCAAGGTCGAGCGAGGCTGAATACGGGTCGCCGCGGAATGTGATTGAGCTGCCCGGATTTATGGTGAAGTCTTTGATAATTATATCCTGCAGGGTGAAGTTGTAGCTGCCCTGGTCGAGTGTGTAGGTGCCATACATGCGCAGGTCGTTTTCAATAGCGTCGTATGTCATGTGCAGGTTGCCGGCGCCGAAGGCTCTTATGCGGTCGCCGCCCACGGGGTCCATCACCAGTATCATCTGAGCGTCGGGGGTGATGTCTACCTTGATGTCCATGATGTAGTTTGAGGGCTTGTCTTCTTTTTTAGCCTTCATGCGGGCCTGGAATTCCTTTACCACTTCGGGCGTGTCGTCTTGTTTCATCAGAATTTCTTCGGATGAATATACGGTGGCATCGTTGAATGTGATGAACGAATATTGCTCGGCTTCGAGCCTGTCTGACAGTACGAAGGTAAAAGTGGAACCCGGCGCCGTGGCCATGTCAACGCCTATGTTGATCACACCCGGACGCCCCTTGACAGATGCTGAGCCGTTGCCGTAGATAGTGCCGTACCAGTCGGGATTAATCTTTGATGTGACGTTATAGCTCAGGAAGTCGCGGGCTTCAGAAATCTTGAAATCAAATACCGGCGAGTGGAAATAATCGTGCGTGAGCACACCGTTGAGCAATGCTGTGTGGCCGTTTACATCGTGCAGGGTTATATCGTCGAGCTGTATTTTGCCCGGACGTATGTGTATGGAGTCGGTGGCAGTGTAGTAAGTGTTGGTGAAGTCTATGCGCAGGCGAAGGTCTTTGGCATATACGTCGCCTTCCATATCAATATCGTGGAATGTGCCGAACAGGCGGGCCTTACCCGAAACGTATCCTGATATGTCTGAAGCAAACGCGCTCATGAATGGCTGCATGAACCCCACCTTAACGTTCTCGGCAAGGAAGTTGAGGTCAAGGCTCTCAGCCGCGGGGAATATATCGCCGTTGATGCGCGAATGCTGTCCTTGCGGATTCACTATATCAGCATCGAGGTAGAATGATTGCTTTTCGTTGTCCCACATTGCAGATATATCGGCATTGCCCAGCACACAATAATTATATCCTATATCGTCTACATGCAGACAATCGGTGGTGAGGATGGGGATTTTTGAAAGGGCCTGTGATGCCTTGAATGTTCCGGTTGCTGTACCGGTAAGCAGAGCGTTGTCAATTTCAAGAGTCTCGAAAATTGAAATAAGCACAATATTCTTGAGGTCTATTGTCACCACGTCGTCGGGCGATGGCGATGCAACTCCGTCTATCGAAATTTTTTGGTCGTCGGCAGCAAGCGCAAACTTATCAATGGTAAGGCGATTGTCGCACCAGTCAATCGTAGAAGTGGCTATTTCCCACACCTCGTCGCCAAAGTTTATCTGGCCGGGGTTGAAGTTTGTAGACACGCACACATTGCCGCTCTCGGCGCGCGACAGCAGAACCGAGAAGTCTATTTTGCCGTTAAGCGGAATCTTACGGTCTATATTCCAGTCGATTTTGGTATCAAAGCGGCTCTCTGCACCGCTTACACCCAGTACCAGAGTCATAGGCCCCTTCTTTGTAGGCATGTGAGTGGTGGCATATATATTTGCACGGTCGTCGTTAGCGTCGATCAGCACTCCGGCTACAGTTGAATCTATAATCTTGTCGCCCTGTTGCAGATATGGAGCGTCGATATTCAGCGAGGCCCTTTCTTCGCGTGAGCTGATAGCCGCACCTATTTCAACGGGATAAATGATTTGTACGGGCAAATGTAAGAATCGGCTCAGGTGTTCGGCATTTTCAAGGGTAAATTCAGCGGTGAAATCGTTGTGCGAATTGTCTGATTCGAGTCTCTCGTGTAAATCTTCACTGTGTTCTATAAGCGAAGGCACTATGTGCGAGGCGAAGTCTTTGGCAATGGCGGGGATGGTAGAGGGGTTTATCTCGCCCTCGATTTTGCCATTGAGAAAATCGCTTTCAATTACTATTTGCTCCGGCATAGAGCTTCTTGATGCCGAAACCTTGAATAGCGCAATGTCAAGGCTGTCGCCGTCTGCATCCTTGAACCGCAAGCGGTCGAGTCGCACCAAGCCCTCGATATCGTCGATATCAGAGCCTGATAGTTCGGCGGTAAGCATTCCCGAAGCCTTGAGACCCTTGCGAGGCACGGATATGTTGAGAGCGGCAGGTTCGAAGTTGTCAAGCTGCATCACGAGGTTGAGCCATTTGTCCTTGGATATGAAACTGCCCGTCGCATCAAGTGTCAAGCGTGCGGCCGGGTCGGGCGACTCAACGCGCAGATGGCTGTCGGTGCCGTCATGCGATGCGCTTAGTGCTATGTTGCCGTATGTATGATTGTTCCATGTGGCTGAGTTTATCACAGCATCCACATTTCCGCTTAATTCCCTGCCTTTGGTCTTGCCATCCACATCCATGGCCAGACTGATGTTGCCAAGTTTGGCTTGCTGCAGTATCTCTCCGGCGTGAATGTCCTCAAGTTCAATATTTCCTGCAAAATCCAGACTCTTGAACTTGTCGGGCGATGATACTTCTCCGTCTATTACAATGGCACCTCCCCCGGTGTTGACAGTTAGGTCGGCCACGGCTCTGTGCATGTCGCCGCGAGCCTTGCCATGTACCACAATACTACCGGCACGCTGCACGTATTCAGCAGCCTTACGGTTGAAAATACCGGTAATGGCCGCAGCCTCAGATGCAGGTGCAGCAATACGCTTTATGTTGAGATTGGCCGTGAGGTTATCTTGGTTGTCAAAGTTATCCACATCGCCGCTGAGCGCTATCTCCAGTCCATGTGAATCATTTATCGTAAGGCGACGGATGTCGGCATTGTGCAGGCTGGCTGATACTTGAAAATCAATGTCGATTTGCCTGTCAATCTTACCCAATTTCGGAACCAAACAGGCAAAGTCGGCGGTCGACAGATGTATAGGTAGAGCCGGCTCAAGTTCAACAGGATTAGATTCAAGACTTTCCTTGATTTTCATAAATCCCGGCGTGGGCAGCTCCACAGGCTTCAGTGCCACCTCGCTTTCGGGCAATTTCAGCAAGAAATCGCTCAGGTATATGCGCTCAGGCGACAGCACGGCCTTGGCGGTGAGATTATCGAGCTTGAACCCGGATTTCTCTGAAAATGAGAAAGATTCGAGTTCCAAATCATAATTGTCGCGCGACGCGCTGCGCAGATAGGCATGAAGCCCCAGGTCTTTTATATGTATATGATTGGGATTGAAGGCGGATATTGAATCCTGCTCTGACAGCACATCATAGTTGAACCGTCCATACCTTATCACCACCGTGCCTATCTTGAGGTTGAATTCGGTAGGTGGCTTGTTCTTGTCTTTGGGCGCAAGGCGGTCGAGAATGGGCTGAATGTTTAGCGGCTCGCCGGGGGCGGCACGGTACAAATTCACTTCCGGAGCATCAATCAGCGCGTAATCGAAGTTGAAATTACCCGTACGCAGGAAATGAGCCATTTCAAACCTCGCCTGCAATTGGCCCACAGCCAATGCGGCTTTGCCCTTGTCATCCCTTACGGTTATTGATGTTATGGCAATGGTGTTGAAGGGGTTGTAGTCTATGCGCCCTATCTCTACGGGCGATCCCAGCAGCACGCTCAATTCCTTTACCGCAACCTCTCTGAGCTTGTCCTGTGCCCACGGAGTGGAGAGTATCATATATATACCGGCAGGCAACACTATGGCCACAAGGAGCAGTGTCATGAAAAATGCGCGTAAGATTTTTCGCAGTTTTGCCATTATCAGCTTATATATGATAGTTCGTGAGTGTGTATAAAATTCCTACAAAGGTAGAAATAAATATTGTATTAGGCAAAATTTAGGCGCAGGCGGTTTTCAAATTATAATTTAGTCATAGAAAAAGACCTACGCGTTTCTGACCTTTTCTCGGTATTTTAACATATATCATTATAAGGCAAGCAGTATGATTAAATAAATTTTCGTATCTTTGCATTTTAATAGACTCATCTGACGATGATAAGACCAACCGAAAATTATTAACTATCATATGTCAAAGAAAAATCAGTCAAATAGATTAACACGACAACATAAATCATCTAATGGTGTTGTTGGAATTTTTGGGAGCGAAGCCAAACTGCATGACATGACAGTGAGGCAGCTATCGCATATAGTCTTGCAGATTCTTGAAAATAAATTTATTAAATTAGAATTTAGATATCGTGATAGCATTAAGAAAGAAGAAATAAACGAGGCTCTCAAAAAAATTGATTCTGAACTTGGTCAAACCATATTTGTATCTAATGCTAATATTATACCGGATGGTGGTATAATAGAAGTCAGGGATGATTATGGTTGTTGGAGAGTGGTATTAGTGACAGAAGCAAAACATCAGGGAAAAGATATTGAAAACATAAGAAAAGGAAAACTTGTAGGTAAAAATAATGATCAAGACTTAATGGCCGCAGGCAATGCGATTGAACGCTCTCATAAGAACATTTCAGAAATAGCAAATCTTATGTTAGGCGAGAATCATTTCCCGTACGTTTTATTCTTAGAAGGGTCAAACTTTTTAACAGAAACGATTAATATTTCACGACCAGATGGAAGAATCGTAGTCCTTGAATATAATTCAGGAATGCTGAACAGGTTGGACCGTTTGACCGCAGCCAATTATGGTATGCCTATAAATACTAACCTCTGTAGAAATAAATTTGTATCTCATCAGGACAAAATGATAATGCTCCAAGCCGCATCAATATATACACAAGGAAATGGAGAACGATGGGATAGAAATAGTATGCTTAAAATTATGGAAGAAATAGCAACAACTTCGCTTCAAGTTTTAGGTAGTGACTTATTTATACAACTTTCTCAAGTGAATTGAAAATGGGTCGTAATACAAACAATTCGAATCTTCATAAAGCAAAAGAGTCTAAAAGTGATGAGTTCTATACACAGTATTGTGACATAGAAAGAGAGCTTATGCATTATACTAATCAATTTAAAGGAAAGATTGTATATTGCAACTGTGATGATCCTCTAAAAAGTAATTTTTTTAGATTCTTTGTTAATAATTTCCACGTCTTAGGATTGAAAAGATTAATTTCGGCATGTTATCAAAAATCAGAAAACTCCATATTCGATATTGAACGACCTAAGGGATATTATGTCGTATATGAAGGTAAAGCCTATGAAAACTTTGAAGAAGTATGTAATAATATTGTATACTTTCAAGGAGATGGTGATTTCCGAAGTGCCGAAAGCAAAAAACTTCTTTTAGAAAGTGATATTGTTGTAACTAACCCACCTTTTTCCCTTTTCAGAGAATTTGTAGCAACGATAGTACGATTTCAAAAGGAATTCATCATTATAGGAAACATCAATGCAATAACCTATAAAGAAATATTTGAATTAATTCAAAATAATAAAGTGTGGTTAGGGCATAACCTTGGAAGAGGGATTTCCGGATTCATAGTACCGGATCATTATGAACTATATGGAACGGAGGCAAGGATAGATGAGAATGGTCAACGGATAGTATCATCTAACAATTGCCTTTGGTTAACAAATTTAGAATCACCATTAAGGAATGAATTTATTCATTTAACAAAGGTTTATAGAGGAAACGAATCCGAATATCCCGTATTTGATAACTACGACGCCATTAATGTAAATCGGACCCAGGACATACCTATGGATTTTTCAGGAGTAATGGGGGTGCCAATTACATTTCTACATAAATTCAATCCAAAACAATTTGAGATAATCAAATTTAGAAAAGGAAATGATGGTAAAGATTTGTCAATCGGGGGAAAATGCCCTTATTTTAGAATATTGATAAGGAATCTCCAATTGCGATTATCCGATTCTAAAGTCCAAGACATGGATTATGTACGACAGGATCTTAAGAATAACAAGCTTCAATCTTCAAAAAGCGATATTATACAACTATCATTGTTTTAGAACTAAAACAGAATTTTAACTCCAAACATTATGAAAGTAAACACTATGGTGCAATACGGATAGAGAGATTTTGACAAGGGGAATGGTCAACTTGCAGACACTTTGCAAAAAATCCCCTCATCTGCCGCGCAGATGAGGGGAGAAGTGAAATTGGGGATAGAGATGCGAATTTTATAGTAGGAGTGTAGTTGCTATTTTGTCATACTTGCCCGAAGGCTTGATTTTTAGTAGTTCCACTGGCAGGCAACCATCGAGAGGTTGGGGCAAGCCTGGGTACGGAGGTCGGTGATGGTGTTGTAGCGGCAGTTGATGTAGGTGAGGTTTTCGTCGAACGATACATCAAGCATGTTGAGCTGGTTGTTGTTACAGATAAGGCGCTGCAGGAAAGTCTGGTTGCTGAGGGTGAGCGAGGTAAGGTCGTTGTAAGAGCAGTCTACAAACTGGAGCTGCGGGCAGTCGCTTACGCTGAGGTCGGTGAGGTTGTTGTAAGAGCAAACGAGGTCGAGCAGTGCGGGGCATTCACGTACGCCGAGGGTCTGCATGTTGTTGTCGGAGCAAACGAAGAATGCGAGAGAAGGAAGTTTTGAAACAATCATGTTTGAGAGATTGTTGTCGTCAACATTGAGGTTCTTCAGTGAGGTGAGTCCTGCGATGGTGAAAGAGCTGAGTTTGTTGTAGCCGCAATAAAGGTTCTTGAGGTTAGTGCAGTTGGCAACATTCAGGTTTTCAAGATGGTTGGACTGGCAGTTAAGGGTTTCGAGAGTTGAAGAGTTGCTGACATCGAGAGAAACCAGATAGTTTGAGGCGATGTTGATGTTCTTGATGTAAGGAGCGGCATCAATGGTGATGTCAGGTAAGCGGTTGTTGTTCAAAGTGAGCTTTACGATCTGCTTACATCCTGCAATAGAGAGCTCGGTAAGACGGTTGCGTGAGGCGTTGACTTCGGTAAGAGCAGCGTCGTTTGCAAGGTCGAGTACGCTGAGGTGGTTACGAGATACATCGAGGGTGGTGAGAGCCGAGAAACCTGAGAGGTCGAGTGTACCGGCGAGTTTCTTGCCTTTCCAGTCGATGGCAGTTACATGGCCGTCGCTTACTGTAACGCCTTCCCAAGAAGCAACGTTCTTGGTATCGGTGATCTTAAGGGCTTCGGCGTTTGTTGTGGCTTCCTGAGCCGGCTGAGCCAAGAAGGCTTGGAGTTGTCTGAGTTCGTTTTTGGCAACGTTTTGAGCCATAACGGAGAATGAGCTGATAGCAACAGCTAAGACTAATGCGATTTTTTTCATATCTTTTAGTTTTAGAGATTTTGTTTTGTTTCTTATTTTGTAATCATTTTGTAATAGAAACAAGTGCTTGTTAAGAAAGGTTCGGGATTAACTTAATTTTTTACAATTTTTTTTCGCGGGTTAAAAAAATTGGATTCAATACTTGAAATATTGCGCCATATACAATAATCAAATGTTAAAAAAGCAGTATCTTTGCATAGAAATTTTATCATTATTACTATGAAAAACTTACAAAAGATTCTTTTTATTATTTCATTTGTTTTTGTGGCATTTGCAGCCACCGCACAGCGGATAGCAGTGCTGTCTGACGTGCACATAACTCCCGGAAATGCCTCCGAACCCAAGTTGCGCCAGGCCGTACGCGAGATTAACTCGGATAATTACGATATGGTAATGATGATCGGCGACTTGACCAACGAGGGTTCCGACATCGAGCTTGCCAATGTCAAGGCTATCCTCGACTCCATCTCACATCCGCTTTACGTCATTCCCGGCAACCACGAATCCACCTGGAGCCAGTCGGCCACAGCCACATTCCTCAATCTTTGGGGTAACGACCGCTTTGTAGCTGAGGTAGATTCGCTCATTGTGATTGCCATAAACTGCGGCCCGTATATGAAGATGGGCGACGGACACATCAAGACTGAAGACCTCGCATGGTTGCGCGATACCCTGCGCGAGCGCGTCACTCCGGGCAAAAAAGTACTCTCTGTAAACCACTATCCGCTCAACAGCGACCTCGACAACTTTGCCGAATATGCGGCTGCCTTGGCCGAATTTCCCGTGATAGCCCACATAAACGGCCATTATCATCGTTGGATTCCTTATACCGCCGGCAACGTTGACGGTGCGCTGCCCGGAGCTATGGTCAGAGCCCTCGACATGCGCAACGGCGAATACGGCTACTCAATCATCGATATAGACCCGCAGTGGATTCATATCTACGAAAAGCCAATAGGCAAAAATCCCGTGCCTAAAATCGCATACCCCGTAGCCACCGACTACAAGAAAATAGAATATACAAAACCGCAGTGGACCTCGCCCGCCGGCTTTGATGTAAAGCAGGTTTGGGCCGACAAGGGCTCGGTATTCACACGCGTTGCCGTGGACGACAATAATATATACTTCGGCAACTCGCTCGGCGAGATAAAGGCCGTGGACAAGCGCGACAGCGTCGAAAACTTTGTTTTCAAAACCTCGGCTCCGATATTTGCGCGTCCACTGGTGGTGAAGCCCGGCGAAGTCGCATTCCCCTGCTCAGACGGCATTATTATATATAATGAGAAAAACGGCAAATTGAAGACCCTCCCTTCAAAAGAAGGCCCATACGTGGCCGATGGCGTTATGACGCCTCGCGGATGGGTGCAGGGCGGCTACAAACGCATCGAACTGCGCGACCCACGCAATTACAAAGTGCGTTGGGAGTACGACTCTATTTTCAACTATTGCCAGGCAGCTCCGGCTGTCGACGGCGACGACCTCGTGTTCGGAGCCTGGGATACCAACCTCAGATGCCTTGATTTGAAAACCGGCAAACTGCGCTGGGTATGGAACAACGGCAAAACCAATAATCTGCTTGGCCCGGGCAACGTGGTGCCCGTAATTGCCGGCGACAAGGTGATCATCGTGGCCCCCGACCGCAATATGACTGCCATTGACCGAGCTACAGGCAAGACCATCTGGCGCGACAATTCACATCGCTACCGCGAGGCTTTCGGGCACAGCGAGGACGGCAAGACAGTATATGCCAAGACTATGGACGGTGAGCTTGTGGCCGTGGATGCCACAGCCCCTGTATTCAGCGAACTTTGGACTCTCGACATGGGTCTGGGCTATGAGCATGCCCCCTGCATAGTACTCGAAAAAGACGGAGTGGTATACGCAGGCTCGCGCCGCGGCATTGTCACCGCCGTAGACCCCGTAGCCCGCAAGGTGCTGTGGCAGCTGCCCCTCGGAACCGGCGAAGTAAACGGTTTTGATATTGACCCCACAACCGGCGACATATATGCCTCGCTCATCGAAGGCACAATCTTCCGCATCAGCAAAAAGTAACAGTAACACCCCGGGTGCCATAGCGAAAGCATGGCACCCGAAATACAACAGCCCGCAGCAAATTTTGAAATGCTGCGGGCTGTTGTATTTATTTAAACTCTATGTTTACGGAAGAACGGGAGTGGATGCTCCGGCGGGAACATCAGGAGCCTTGGCTTCCCAGCCTAATGCGCTTGCACCGAGTACGGCGGCATCGGCTTCCTTGAGTTCTGAAAGAAGCACTTTGGCTTTACCCTTGAAGCAGCCGAGCATGTTCTTTTCCATAGCGTTGCGCAGGGGCTTGAGCAGGAGCTCGCCGCTCTTGGCAAGACCGCCGAAAAGCACGAATGCCGAGGGCGATGAGAATACCATCATATCTGCCATTGCTTCGCCGAGTATGGTGCCTGTATATTCGAAGATGTCCTTCGCAATCTTGTCGCCTTGCATGGCTGCATCGTACACGTCCTTTGAGGTAATCTCGTTGATGGGGATATTGCGGAGCAAAGAGGGTTCGAGCGGAGACACTTCAAGGAATTCGCGTGCCGAGCGTGCCACACCTGTGGCAGAGCAGTATGCTTCGAGGCAACCGGTACGGCCACAGCCGCACAGACGTCCGTTGTTGCGCTTGACAATCATGTGGCCGAGTTCGCCGGCAAATCCGTCGTGGCCATATACCACCTGACCGTTGATTACTATGCCCGAGCCTACGCCTGTACCGAGGGTGATCATTATGAAGTCTTTCATGCCGCGGGCTGCGCCGTATGTCATTTCGCCGATAGCAGCGGCATTGGCGTCGTTGGTAACGGCTACGGGAATACCGAATTTCTCGCTTACGATTTTGGCCAGGGGCAGCGGGGTGGGCCAGGGCAGGTTTACGCCTTCCTCTATGGTTCCGGTGAAGTAGTTGGCGTTAGGAGCGCCAATACCTATGCCGTGAACTTTGTCTACTGCATCATTAGCCTCGATAAGCTGCATGGCAGCTGCGTGTAATTCTTCAATGTAAGCGTTGAAGTCGCTGTGTTTCCGGGTCTTGATTGAACCGCTTGCAATGACAGCGCCACGAGCGTCTACCAAGCCAAACACTGTATTTGTGCCACCGATGTCAATGCCAAGAACGTAAGGTTTCATTATCTTTTTTGTATTTTTTATATGGTTTTTAGATTTTGTTTAATAATCTCTTGCAATTATGAGGATTTCGACCTCACTTTTTTTACTGAAAACAAAGGTAGTAAAATATTTTGGTTTCACTACCTTAAAAAATCAAAAAAAGCAAAGCCTTACGCTATTTGCAGGTTCAACCGGCAAGTGCAGAATCAGCCGTTAAAATTCGCTTGAAAAATGGAATTTAATATCGGGGAAGTCAGTCTGAGCCATCTGCAGCACGTACGAAGAGTCGGCAAGGAATACATCGCGTCCTTCCTTATCGGTAGCCATGAACTGGTGTTTGCGACGTTTGAAGTTGGCCAGAGCTTCTTCATTATCGCTTTCAATCCAGCATGCCTTGTAGAGCGACAGCGGCTCCCAACGGCATTGTGCGCCATACTCGTGGAGCAGGCGGTATTGTATTACCTCAAACTGCAGCTGACCTACTGTACCTATGATTTTGCGGCCGTTGAACTGATTGGTGAACAGCTGAGCCACACCTTCGTCCATAAGCTGGCGTATGCCCTTCTCGAGCTGTTTGCTCTTCATGGGGTCGGTATTCTCTATGTACTTGAACATCTCGGGCGAGAAGCTGGGCAAGCCTTTGAAGTGTATTTCCTCACCCGAGGTAATGGTGTCGCCTATCTTGAAATTACCTGTATCGGGTATGCCGACTATATCGCCGGGCCATGCGGTGTCTACAATGCTCTTTTTCTGAGCCATGAATGCGGTGGGAGCCGAGAATTTCAGGAATTTGCCTGAGCGTACCTGCTTGTACGGCTCATTGCGCTCAAACTTGCCTGAACAGATTTTGACGAAAGCTATGCACGAGCGATGGTTGGGATCCATATTGGCATGAATCTTGAACACAAAGCCCGAGAATGCTTCTTCCTCAGGGTTCACGGTGCGCTCCAGTGCATTTACGGGGCGTGGCGAAGGTGCTATCTTCACGAAGCAGTCGAGCAGCTCCTTCACGCCGAATGTATTTAGCGCCGAACCGAAGAATACCGGAGCTATCTTGGCTTCAAGATAGTCGTTGACATCAAATTCGGGATATACACCCTCGATGAGTTCGAGGTCTTCGCGCAGTTTGGCAGCATCAACCTCGCCTACGGCATTGTCGATGCGCGGGTCATTTACATCGTCTATTTCCACACGTTCGCTCACCTTCTGCTTGTCGGGGGTGAACAGATCGAGTGAGTTTTCGTAGATGTTGTACACGCCCTTGAACTTGGCTCCGATGTTTATGGGCCAGCTCAGGGGGCGCACGCCTATGTGCAGCTCTGATTCAAGTTCGTCAAGGATGTCAAACGGATCGCGGCCCTCGCGGTCGAGCTTGTTCACAAATATTATCACTGGGGTATTGCGCATGCGACATACCTCCATGAGCTTGCGGGTCTGCTGTTCCACACCCTTTGCCACATCGACCACGATGATTACTGAATCAACGGCGGTGAGGGTACGGTATGTGTCTTCGGCAAAGTCCTGGTGACCCGGAGTGTCGAGAATATTGATTTTATAGTCGCCGTAGTCAAAACCCATCACAGAAGTAGCCACCGAAATACCGCGCTGTTTTTCGATTTCCATCCAGTCGGATGTGGCGGTTTTCTTGATCTTATTTGATTTTACGGCACCGGCGATGTGAATCGCGCCGCCGAAAAGGAGCAATTTTTCAGTTAGGGTGGTTTTTCCCGCGTCGGGGTGGGAGATGATGGCAAATGTGCGCCGGCGCGCTATTTCGTCGTTAATCTGGGCCATTGGCTTTACGGAAAATTATTTTAAAATGCGGTTAATGCAATGAACGAGCGACTCCTCCCAGTGTGGGATAGGCGTGGAGTAGGTGGCACGGAAACGGCTCTTGTCAAGTACCGAGTAGAATGGACGCTGAGCCGGGGTGGGGTAATCGGCCGAGTGGCACGGGCGTATGGGGCAACCGGTGATGCCGGCTATACGCTGTATGGCTACTGCAAAGTCGTACCACGAGCATACTCCTTCGTTTGAAAAGTTTATAATGCCCGGAGTCCACTGGCGTGCGAATATTATTGTGGCTATGGCCTGGGCAAGGTCGCGGGCGTAGGTGGGAGTGCCTACCTGGTCGCATACGACTCTGAGCGATGACTCGGTGGAGCTGAGCCTCAGAATGGTCTTCACAAAGTTCTTGCCGTGGGGCGAGTAGAGCCATCCGGTGCGGATTATCACCGATTCGGGCGCGAGTCCAAGCAGCGCGGTCTCGCCCTTGCGCTTGGTGGTGCCGTATTGCGATACGGGATTCACCTTGTCGCTCTCGGTATACGGACGATACGTACGTCCGTCAAAAACGTAGTCGGTTGAAATATGTACAATCTTGATTCCAAGCTCATCAGCCGGACGAGCCAGA
The DNA here is from genome assembly GCA_910586975.1 of uncultured Muribaculaceae bacterium. GTDB lineage: Bacteria > Bacteroidota > Bacteroidia > Bacteroidales > Muribaculaceae > CAG-873. Next base: position 118,888 of record CAJUKX010000004.1, on the reverse strand, counting down.
TTGGTTATGCCGTCAATATTAACAGAAGCGCACTGAAGTTTCTCCTCTTCGGCGCGGTCTACTGCGGTGTAAGCAGCGCAGTTTATAATATGTGTGAACTCGCCTGAGCGCAAAAACGCTTCGGTGGCAGCACGGTCGGTGATGTCGAGTTCATCAAGGTCGACATAGGTTGTGATGCCGCTCTGTCGTGCTTCGAGAATGTCGCGGAGTTCACGTCCAAGCTGACCATTGGCACCGGTTACTAATATCTTCATAAGGGATTCCTAAATTTGACTGCAAAAATACAAAAAATTCATCACATAACAAAAAATGATTAACTTTGCATTTGCAAAAATACTCATCTTATGAATACTGGTAAGTCAACCGGAGTTGATATGCTTCATGGCCCTATGGCTATGAAGATATTGGTGTTCGCCCTGCCTTTGATGGCGAGTGGCATACTGCAACAGTCGTTTAATGCGGTGGATGTGGCTGTCATCGGCCGATATTCAAGCTCGCAGGCTATGGCAGCCGTGGGTAGCAACGGCGTGATAATAAGCATACTCGTTAATCTGTTTTTAGGTATAGCTGTCGGCGCAAATGTAGTGATTGCCAACTATATAGGTCAGAAGAACAAGGATGGCGTGCGCCGTGCGGTGGCAACTGTGGGTATTGTTTCCATTATCAGTGGCCTGTTGCTGCTCGGTATAGGTATATGTGTGGCAAGACCCATTCTTGAGATGATGGAGGCTCCGGCCGATGTTATCGATCTGGCCACGGTGTATCTGCGCATATATTTCCTGGGAATGCCGTTCATGATGATCTATAACTTCGGGTCGGCCATTTTGCGCAGTATTGGCGACACCCGCAGTCCGTTCTACTCGCTTGTGGTGGCTACGGCGGTCAATGCGCTGCTCGACTGGCTGTTTGTGTCGCAGTTCGGCATGGGTGTCGACGGTGTGGCCATCGCTACAGTGATTGCAAATGCGGTTAATGCCGGTATCCTTGTGTGGATATTGATGCGTCTGCCTGACCCGTACACTCTGAAACCCGCCGGAATCAAGGTGAGTACGCGCGACTTGTCAAAAATGCTCAAGATTGGTATTCCTGCCGGCTTGCAGGGTATGGTTTTCTCGTTCTCGAATATTTTTATCCAGACTTCCATCAACCGCTACGGTTCATACGCCATAGCCGGCTCGGCGGCGGCTGTCACCTACGAGGCTTATTGCTATTATATAGTGACAGCTTTCTGTGCGGCGACCATCGCTTTTACGGGTCAGAACTACGGTGCGTCACAGCCGGCGCGCTGCAAGCGTGTATTCGGCATATCAATGCTTATGGCGGTGATAGGAGCCGCTATTGCAAACGGTCTGATAGTATGGCAGGCCAAGGCATGTATAAGCGTGTTTACCGATAATGAGATGGTATATCATTATGCTTTGGTGCGCATGCACACAGTGTTGCTGTATCAGTGCATCGCCAGCACATACGAGATAGGCGGAGCTTACATGCGAGGCCTGGGGTATTCAATGACCCCGATGTTGCTCACAATCTTCGGTACGTGTGTGCTCAGGCTGCTGTGGGTGTTCACAGTGGCGCCGCGATTCAACGATTTCGCTGTACTGCTGTCTATATATCCCATCACCTGGACCATCACGGGCATACTTGTGCTCGCAGCTACATTCATAGTGCAGCGCAAGGCTTTCTCGCATCTTCCTGCTTAATAACCTAAATATTATGAATACTCAGAAATCTCCTTCAAAAGTCTATTTTTGTGAGCGTATCACCGCCGACAACCTCGTAAAGGTATATAAAGCTCTCGGTCGCGAGCCCAAGGGGCGCGTTGCCATAAAACTCTCGACCGGTGAGGCCGGAAATCCCAATCATCTCAGCGTGGATGTGATAAAGAAATTCGTGCATCTGGTCGATGGTACCATTGTAGAGTGTAATACGGCCTACGACGGACGCCGTTGTAATGTACCCGATCACCTTCAGGCTGCTGCCGAGCATGGATTCACAGCAATTGCCGAGGTAGACATCATGGACGGAGAGGGCGATGTTGCCCTGCCGGTGCGCAACGGACGCCACCTTAAGGAGAACTATGTGGGTAAGAACTGGTTGAATTATGACTTTACCGTAGTAATGTCGCACTTCAAGGGACACCCTATGGGCGGCTTTGGCGGAGCTCTTAAAAATGTGGCCATCGGTATGGCTTCGGCCGCCGGCAAAGCTTGGATTCATACAGCCGGCAGGTCGCGCGCAGTGCCGGTGGATTGGGAAAATGTGCCACCTCAGGACGATTTTCTTGAATCTATGGCCGAGGCCTGTGAATCGGTATTTGATAAGGCCGGCGACAATATACTGTATATCAGCGTAGCCAATAACCTGTCGGTTGACTGTGACTGCGTTGCCGAGCCCGAACCGGTTAAGATGCAGGATATTGGCATACTTGCATCGCTCGACCCCGTGGCTCTTGACAGGGCATGTGTCGATATGGTGTATAATTCGGCCGACCCTGGCAAGGTGCATCTTATCGAGCGGATAGAGTCGCGCAATGCCACCCATATTCTTGACTATGCCGAGGAGCTGGGGCTGGGTTCGCAAGACTATGAACTGATACATATAGAGCCTGAAAACGCGGCAATCTGATTATTATGGATATCGTGGCTTCATTATCATCTTACAGGCTCGTGATGATGTGTGGGGTGAGCGGCTCGGGCAAGACTACCGTCGCACGCTCACTTGAGCCTTGCGGTTTCGTTCATCTGTCGCTCGACCGTATGATATGGGATAAGTATGGCGACGCATTTGCCGCTCTGCCCTTTGAACGGCAGAAGCCTGTATTCGAAAGCGTTTTTGATGAACTTGTTGACACAGCTTGCGGCCTTCTTCGCGCCGGCTGTAAGGTTGTTGTGGATGCCACGATGTGCAAGCGAGCCAAGCGCGACCGTCTGCGTCGCGCCGTGGCTCGGCTCGGGGTGGTACCGGTGGTGGCATATACGAGTGCACCGCTCGAAGTGCTCAGTCGCAGACTGGCAGCCCGCACCGGCACGGGCCCTGACGACCAAATTGTTAATGAGGATCAACTTGCCCAATTTTTTTCAAACTTTGAGCGGCCCGGGGCTGATGAGGAATGTGTGGAAATATCAACGGATAAACGTGAGTTTGGAACAAATTTGTAAAAATGCGAGCCTTAAGATACCATTTTGATAAAAATGTGTTATCTTTGTGGCAAAAACATTCATGGCGCACATTCATACTGAAATAGAGAATCTGAGGTTCTGTTCCATCGCCCCCGAATCAGATATTTTGATAAAATCGGGTGACAGTGACTCATATCCCGGATATTTCTTTGAAAATAAGCTGTATTCTACTGATTTTTTCGAAATTTTATTTTTCAGCGAGGGCGCGGGGCAGATTTGGATAAATGATAAGGAAGTGGTGATTTCTGACAACTCTGTCGTTTTCATCTCGCCCAGTCAGCGGCATTGCTATCATCTCGACATGTCGAGGTCCAAGTTTCATTACCTCGTCTTTAAAGAGGATATGTTGCTTAATTTTCTGGAAGACAAGTATTTCACCTATCGCCTGCACTATTATTACCAGACTGCGTTAACACCTGTGATGGAAGTTGATGCGGCTACTATGCAAGACTTTGATTATGTGCTTAAAATGATTGAGAATGAATCAGCGTTCCGACATTCCGATGCCGAACCCGTGCTCGGCTCTTTGCTTTGTTACCTGCTGTCGTCGCTCAACCGCTCATACGTTGATTTCTACAAGATTACGGCCAAGAGCAGCGATAATAACATAGCTTTCAGATTCAAGGGGATGCTCGAAAAAGGCATGAGGGGCAAACAGACCGTTGATTCGTATGCCAAGAAGCTTGGTGTGAGCCGTGTGACGCTCAACTCGGCGGTAAAGGCGCAATTCGGGCTCACTGCATCCCAAATGATAAAAAACCGTCTGATAGTGCGCATAAAAAACGAACTCGTCGAGACCAACTACTCTGTGGCATATATATCAGATAAATACGGATTTTCTGAATCAAACCATCTGATGCGTTTTTTCAAGGCTCAGACCGGTCGTACCATTGGCCAGTATCTTGAAGATTTTGCCCGCAAGCTGCCCCCGTTCCATGCCGACTGTTAGAGTGTGTTTGAATTTAACTCGTATTAGGCCGCAAGATTAATGCGGAAAATATTCATTTTATCTTCAATTCCACAATAGAATCATTTTTTGTGCGTTAAATTCAAACACGCTTTTGGCCCGGCTTGCTCTTTTTACTGTTTTTGTGGTTTTTTTCGGTTCTTTCATAAAATGAAATATTTCGTATTTCAAAAAAAATTCCTACCTTTGTGAGATAATTTGCATAAGCGATAAAGATGTTTTTAAGCATCGGTCGCTCACGCTTCATTTTTCCTTATTATTATGCTGGAAGAAGACCGTATTTTTAAGATAAACATTGAAAATGAAATGAAGTCGGCCTACATCGACTATTCTATGTCGGTGATAGTGTCGCGAGCTCTCCCTGATGTGCGCGACGGCATGAAGCCCGTTCATCGCCGCGTACTGTTTGGTATGAATGAAATGGGCAATACCTCCGACAAGCCCCATAAGAAAGCTGCAAACTGCGTGGGTGAGGTTATGGGTAAATACCACCCTCACGGCGACTCGTCGATTTATGGTACCGTAGTACGCATGGCCCAGGACTGGAACATGCGCTATACCCTGGTTGATGGCCACGGTAACTTCGGCTCGGTTGACGGCGACGGCCCTGCGGCAATGCGTTATACTGAAGTCCGTCTTGCAAAGATGGGTGAGGAGATGCTTCAAGATCTTGATTCGGATACTGTAGACTTCCAGCCCAACTACGACAACTCGCGCAAGGAGCCCACCGTGTTGCCCACCCGTTTCCCCAATCTGCTGGTTAACGGTGCGTCGGGTATCGCGGTAGGTATGGCAACCAATATGCCTACCCACAACCTTACCGAGTCGATCAACGCCTCGATTGCGGTGCTCGAAAATCCTGATATAACCATTGATGAACTCATCAAGATTATCCCTGCACCCGACTTTCCCACCGGCGGTACCATCTACGGCTACCAAGGTGTGCGCGAAGCATACGAGACCGGTCGCGGACGTGTGATTATACGCGCTAACGCCACCATTGAACAAGAAGCCAATCACGAGACTATCATCGTACATGAAATTCCCTTTGGAGTTAACAAGGCCGAACTCATCAAGTACATTGCCGATCTCGTTACAGACAAGAAACTCGACGGAATAGCCGACGTAAACGACGAATCTGATGCCGAGGGCATGCGCATCGTCATAAAGCTGCGTTCTGATGCCAACTCAAACGTAGTGCTCAACAAGCTCTACAAGATGACACAGATGCAGGCTTCGTTTGCCGTAAACAACGTGGCACTCGTCAACGGACGTCCCAAGCTGCTGAGCCTTAAGGATATACTTGTGGCATTTGTGGAACACCGCCACGAGGTGGTTATACGCCGCACCAAGTACCGTCTGGGCAAAGCGCAGGAACGCGCCCATATCCTCGAAGGTCTTATAATTGCCTCAGACCACATCGACGAGGTTATTCAGATCATCCGCAGCACTCCCCGCGATGAAGATCCCCGCACACGCCTTATGGATCGCTTCGGACTCACAATGCCTCAGGCCCAGGCCGTGGTCGACATGCAGCTCAAGCGTCTCTCGGGACTCGAACAGGATAAACTTCACGAAGCTTACAAGGCTGTGGAAGAAGAAATTGCAGGTTACGAACTTATCCTCAATGACCCTGAGGTATGCCGCAACCTCATCAAGAGTGAACTCGAAGAAGTACGCGACTCATACGGCGACGAGCGCAAGACCCAGATAAACTATCAGGGCGGCAGCTTCAACGCCGAGGCTTTCTATGCCGACGACGATGTGATTATCACCATCTCGCATCTCGGATATATCAAACGTACAGCTCTGAGCGAATACCGTGCGCAGAACCGCGGCGGCGTAGGCTCACGCGGCTCAGTGACACGCGACGAAGACTTCATCGAACACGTATATACAGCCTCGATGCACTGCTCCATGCTGTTCTTTACCGACAAGGGTATCGTTTACAAACTTAAGGTTTACGAACTGCCCGAGGGTACAAAGACCTCAAAGGGACGTGCATTGCAGAATCTGCTCAACATAGAACCGGGCGACAAGGTAAGCGCTTATCTCGCTGCCAAGAATATGGAAGATCCCGAATTTGCCGGTTCTCATTATCTTATCTTCGCCACCCGCAACGGTGTGGTTAAAAAGACTGCACTGAGCGAATATTCGCGTGTGATGGCCAAGGGTAAGAAGGCTATCGTGCTGCGCGAGGGCGACCAGCTCATAGGCGTAGAACTCATTGACGACAGTTGCGACATCCTGCTTGCCGCACGCGAAGGCAAGGCCAACCGCTTCCCCTCAGCTTCGCTCAGAGCAATGGGCCGTGTGAGCAGCGGTGTGCGCGGTATGCGTCTCACCGGCGACAACGAGGTTATCGGTCTTATCGCCATGTGTCCCGACTCGCCCAATACCGTGCTGGTGGTTTCTGAAAAGGGATACGGCAAGCGTACCCCGCTCGATGCCTACCGCCTTACCGCACGCGGTTCTATGGGTGTAAAGACAATCAACGTTACCGACAAAACCGGTAAACTCGTGGCATTCAAGAGCGTTAACGACGAAAACGACCTCGTTATCATCAATCGCTCAGGCATGCTCATACGCATCAGGGTGGCCGATATCAAGATAGCCGGCCGTGCAACCCAGGGCGTGCGTCTGATCAATCTCGACAAGCGTGGCGATGAAATCGCATCTGTATGTCCCGTGCCTACCGATCCCGAAGAAGAATCGCAGTCAATCGACGGTGAAGAACTTCCCGAACTCGACCTCTCGGTAGAGATTGCCGATGACGACACCGATACAGTTGTAGAAGATGAGGAGGAAAACATCGCCGAGTCTGACGACAATACAAACGAATGAATATACTAACAATAATCCCTATTTAATAATTTCATCATGAAAAAACATCTTGTTCTTGCCGCAGCCGCCTTCTTTGCAGGCTCTATGGCTATGTCGGCTCAGATGCAGGTACTTAAGGATGCAGAACGCGCCCAGAAGGGTGGTGAAGCTCCTGCAAAGGTTGTGGAAATAATTACTCCCGCCTTTACAAATTCTGAAACTGCCAACCTCGCACAGACTTACTACATCCCCGGTAAGGCGATGTTCGGCGAGTTTGACAAGCTCTTCGGCCTCAAGTCTCTCGGCCGCCTTGGCGACGGAGATGCAAAGAAGATGGCCGACGACCTCATGCAGGGTTATGATTTCTACATGAAGGCCCTTCCCCTCGATACTGTTGTTGACGCCAAAGGTAAGGTGAAGACCAAATACTCAAAGGACATCATCAACACCATCGCCGGACACGTGTCTGACTATAACGACGCCGCTATCACCTACTGGGACGTAAAGGACTACAAGGGCGCTTACAACGCCTGGAAGGTATTCCTCGATATCTACGAAGTTGAACCCTTCAAGTCTAAGAACACTCCCCTGCAGGATACAGTGCTGGCCGAAGTTTACTTCAACCAGGCTCTCGCTGCATGGCAGGCCGACTCACTGCGCAACGCCCTCAATTCTTTCGAAAAGGCTCACGCCAAGGGTTACAACAAAAAGACCCTTTACGACTACGCCCTCTCTGTATCTACCGGCCTTAAGGATAACGACGCCATGTTCAAGTGGGCACAGCTTGGTAACGAGATTTATGGCAAGGAAGATCCCAACTACCTCGGCTATATGATCAACGTTTACCTCCAGCAGAAGGAATACGACAAGGCTTTCACAACCATCGACGCCGCTATCGCAAGCGATCCCAACAACTCACAGTACTACTTTGTGAAGGGTGTGCTCTACGACAACATGGACAAGAAGGCTGATGCAAAGGCTATGTTTGCCAAGGCTATCGAACTCAACGACAGCAACGTTCAGGCTCTCACACAGTATGGCGCAGCTCTCTGCCAGGAAGCATACGCTCTCAGCGACCAGGCTCCCACATCTGCTGCTGAATCTCAGGCATACTTCGACCAGAAGATCAAGCCCCTCTTCGAAGAAGCCGCTACTTACCTCGAAAAGGCTTGGCAGCTCGATAACGAGAACATGGATGCCCTGCGCTATCTCGAAAACATCTACTACAACCTGCGCGACGAACAGAAGCAGAACGAAATCAAGCAGCGCATGCTCTGATTTTGAACTGACACACTACAATATGCAGCCCGCCCCCCACACTCGGAGGCGGGCTGCTGTTATATATGCTGCTGTTATATGTGAGATTATCCCTGCAAATTCAAAAATATTTTTACAATTATTTTGACATTACGCCAATTCCTATTAATTTTGTAGAACTAAAAGAATGCGTAATGAAATATATTGGAGTCCATGTTGATAGCCTGGTCGATATTGCACGTGCACCGGCAATAGCTGCGGGTCTCGGAGCCCGTGCGTTTGCGCTTAGTGTCGCCGATCCTGCCCGCTGGAAGTCGCCTGCGATTCCACAGGAGCAGATTGACGGATTCAAGCAGTCATGCCTTGAATACGGCTTCAGCTCACGATACATCCTGCCGCATGGTCGCTTTGTGGTAAACCTTGGATCTCCTGAGTCTTTTAAACTGAAACTTAGCCGCGAGTCGATGATCGACGAGATGAGACGTGTGCAGTCGCTCGGCCTTACCATGCTCAACTTTCACCCCGGCGCTCATCTCAAGAAGATTACCGAGGATGAGTCGATAAAGCGTGTGTGCGAATCGCTCAATATTGTTCTTGACCAAACCGAGGGCGTGACGGCGGTGATTGAGAATACGGCCGGACAAGGCTCCAATTTAGGCTACAGTTTCGAGCATATAGCGCGTATAATCGAGGGCGTTGACGACAAGACCCGTGTGGGTGTCTGCATTGATACCGCACACGCATACGCCGCCGGATACAATCTTGCCGCCGAGGATTCGTATGATGACTGTTGGACACGCTTCGGGCAGCTCATCGGCTTTGAATACTTGCGCGGCATGCACATAAACGATTCAATCAAGCCTCTCGGTTCGCGGGTAGACCGCCACGCCTCCATCGGAGCCGGTCTGATAGGCGAAGCTTTCTTCCACCGCTTGATGCAGGATGGCCGTTTCGATAATATACCCCTTATTCTCGAAACTCCCGATCCCGGATTATGGCAGCAGGAAGTGGCAAAACTATACGCTTTTGAGCAAAATTCATAAAATATTCATAACTTACTTATCATAAACAGAGATTTTAATAACCATGAAAAGCAAACCTGATTTGAGCTTTTGGAAACTGTGGAATCTGTCATTCGGATTCTTCGGTGTACAGATCGCCTATGCGTTGCAAAGCTCCCAAGTTAGCCGTATTTTCTCAACCATCGGTGCCGACCCGCATGACCTCAGTTACTTCTGGATTCTGCCCCCGCTCATGGGTCTGGTAGTGCAGCCCATTGTCGGTGCCGCTTCCGATAACACATGGAACCGCTTCGGTCGCCGACTTCCTTATCTGCTCATCGGTGCCCTGGTGGCTATAATAGTGATGTGCTTCCTGCCCAATGCCGGTTCGCTCGGCCTTGGTGTAAGCCAGGCCATCATTTTCGGCCTTGTGATGCTCATGTTCCTCGATACATCAATCAACATGGCCATGCAGCCCTTCAAGATGCTTGTAGGCGACTTCGTGAATGAAAAACAGAAGGGACTGGCTTACTCCATACAGTCGTTCCTGTGCAACTCGGGTTCGGTTGTGGGTTATATAGCGCCCATCGTGCTCGCATTGTTCCTCAGCAATACAGCGCCCTCGGGCGAGGTACCTCCTACAGTTACATGGGCATTCTACATCGGCGCTGCCGTCCTCTTGCTTTGCGTACTCTATACCTTTGCCAAGGTTAAGGAAATGCCCCCTCACGAATATGCCGAATACCACGGCCTTAAGACCGTTGAAAAGGGCAAGAAGGAGAAAACAAACCTTGTGGCTCTGCTTGTTCATGCTCCCAAGGTATTCTGGACCGTGGGTATTGTGCAGTTCTTCTGCTGGGCCGGTTTCCTTTACATGTGGACATACTCGACCGACGCAATAGCCGGACATGCTTTCAATGCGCCTGCCGTTAAGATTGCCACCGGCCTTTCTCTTGATGGGCACAATTATAACGATAAATATGTGTTCAATGCTCAGCGTCCGGTGCTCCTCGACGGTCATCTCGCACTTGGCGGCATTGAAGTTGACGGCGAATATTTCGAACCTACAACAGTTACAGTAGACGGCGACACCGTTATCAAAGACCGTCAGGTAGTATACAGCTATGGTGTGCCCAAGGCTGAGATTTCGGCTTACGAAAAGAGCGTGTTCGCCAAGCCCGGTCAGGTAGTGCGCATCAACAATTTCGAACCTATATCGGTGCTGACTTCCGCTGCAACCATTTCAGAACTTTCACTTGTAAAACCCGGTACCTCCCTTACGCTGGCCCACATTGCCAAGGAGCAGGCCAACGGCGAATATATACTTGACGAAACCACAAGTCTGCCTGCGGTAGAAAATCCCGGTTCGTTGCAGGTAAACTATTCAACCGTGCTTAATGCAGCATCAAAGGAATATCAGGATGCCGGCGACTGGAACGGTGTACTGCTGGCCATTCAGGCTATCGCCGCAGTGCTGTGGGCAATTGTGCTGTCGCAGTTCCGCAACCGCAAGGTAGGCTACTCGTTGTCGCTCGTCATAGGCGGTATCGGATTCATATCGGTATTCTTCATCAACAGCCACTACGTGCTCGGCGTAAGCTATGCACTGATGGGTTGCGCCTGGGCTGCCATGCTCGCCATGCCCTTCACTATACTTACCAACGCATTGTCGGGCGAACATATAGGCACATACCTCGGTCTGTTCAACTGCACCATCAGCATACCACAGATTGTTGCCGCTCTTTGCGGTGGACTCGTACTCGGTTGCTTCGCTCCCGATGCCAACGGTGCGCCGGCCACTATATGGATGCTTGTGGTTTCGGGTGTGCTGATGCTACTCGGCGCTGCGGCTGTATGGAATATCAAGGAAACATTCGGATCTCAGTTGGCCGGAAAAGATAATGAACTGGATGCTGCCGCACTCTCACAGATGGTAGCTGACGAAGATATATAAGAGCTTGTTTATTTAATAATGGAATCCTTACGACAACTTTTCAAAATAGGCTACGGGCCTTCATCATCCCATACAATGGGACCGCGCAATGCGGCAATCATTTTCAGCAAACTTGCCGAAGGTGCGTCCAAGTGCGTGGTGACACTCTACGGATCGCTCGCAGCCACCGGTAAGGGTCACCTTACCGATAAGGCAATCCTGGATGTCCTCTCGCCGCTGTACCCAACCACAATAGAGTGGGAACCCGATACCGTGCTGCCGTTCCACACCAATGCCATGAAATTTCAGGCCTTCGATACCCAAGGCGATGTGTTGGCTGAACGCATTTATTATTCGGTAGGTGGCGGCGATATCGTCCTCGACGGCGAATCACGCACTGCAGGCGAGTCAATATATCCGCTCAATAAAATCAAGGACATTCAGAAATGGTGTGAACAGACAGGTAAGTCGTACTGGGAATATGTAGGCGAAACCGAAGGCGAGGAGATATGGGACTACCTTGCCAAGGTGTGGGAAGTGATGAAAGCTGCCGTTAAACGTGGTATTGATGCCGAGGGCGTGCTCCCCGGCGGACTGGGTGTGCGTCGTAAGGCCGTGAGCTACTATATCCATGCCTCCGGCTACAATGCCTCGCTTAAGTCGCGCGGTCTGGTATACGCATACGCGCTGGCCGTCAGCGAGGAAAATGCTTCGGGCGGCGAGATTGTAACTGCTCCCACATGCGGTTCGTGTGGCATAGTGCCCGCGGTACTCTATCATCTGCATACTTCCAAAGGATTCTCAGAGAAGCGCATCCTCCGCGCATTGGCTACTGCCGGACTGTTTGGCAACGTGGTCAAGCACAACGCATCCGTATCGGGTGCCGAAGTAGGCTGCCAGGGCGAGGTTGGTGTGGCATGCGCCATGGCAGCCGCAGCTGCCTCACAGCTGTTTGGCGGAACGCCGGCCCAGATTGAATACTCGGCCGAAATGGGTCTTGAGCATCACCTTGGCCTTACCTGCGACCCCGTGTGCGGCCTTGTGCAGATACCGTGTATCGAGCGCAATGCCTACGCAGCTGCCCGCGCTCTTGACGCCAATCTGTACGCAGCCTTTTCCGATGGCCGCCACAGCGTAGACTTCGACCGCATAGTGGAAGTGATGAAGCAGACCGGCCACGACATCCCCTCGCTCTACAAAGAAACCGCCCAAGGCGGCCTCGCGGTAATCAAATAAATAGTAAATAAGTAATAAATAAAACTGCATTCCCGAAGTCTGTCAAACGACTTTTGGAATGCAGTTTGTTATTAGAAGAATCATGGGAAATATGGTATGAATAAGATGTTAAGTAGCTTACCATCCTTGTTATCAAGAATATGACTTCCGCAGGAAGTCTGACACACCGTAACGGGCATGCACAAGCGTAGCGCAGGGCATACCCGGTAGTAACGCAAGCCGCAAATGCATCCGGCAGGATGCGGTATAGGCCACAGCGACATCCACAGAGTCGTCTTATTGTACCCGGCATCATATACTGCATCCTTGGCGGATGCCAATATCTTGTGTCCGCCTTTCCGGGCATGCCCTCCCTACGGTCGTGCATACCGCGGTTACGGTATTTGCAGACATCCTCGTCGGATGTCATATTCCCAAAACGTAATTCACAGGATTAAATATACATAATAAAACAGACTGCGCCATTTTTGGTGACGCAGTCTGTTATGATTAAGTCTGTTTAGAGATGTGTAGCGATTACTTCACGAGTACTTTTTTGCCACCTACGATGTAGATGCCGGCGGGGAGAGTACCTGCCTTGAGCGCACCCTTGACTGTGGTGACATATTGGCCCGAAATGGTGTACACGGGCATAAGGGTTTCTTCTGCAGAGCCAATTTCGTCTACTACAGATGCGGTGTCAACACCAACGAGTGTGTACACATTCCACTTTGCGTTTTCCTGGAACATTGCGAGCTTATCCTGAGGAACTTTTACTACCAGGTCTTTGGTGTTGTCGAGTGTCGGCAAGCCGTTGGTTGAGATGTTGGGAACTACATCTCCGGTGAATGCTGACCAGTCGATTTCGCGAAGGTTGTCGCATCTGTCGAAACATTCAGTGCCGATAGTAAATTCAGCGGGGAGAATAACCTTGGCCAATGCAGAGCAGTTGTAGAAGGCATCGTTGGTTGAAGTGAGTTGTGTGCAACCCGAGAGGTCTATTTCCTTGAGCGATGAGCAGCCCTGGAATGCCTGCTTGAACGAACCGAAGTTGGCTGCCTGTTCTGCCGCGGGCATGATGAATGATTCGAGAGCGGTGAAGTTCTGGAATACACCCTTGTCTGACTGACCGAAGATGCCCTGAACACCCATCAGCAGGTTTGTGCCGGGTTCGATGGTTGCAGCTGATGCATCAACTGTGAGCAGAGTCTTGTTTGACGCGGTTACAGAAGCGCTTGTACCGAGAGCGGTGGCAAGAGCCTTGAACTTGGCGCTGTCCCAGTTGCCTGTCAATACGATGTGGAGTGCATCGGCCAGGTCGGCGGGGATTTCGTCGCCGTCGATGGTGTATGTACCGGCAGCGGCGGCAGCCTGGATATTGAAACCTCCCCAGTAGCTGTCGGTGCTGAACGAATCAAATGCTGCCTGCGGAACGATGATTACAATTTCCTTTTTCTGTGAGGGTACGAAGTCGAGTCCGTAGAAGGGTTCATACTTGTCGGTGATTTCCACAGCAGGGCAGGTAGTGCCGTTGTACAGGTGCCAGTCAACGAGTCTGAGGTTGTCGCAACCGCCGAAACATCTGTCGGAAATTACAAAATCAGCGGGAAGCACGATAGAAGTGAGGCCGGAATTCTGGAAAGCCATTTCGCTTGATTCAACGCCTGTCCATGTAGAAAGGTCGAGCATGGTCACGGCCTTGCAGTTCTGGAAGGCCTGGTCAATGTCCTTAACATTCACGAGCAAAGACAGGTCAGGATTTGTCAGAGCCTTGTCGTTGAGGAATGCGTTGTCGAGGCTTACGATATTGGCGGCTGTGCCGTTGGTGGGGAAGAGAACGGTCTCGAGAGCCGAGCAGTTGCGGAATATGGTTGAGAGTGATGTGCCTTCTGCCATTTCAGCTTTCGACATATCCACTGCCTTGAGGTGGGTATTGTAGTTATAGCCCATGATGCCCTGGCCGTTGCCTATGGGGGCAATGAGGTTGAGCAGGTCGCTTGTGGTCCAAGCACCGAGCAGGGTTATCTTTTCTACAGCCGACAGGTTGGTGGGAATGTTGTCTGCGGTAATCTCCACACCGGGATCAACGGGTGCCTGACCTTCGGCCACGGCAATGGGTGTGGTGTAGTAAATGTTGAGCATGTTCTCGGGGAGCGAGTTTCCGAGCTGACCCCAAGCGTTGGCACCCCAGCCCTGGAGCAAGCCTTTGCCATCGAGAACCTCGGCAAATGTGGCGCCTGCCGAGAGCATTTCTATTTCAACCGGCTCGGCAAACTGCACCTTTTGCGGAGTGGCATACAGCACGCGGGCGGCTATATCACCAAATTCGCAGCCTGTACCGTTGCCAAGGCAACCCTGATAGTTCCAGCCCCACGAATAGGCTTCGGTGGCTGTTTCGCCTTCGCCGGTAGCAACAACGCGGAAGTGTTCTGAACCTGTGATTGAGAACACCTTGCCGGTGATAGCCTCAATCTTGGTGGGTTCGGTTACAGTGGTGATTTCTGCATTGTTGATACCAAGTTTGTTGTCGTCATTCTGGCCCCAAGCCCACAGTGTACCATCGGTTTTGATGGCGTATGTGGCATTGTTGATTGCGGTTACTGTCTTCCAGTCGGCCGGCTCAGATACCTTTACAAAGTTTTTCTTAAAGCCTGTGTTGTCGCCGAGCGCACCGTTGTTGGCCTCGCCGGCGCCCCAGATAGAACCATCGCTCTTCATGGCCACAGTGTGGTTGCGTCCGAGCGATACAGAAACCCAGTCGTTATCGGTGCCTACGCGTACCGGCACTGCTCGTGTATTGAAGTCGCCAAGGCCGAGCGAACCGAGTTCATTCTTGCCCCAGCCCCAAAGTGAGCCGTCAGTCTTGATGGCCATGGCATCATAGTTGTCGCCATTGTTTGAAGTGGCCACATACTTCCAGTCGTTGTCAGTGCCGATGCGGGCAGGTGTGAGCTGTGCCTGCGACGAGCCGGTGCCGAGCACACCGCCTTCTGCAGTACCTACCGACCAGAGCGAGCCGTCGGCCTTGATAAAGAATGCACGACCGCTGCCACCGGCTGCGAATACCCAGTCGGTGTCTTCACCAATCTGAGTGGGGGTAGAAACTTTGGCGGGTGACTTTGAGCCGTTGCCGAGTTCGCCGTATTCGGCTGAACCCCATGCCCATAAGGTTCCGTCTTCCATGATCGCGTATGTCTGCGATTGTCCGGCCGACAAGAATTTCCAAACTCCCGCGTCCGCTTGCGGCACGCATGCGGCTGCTGCGATGGCGGCTGCCATCAACACTTTGGTTACTTTCTTCATAATTCTAATATTTAGGAATTTATTTTACAAATTTGATGGTTTGACCGTCGGCTGCCACAACCACATACACGCCGTGGGCGAGTGATGAGGTGTTGAATATTGCTCCACCGTTAGCAGCCTTTGCAGTGCTGCGTATTGTGCCGTCGAGCGCTACTATTGAGAGCTGACCGTCGGCTACTCCGGTCACTATCAGGTTGTCGCCATCGCGTTCCAACGAGATGTTGCGTTCAATGCCTGTAACTATGTCTTCCACACCCGACACTGGAGTCTCGGCACCACGTACCATCGGGCAAATCCAGAAATTATAGCTTTTGAAATTGCCTGCAGGAGTCATGGAGCTGCCGCCGAATACAGATACGGGTCGTATGTAATCGGTCTCGCCACCCTGACGCACGAATGAGTTGTGTGCCAGAGCGTTGTTATAGTCTTCCATGTTGAGCTCGCGTGCGGGCATCACATCTGTGGCAAGCACGAAGTCCTCGGCCATATCGGCATTCTGATCGTATGAGAAACCTTCAACCGCAAAGAAGAGGTATGGAAGTCCTTCACAATTCAACTTTGTGGAAAAGTCTACATTATATACGGCAAATTTTGAGGAAGGAAGCCATACTCCGTCGGCAGCGGTCTTGGCGCTGTTGATAGGCACATTCTCACCCTCGAGAGCGCCGAGGGCACCGAATTGTCCGATCATTGAGAACTGGCCGTCGCCAAGGAAGGGCAGGAACACGCGGGTCATCATGGTAGCGCTTGAAGGTACAGCTCCGGGTGCTTTGGCCAGATAGATATTAACGCCGTCAACATACATGTCGGGCGATGAGAAACGGTAGAAGTTACCGACGCCTGCGATATTGACCTTGTTGGTACCTCCGAGGTAACCATTGCCGCCGTTGAACGGAGCGTATCCCAGACCGTAAGTTTCGCCCCACTTGCGTGTGTCGGAGTGGCAAAGTTCAGCTTTACCTCCCACCTTTATCTTAAGGTCGTGTTTGAAAGTCTCTTCACCGCTCACCAGGGTGGGGAAGTCAAAGGTTCCCACTTCGTCGTAGCGAACTATTACCGATCCTGCCACAGTCTCGCGGTCAGTTGCACCGGGCACCACCCATGCCACATCGTTATATCCTGCTCCCGATGTATTCTTATACATAATCATCGAGCCCTTGGGTACCCATATACAGGCACCTTCGTTCACCGGATTGTTAGTCACGAAATTGGCTGCCGGGTATGGTATACCTTCCTGAGCCTCGATAGTGCCGAAATAAGACAGGGTGGCGGGAATCTCGTATGAGAGCTGTGCCGCCATTGCGCCGGCTGTTGCCAACGCCATACTTGCAAATAAAAATTTCTTCATATCCAATTGCTTGGTTTAACGTATTAGACTGGGCTGATGATGAGCGGGGAATTTTGCAGTCCCGAAACTTTAAATCATCTGCCAACAAATTTAGAAAGAAAAATACGCCAAATAATTAATCTATGTTACCGTTTTTGGCTTTTTTGTGATTTTTGTTACGAATTTTTGATAAATATTGTGGCGAAACACCAATATACGACGCAATGGTTTTCAACGATACGTTCTGAATAATCTCAGGTCGGTTTTTCTCCAATGCTTCGTATTGTTCGCGCACCGATCCTCGGATACGGCTATCCTTGAGTTCGTAATAATAGAGTTGGTTTTGTACGCAATTAAGGTGCCATAGAGCGAACTCATGCGATTTCTGCGTGAATTCATCGAAAACCTCTTTTGTGAATCTCAATACCTTTGAAATGCAGCATGCCTCATAATAGACATGAGAAGGCCTGTCGCCGTAATAGCTTAGATAATGTATTGATATAGTGGGAGGTAAACCGAAACCCTTGGTCACCTCCTTGTCGCCGTTCCAATACCATTGGCGCGTCAAACCCTCTATTAATATATAGATGTGTGTGTCAATCTCATCGGCGCCACCGAGCAATTCGCCACGCTCATACTGACAGACTTCACCCATAGAGAGGAAATCCATCAATATGCTTCTGTCCAGCTTATCATACTCATAATCGTCTTCAATAAGCACGCACAGCCGTTCGAGTTCATCATTCTTAAGATTTTTGACTATCTTCATTAAGCGTGTGAAATGTATACAATATGTTCTTAGAGTGTGTTTACTTTTAACACACGATTTAAGTTTTAAATAAAGAATGTATTTATTTCAATGGTTTCGCATTAATCCTGAAGTCTTTTTTGATGCTTTCCGCCAAGTTTCATCAGTCACATAGCTCGCTATGCTCCTTCTTCAACTTGCGAAAATCATTCAAAAAATACTCTCAGCCTTAACGCGAGTTAAAAAGTAAACACACTCTTAAAAGGCGCGCTAAAGTTACAAAATAAATTGCAAATACGCAACAGTTATGAAAATAGCTGATGTTTTGTTATAATGTTACGCAGGCTTTGCCGCCGTGTCAGCTATCACTCTTGTTTTTGAGTTTTTTGAGCAGGCGGTTGGCTTTTTTGTTTTCAGGATTTAATGAAAGTGCTTTCGTAAAATTGGCCTTGGCGGCTTTCTTTTCACCGGACTCAAGACACAACACCCCCAGTTGTACATATTCATCGGCCAAACGGTTGAGTGTGGCCTGCTGTTCTTTAATTTTAGATTCAAGTTCCTTTATCCGTCGGTTGGGTTGGTTGAGCGAGTGCAGTTTCATGGCTATCAGTCGCCGGTAGCGCGGTGCTGTCCATGTCTGTCGCAGTTGCGAGGCTTCGGCAAATACACTCACGGCATCGCTGAAATTGCCTTCGTTGAATGCTGTGGCGGCATCGGCATATAGCGAGTCGGCACGTGCCGACTCAAGCGCTGATGTCACCAACGAGGCGTTGTTGAAGTTTGTGGCAAAGTTGAGCACATCGCGGCTTACGTAGATGTCGCTCTGCCTTATGGGGGTAGCCATTGTTATGCCTTCGAGTGATGTACAGCGGCTCAGGGCCACGTAGCTTTGGCCGCCGGTAAAGGCTCCCTGTCCCACGTCGATGGTGATTTTGTTAAATGTCAGGCCCTGGCTCTTGTGTATGGTCAAGGCCCAGGCCAGTTTAACGGGGAATTGCTTGAATGCCCCTTTCACATTCTCGGTCACAGATTTGGTTTTCTCGTCAAAACCGTATTCTATATTGTTCCAGATCTCCGGCTCGAGGTCAAAGATGTTTCCGTTTTCGGTGGTGACTTCGATGGCCGATTGACTTATGTCGGTCACTTTGCCTATTGTGCCGTTTACCCAACGACGCTCGGGGTCGTTGCGTATGAATACCACCTGTGCGCCCTCTTTCAGCACCAGTTCGCGGTCGGTAGGGAAAGACGATTCGGGGAAATCGCCTTCAACCATTGCGATGAACTTATGGGCTGAGCCGGGCAGCGACTCAAGGTGCGACTCATTGATAAAATCAACTATATCGCGCCTTGTGGCAATTGTCATTGCCATGCTGCCTTCGTCATCGTCTTCTGAATTGCTTGCTACCCGCGAGTTTATTGCCTTGATGTCGGCCGGAGTAGGGTGTCCGCTTCTCACCCGGTCGAGCAGGTTGATGAACTCGGCATTATTCTGGCGGTACACTTTGCGCAGTTCTATAGGCACGAGGTCAATCTGCGAGAATACTTTGGCCGAGAAGAAGTAGAAACTGCTGTATTCGCGCCGCAGTATCTCGCGGGTCTGAGCGTTCACAACCGGTTCGAGCTGAAACACATCGCCCACCATCAGTATCTGTTTTCCGCCGAATGGCAGATGTGCTTTCTTGCGGCAATAGTGGCGCAGAATCTTGTCTATGAAATCAATCACATCGGCTCTTACCATGGAGATTTCGTCGATTATGATCAATTCAAGCTCGCGCAGCATCTTGATGAATCGCTTGGTGTACTTCATGCGGTTGCTGAGGCGGCTTTCATCAAATTCGGGGTCCTCGGCAAGCAGTGGTTTAAGTGGAATATGGAAAAACGAGTGCAGGGTTTGGCCGCCGGCATTCACGGCGGCTATGCCTGTAGGTGCGAGCACCACATGCTTCTTGCGTGTGGTGCGGGTGATATGCTTGAGAAAAGTTGACTTGCCCGTGCCGGCCTTACCTGTCATGAACACAGAGACATCAGTAAAGTTGAGCAATGACTCAACTTGTCTGAACTCCGGGTTATTTAAGTCGATTTCTTGTTTTTCCATATCACAAAGTTAATCAAAAATATCCGAATCACTCAGAAACTGTTTAAATTTAAAACAGATTCTCAAATATCCTCATACTCTTTTGTTGCGTCGAAGCACGGGCATGCCTTGTTGGCAAAGTCGCGGTGTGAGTGTATGCTTGCATCGGGATAGCTCTCTTTGAGATGGACGAGCAGGCGTCGCAAGGCTGATTTCTGCTCCGGAGTACGTGTATCGGCAGGTTTTCCCTCGCTGTCTACTCCGCCAACGTATGCCACCCCTACCGAATAGCTGTTGAATCCCTTGGTATGTGCTCCGGGCTGCTCTATATCGCGCCCAAGCTCTATATATCCGTTCTGATGGATGAGGTAATGGTAGCCAATGCACTGAAAGCCACGTGCTTTATGCCAGTTGTCTACGTCGGCTGCGGTTACGGTTCGGGTGGCGGGAGTAGCGGTGCAATGCACCACGATAAGATTGATTTTTCTCATTTTTTTAGAAATTTATTAAAAAATCGGTTCAAAAATTTGGTTAATTCAAATAAAGGTCTTAACTTTGCACTCGCAAAACGGCGGGATAGCTCAGTTGGTTAGAGCGTCGGATTCATAACCCGGAGGTCCCGAGTTCAATTCTCGGTCCCGCTACAAAGCTTCGACAGTGAATGTCGGAGCTTTTTTTGTGCAGCAAAGTTAAGACGCACATCGGCTACCCTTTCAAAAATTACGTGATTCATCTTAAATTTTTGAAAATCGAATGATGTGTCAATATCAAATCGGAATGATTTTCGTAACTTTGTGTTCAAACAAGCTCATACTATGGCAAGGATAGATAAAGCAACAGTAGACAAGGTACTCGATGTCACCAAAATTGAGGAGGTGGTGAGCGACTTCGTTTCATTGAAAAAACGAGGTTCGAGCTATCTCGGGCTTTGTCCGTTTCATAATGAACGTACTCCGTCGTTTTCCGTATCTCCCTCGCGTGGCATTTTCAAGTGCTTCAGTTGCGGTAAGGCCGGCAATGCTGTCAGCTTCTTGATGGACCTTGAGAGCATGAGCTATGTGGAGGCCATAAAGTGGCTCGGCCACAAATATAATATAGAGGTGGCTGAGCGCGAGCTTACCTCGGCCGAGAAAGAAGCCGAGGTGGAGCGCGAGAGTATGTTCGCGGCTAATGAATATGCCTTGAACCATTTCGAAAGCACACTGCGCGACACTGCCGACGGGCGCGAGATAGGATTGTCATACTTCAGGGAACGTGGAATTTCCGACAAAATGATTGAGAAATTCCATCTTGGCTATGCACTTGAGCGTCCGGCTGACGATTTATTCAAAAAAGCCACGGCTGCAGGTTTCACAGAACGTTATCTTGTAGAAACAGGCCTTACGGTGCGCAGGGACGACGGCACCCTATACGATCGCTTCAAGGGCAGGGTTATATATCCCGTGCATTCATTGTCGGGGCGCGTGGTGGCCTTTGGCGGCCGTACCTTGCGCAAGGAAAAGACAGTGGCCAAGTATGTCAACTCGCCCGAGAGCCGGATATATTCCAAGAAAAACGAGATTTACGGCATGTATCAGGCGCGCCAGTCTATCGCCCGCAAGAAGTGCTGTATAATAGTCGAGGGCTACATGGATGTGATTTCCATGCACCAGGCCGGAGTAGAGAATACAGTATCGTCGTCGGGTACAGCCCTTACCGAGGAGCAGGTGCGTATCATAAAGCGTTTTACCGACAATGTGATTCTGATTTACGACTGCGATGCAGCCGGTATCAAAGCATCGTTGCGCGGTATCAATCTGCTCATTGCGGCCGGTTTGTCGCTCAAACTCGTACTGCTGCCCGAGGGTGACGACCCCGACTCATACGCTCAAAACCATACTTCTACTGAAGTTGAACAGTATATAGAAACGCATAAGACCGACTTCATAGGCTTTATAGTGGATGTGAAGCTTAAGGAGGCCGGCTCCGACCCCCGCAAGCGTTCTGATGCCATCAACGAGATTTTGCAGACTATTGCCTTGATTCCCGATGTGGTGGAGCAATCGCTCTATCTTGACGAATGCTCGCGCAAGGTAGGAATAGAGGTTAACGTGCTGTCGCGTCAGCTTAAACTTTTCGTAGCCCGTCAGGCCGAGGAAAACTACAAGCGACAGCAAGCCAATCAGGCACGTGCTTCAATCGAGACAATCGTAGAAGGCTCTGCAACAGCTGCAGTGGCGCCATCCGACAATCATACACAGGCACCTGCCGGCGGCAAAACTGTTGATCCTGCTGTATACCGTGCCGAAGAGGAGCTGATACGCTACGTATTGCGTCGCGGACTGATGTATATGTGTGATGTATATCCCGATCCCGATGCCACCGAGTCAGTGCCTATGACTGTGCTCGACTATATAGAATGTGAACTTCGCAACGACGGAGTGGAGCTGTCAGATCCATTGCTGAAGCAAATATGGGATATGGCCGTAGGAATACGCGACCATCTGTGGCCCGAGGAATGGCTGCGGCAAGAGGCTGTGCTCAATGAGCGGAGAGCCGCCCAACTGGCCGAAGGGCTTGAGCAGATTCGTGCTGCAGGAGGTGATACCGATTCTATACTGAAACTCGAAGCCAAACTGACCGAACGGCTCGACACGGAATACAATGAACAGGTCGACCGTTTTGCGTCGGCTTTCATCAACCGCATGATATTGCGCAGCGACGACAGGCAGGTAACCGACCTGGTGGCCAAACTGATGTCAGATTCCATAGTACTGTCGAGGATGTATCCCAAGGTGGATCCGCGCGAGGATGTATGTGCCAAGCTGCCTATAGCGGTCTGCACGCTTAAAAGCACACTGCTGAAGCAGCAACTTGCCGAAATCACCCGCCAACTCACCGAGCAGCGTCCGCCCGAAGAACTCAACGCACTTATGCACCGCTATATGGAGCTGAAACGCCTGAGTATGGAATTTGACAAGTTTAACGGCGAAATCGTGATAACACCCGGAGCAGGAGGCTCATATATGCGATGAATGTATATGCGCGTGTAATAGTGCCGCGTCCGCTTGAAGGTACTTTCACATATCGTGTGCCCGACGAATTGCTCAGCGCGGCCGGCGTGGGCAAGAGGGTCGTTGTGCCTTTCGGTGGAAAACGTTTTGTTACCGGTGTGATAGAAAGCCTGTCGCCGGTAAAGGACAGCGACGTTATTAATGTGAAGGATATACAGGATGTGCTCGATGTAAGTCCAATGGTAGTTCACCCGCAGATAAAACTATGGCAGTGGCTCGCCGATTATTATATGTGTGCCGTGGGCGACGTATTCAAGGCGGCAATGCCTCAGGGACTGAAACCCGAGAGCGAGAGCGTGGTGGAATTTTCGGATGATGCCGAAGCCGAGATTTTCGAAGGCCTTACGTCGCGCGACATGGAACTCGTGACCATCGTACGCGAAAAAAAGAAAATATCGGTGAAGGAACTGGCCAAGTCGCTGGGTGTGGCAAGCGTTGAATCGCGTGTTGCACGTTTGGTAGATGCGGGTGTATTGGTAATGCACGAGTCGATGACCGGGCGTTACCGCCGCCTTAAGGTTCAGAAAGTTATCCCCGCCATACCCGAGAACGACCACATATCGCTTATGGCAGCTTTTGAAGCTGTTAAACGTTCGCGCGGACAGCAGGAAACACTCACCCGCCTTATAGCCCTGTCGGGCTTCAATAATCCCACAATAGCCACCAAGGCCGTAAGCCGAGCCGACCTGTTGGAATCGTCGCCGACGGTTACATGGGAGCATGTGATGGCTCTCAAGCGCAAGGGTCTTGTAACGGTAGAGACTTACGAAGTGTCACGCTTTTCATCGCCCGAAGATGGCGGCGGAGCATTTACGGCACCTCTGCCCGAATTGTCTGAAGCGCAAGCCAAAGCTTTGCAAGATATACATCAGTCGTTTATCGATCACTCGGTAACGCTGCTGCGCGGAGTCACCTCATCGGGCAAGACCGAGATATACATGCACCTTATAAAATATGTGCTTGAACAAGGAAGGCAGGCATTGTTTCTCGTTCCTGAAATCGCTCTCACCACACAGCTCACCCGACGACTGCAGCGCGTTTTCGGGTCGAAAGTGATAATATACCATTCCAAATTCTCCGACAGCGAGCGCGTGGATATATGGCGCGACATGGCCACATCGCCCAAGCCTTGCGTGGTGATAGGTGCGCGCAGTTCGGTATTTCTGCCTTTCTCCAATCTCGGACTGGTGATTGTAGACGAGGAGCATGAGCCCAGCTATAAGCAGTATGACCCCGCTCCGCGCTATAACGGTCGCGACGCAGCCATAGTGCTCGCATCGCTTCATGGTGCCAAGACTCTGCTTGGCTCGGCCACCCCTACGGTCGAGACCTATTATAAAGCTAAGGAGACGGGCAAGTATGGTCTGGTGGAGCTTACAACCCGTTATGGTGACGTATCGCTGCCCGATATAGAACTTGTTGATGTAGCTCGCGAACGCCAACGCAAGGGTATGGACGGAGCTTTCGCCAATAGCGTGATAGCCGCCGGACGCCACACCATTGAAGATGGTCGTCAGGTGATATTTTTTCATAACCGTCGTGGATTCTCGCCACGTGCCCGATGCCGTATGTGTCAGTTTGTGCCTAAGTGCGATCACTGCGACGTGGCTCTCACATACCATAAGCGCACCAACACTCTCGAATGTCATTATTGCGGGGCTGTGTATCCGGTACCCAAGGTATGCCCTAATTGCAAGGAACCGACGGTAGAAATAGAAGGCTACGGCACCGAGAGGGTAGAGGAGGGACTTGATATACTTTATCCGGACTCACGCATCCTGCGCATGGACCTTGATACCACGCGCAACAAAGATTCGTACTCCGAAATCATCAACCAATTCTCATCCCATAAGGCCGACATACTGGTGGGCACACAAATGGTGACCAAAGGACTCGACTTCGGCGACGTAGGGCTGGTGGCGGTGATCAATGCCGACAATATCATCAACTTCCCGGATTTCAGGTCGTGCGAACGAGCCTTCAATATGCTTGAACAGGTGTCGGGCCGAGCCGGACGCCGTGCGGGAGCACCCGGCAAAGTTATGATACAGACTTATACGCCCGGCCATCCTGTGCTCGATTTTGTGAGCCGTCATGACTACACAGGCTTTTATGAACACGAACTTCAGCAAAGGCGAGCTTTCTGTTATCCTCCGTTTTCAAGGATAATAAATGTCTTTATAAAGCATCGCGACAGGGCTACGGTTGACCGTGTGGCACGCGAGTACACCAATCGCTTGAAGACTCTGCTCGGCAACCGTGTAAATGGCCCCATTGAGCCACCGGTGGCCAGAGTGGCCTCTTTGTACATACGTCAGGTGATGCTGCGCGTTGAGGCCGAAGCCTCGGTGAAGCAGGTAAAAAACATATTGCGCGAAGTTTATGTTGAGATGAACGCCGGTGTGGAACGTACCGGAGCGACTATACATTATGATGTCGATCCTGTATAATAATTGGAGCAAATTGTGAATATTTGGAATAAAAGTTGAAAATATTTGTAAAATACTGTAAAATATGCCGAATAACATATAAAAATATTTGCAATGGGACGAAAATACACCGACCTTTGTATCGCAAACCTAAAACAATCTTTTTTACCTTAGAAATTGTACCTATTGGAAACCCATAAAAAGACTCCCCGTGATGGTGAGTCTTTTTATTTTTAAGTTGATTGAACGGGAGCCTGACATCGCCATTAAGATGTCAGGCTCCTAAATATTTCTAAGTAGTATTATGTCAGAAAGAGAATTGGCACATGGCGCCGATACGCTTGGAGTTGCGGCGCTCGCCAGAGAAGTTGTTGCGTAACATGAAGTCGAATTCTGCGGCAACCTGTATGCGGGGAGTCATATTCCAGAAAACATTCACCGCCGAGAACATACCATATTTATATTCGTCGGGAGATACTGTATGCGAAGGCAGGTAGCGGGTCTGGCTCACCGTGGCGCTGGCAAACAGATTGGGCTTGAAATTGTACTGAACACCCAGACACCAACCATACGATTTGGGAGCGTACATTTCGCCGGGACGGCTCACGATTGGAGTGAGGTCATAGTTGCCGGTCTGCAAGTCACCGCCAAGTCCGGCAAATCCACGGCCTATGCTGGCTGTGAGGTAAGTGGTGAGCTGACTCACGGGGTGAGCCACAGAACTGAGCTGCAGACCCCAGCCTACTATATTATGATTTTGTTCTGCTACCATATTGCGGTACGACAGGGTGCGGGCTATACCTGCCAGGCGCACGTGTTGTCCGGGTGCCCACTGATATTGTGCGAAGGCCGCGAAGTCAGGAAGCCAGTTATCCACTTTTTCGGTGTTCTTGTTATCCACGTCGAGTGCGTCAGAAGGAGTTTCGGCTGACACTGCAAAGTACCAGCGGTCGCGTACAACCGGCATATAACGAACCAATACAGAAGTAGGGGTGATTTTGTTATTGGGGCCGGCGGCATCTACAGTGGGAGGCACTGCTGCAGGATCTGAGAAGGTGGACGACGCATAACCTATGGTGAAGTCATTGATTATTGCATACGCCTTTTTAAGCAGGAAGTCGCGGCTGTTGTAGCCGTTAAAATTGGCTTCGATATACAGTTGATAGTCACCCAAGGTCTTGTTGCGGCCCAACACGCGGAAAAACAGGCATGTACCCGAGGGGGTAGTGCCGAAATGCTTCATCGAGGTAGGGGATGGATTCATCGGAGTCAGATAAGGAATGAAGGCCGATGAAGGCACAGCGCCGCCCCAGTCGTAGTATCCTCTCATTCTCACCGCGCCGCCTATACCCATGGCCAGGTTGGCATCCTTGCTCATGAACAGGAAGTAAGGTGCCCCGGGGTCTTGAAAATGACGGAATTGATCGTAGTAGAAAGCCGATATCACGCGGCGTATCGAGTCAACGTAGGCCTGATGCTCGTTTTCGGCCGGCTTACCGTCTAAAAACACAATTTTATTTGACAGCAGAGTGCTGTCAATCTGGTTGTCGGCAAGGCTCTTTCCACTTTGAGCCGAGGATGCAAAAACGCAAGAAATTGCCAATGCGATGAAAATTTTCCTTAACATAACGGATGTGTTTGATATGATTTGTCAAGCATAATTGTGTATAATTGCAACACACGACATGCCCGAATTGTTCTGAAAAAAATCCAACGGCAAAAGTTTCGATTATCCGAATGAAAGTTGTATCTTTGCAAAAGTAAACATTAACACGAAAAACAACCCTTGACTTATGGCAACAAAACCGTTCAAATACGAGACAATGTTTCCGCTCGGTCCTGATACCACCGAGTATTATCACCTCACCTCCGACTATGTTCATACCGAGAACTGGGGAGGTCATGAGTTCCTTATAATTGACCCGGAAGCGCTTACCGTACTTGCTCGCCAGTGTACCCACGACAACGCATTCATGCTCCGTCGCGAGCACAACGCTATGGTGGCCAAGATTCTGTCTGACCCCGAAGCTTCTGAAAACGATAAGTTTGTAGCGCTTACCATGCTGCGCAATGCAGAAGTTGCCAGCAAGGGACAGCTGCCCTTCTGCCAAGACACCGGTACCGCTATCGTTCACGGCGAAAAAGGCCAGTGTGTATACACCGGCTGCGACGATGCAGAATACCTTTCAAAGGGTGTTTATCTCACATATACCACCGACAATCTGCGCTATTCGCAGAATGCTCCCCTCACCATGTACGAGGAAGTGAATACCGGCTGCAATCTGCCCGCTCAGGTTGATATCCACGCCGAAGAAGGCAATGAATATCACTTCCTGTTTGTAGCCAAGGGCGGCGGCTCGGCCAACAAGACATACCTCTATCAGGAAACCAAAGCTCTGCTCAATCCCGAAAAGCTCATCCCCTTCCTTGTTGAAAAGATGAAGAGCCTCGGTACCGCAGCTTGTCCTCCTTATCACATCGCATTCGTAATCGGTGGCACAAGTGCCGAGAAGAACCTTGAGACTGTAAAGAAGGCTTCGGTGAAGTACTACGACAACCTGCCTACCCACGGCGATGAAACCGGTCATGCTTTCCGCGATATAGAACTCGAAGGAATCCTCAAGAAAGAAGCCGAGAGAATCGGTTTCGGCGCTCAGTTCGGCGGTAAATACTTCGCTCACGACATTCGCGTGATTCGTCTGCCCCGTCACGGTGCTTCGTGCCCCGTTGGCCTTGGCGTAAGCTGCTCGGCCGACCGCAATGTGAAGGCAAAGATCAATAAGGATGGTCTGTGGATTGAAAAGCTCGATACCAACCCCGGTGAACTCATCCCCGAAGAATATCGCAAGGCCGGCGAAGGCGAAGCTGTGAAGATCGACCTCAACCGTCCGATGTCGGAAATTCTCGCCGAACTCACCAAATATCCCGTTTCGACCCGCCTGTCGCTCAACGGCACAATCATCGTAGGCCGCGACATCGCTCACGCCAAGATTAAAGAACGCCTTGACAGCGGTGAACCCATGCCCCAGTACCTCAAGGATCATCCTATCTACTACGCCGGTCCGGCCAAGACTCCTGCCGGAATGCCTTCAGGATCATTCGGCCCCACAACAGCCGGACGTATGGACCCCTACGTTGACCAGTTCCAGGCTGCCGGTGGTTCTATGGTGATGATTGCAAAGGGTAACCGTTCAAAGCAGGTGACCGACGCTTGCAAGAAGCACGGCGGTTTCTACCTTGGTTCTATCGGTGGTCCTGCCGCTGTTCTCGCTCAGAATTCCATCAAGAAAGTTGAATTGCTCGAATATCCCGAACTCGGCATGGAAGCAATCTGGAAAATCGAAGTTGAAGACTTCCCCGCATTCATCCTCGTTGATGACAAGGGCAACGATTTCTTCACCGAAATTTCCAACAAATGCGCAGCTTGCGGCCTTAAATAATCAAACTGCTCACACATAAAAAATCCGCCACCGGTGCCTATGCACAAGTGGCGGATTTTTTTCCTGACTTTATCACATAATTTTGACACAAAATATTATTTAGCCGATAAACACGGATGAAGAACAGTTACTCGCACCACTATTGCCACAATAAAGTCTTTTTGGGTGAACGTATCGTCAAAGTCATGAAGTGTCATCCCTTCTCGCCGTCTACATATTCAATGTTACCCCTGCCATGAAGCAGTCGTTCAATGAGAAAATAATCCTCATGCCATTTTTTGGATAATACCTATGTTTTCTCTTTTGCCGGGCTTTATATATTGGTTCATGGTTTAACGGGCATATATATTGCCCGAACCAAACCAAACTATCACATCGGCAAAAACGCAGTTATGTGAGTTTGGGTAAATATCAGTATAAATATTTGAATATTAGGCTACAAAATAGCTGTACAGCAAAGTCGGCAGAGGAAAATAAACGCATTATTTTCCTCTAACAACCCTATTAAGTTGCAATGCACTTAAATCATGATTCACTTTGATTGAGAATTTGTTTGCCTTTTTCAGTTAAACCATACCGTTGATTGGGCGATTGTGGATTTTCTGCATCTTCTAACTGGATAATTCCGGCGTTTTGTGCAGGGTTTAAATAGTTTCTTATAAATGAGCTTTTGGACTTAAAGCCCATTTTTTCTCTCAACTTTTTTGCTGAACACCAATTATCACCAATCGCTTCAATGAGTTTTACCAAAGCAATCGAAACTTCACCAAGCTGTTCTTTTGCTGGTGTCCTACTGGTGTTCAACTGGTGTCCTACTGGTGTCTTACTGTTCTCTAACTGTTCTCCTACTGTTCTCTTGTCTTTAGCCAATGGCCGGGCGAAAATCACCTTTACCATATAGCCGTTGTCGTTGATTTTAGGCTTAGGCAGTCCGGCATTTTTACATTTGTTGTTCATCATTGACAGGCCGCGTCCCCAATGCTCAATCAATCCTCCGATGAACATGACATTGGCAATATCAGGATTCGGAGGGAGAGAAGTATTGTCATTCGCCGACGCCACCTCTGCGGTCAAACGCTGAGGAGATAAGGTTGCCGGAAAACGACCTGCGTTCTCTATCTCCACTCGGTCGTCATATATGGCTATGCCTATCGAACTTGCTTCCTGTTGCCACGCCCTGTGACATAGAGCATTGACAACAGCCTCTCTGAGTGCATCGTATGGTATTTCCAATTCATCCTTACGCTCAATTCTGTTGTGCGTGGTCCCCGACAATGACAGGTGCTTGAAAAAGAAGTCCATAGCACCCGAAGTCAACTCAAAGACATTGCCATATATCTGCCTATTGTCAATAAACTCACTCTTATCAACGCCTCTGAATCGCGCAAGGCGAAGAAGCACCTGAGGGTAGTCGGTCAGATCTTTTCCGAACAAAATGGCTGCGGAATTACGCACTGCACCATTTTGTGTAAGTTTCAAACGGTTAAGTATCGTGGGGGTATTGTCATTCTTGGCTTCATCGCTTAATCTGCCGCGACGTATGCCACCCTCAACCACTCTATGTATCAGTCCATCATCCAGAGAATCAATAGTCAAATTCGGGTTAACCTTGCGTTCCCATTTGTACGTCAACCCGGTCTGCTCTTCATGCAAACGGAGAAACCGCTCACGGGGCATTACTGTTGTTACACTATCGTGACGCTGATACGCTTTGCCATCCCACATATAAGGCTTATCGCTTTCCAAGCCGTTTGAGCAAAAGGCAATAAGATATTTATTGGAATCTTCCAATGGAATATACTGGGGCTGAATATCAATGGACGGGTCAAACCGTCCGAGAGCATCACCAATCTCGCGAGTAGTCTTATCAGAGATCTCCTGACCGATAATCTTACCTTTGTTATTGACTCCGAACACAACGATACCACCACGGCCATTTATCATGCCGCACAATGTCTCCATTCCGCGGTTCAACTGCCCGGTGGTCTCTTTGAACTCAACATCCACGCCCTCGTTATTGGACGCAATGTTTCTTATGTAGTCAATATCAATGCTCATATCTCGAAGATTATAAAGACCTATTCTATTAAGCTTTTAGTGCAAAGTTACTAATTTTTCACGAGATTACATCATTATCTCCTGTGGTTTACAGCCTCTATGTCAGATTTTTTTAGTAAATTTGTAATTTAACATGTGCATGCGTAAACAAATAGACCAATCAATGCAGGTAACTGCTTATATTCAACATATTAAGGAACTTCCTTGTAGTTGCGAAAAAGGCCAAAGGATAGCGAGCCTTGACCCGGTGCAGGATATTGATGTTTCTACCATTGACCCTTCGAGCAACGGCAAATTCCGTTATCAACCTTATTTCACCGCCATAGATAAAATTATATGATTACTATACGCCATAATTTCGACCCTGAACAATTTGAGTGGCTTTGGGCAAAATACGTTAATGGGGGCAATATTTCCCAACATTGCTTTGTTTGTCTGAAAGGCACTCAGAGTAAAAAATTCAGCAAAGCCTATAACCCAGATATGGTTAATCAGTCGGTAATCGTTATGGACGAAAAGCCTGTGGGTGAGTATGATGCTATATATTTTTGTGGTGTTTCCAAAAAAGGCTTCGACCATAATGTTCACCTTGTAGTGCGCCATGAACAGGGCACCAACTCAGAGTGGAAATTTGAGAACTGGCACGCTGAAATTGAGAATGGCACAGTTGAAATACTTCCTTGTGCCGGAGAGTTGAAGCCCGATTATTTCAGCGAACCTTATAACGATCACTATTATACCTGCCGTAACTTCCTTTGGATGGTGGGGCAATATTATCCTGAAGCTCTCGACCTTGACAAGCAGCTAATAACTTGTGTCAAGGATTCCGATGGTAATTACGACACAGACCAACGCATCCCTATCTCGCGTGATGAGTGGCGCATCATTCTCCGCGACATCGCAGAGAACGATGTTGACTCATGGAATCTTTTGCGCGAATTTCACAAGGCAAAAGGTCATACGGCGTATGTGCGCGATGTAGCAATCTCTCGAAAATCTTCTCGTCCTGCAATTATCAAGAAACTTGATGCGCTCGGACTTCTCATAGCCGGACGTAACGGTAAGTTCAGAGTAGTACGTCGACTAAATTCGAGGTCAGAATGTTGGTGGCCGGTGTTCTTCAATATGAAATTTGAAGAATCCACTAAGGAAACAATCTATACGCTTCGCCACGATCTTGTCAAAGTCATGGATGAAATGACAAAGACAAAGCGTAGCGGTACTTCCGTATCCAAAGAAAGCAAAGGCACTGTCGGCTATCCAACATTTTACTTCTTTGAGATGGGGCTTAATGTCGGTGATGTTCTGACCTTCACCGAAGACCCGTCTATTACTGCTGTTGTTGCTACCAACCGCAAAGTTATCTGCAACGGAAAAGAAACTTACCTTACTCCTCTCACAAACGAGTTGCGCGGTAAGAACAGCCGCATGGGAAAATATTGGATTATTAACGGCAAGACGATAGACGACCTCTACTACGAGACTTATTTCCCTAACGGCAAAACCTTTGCTGAATATCAAGCAGAGGAAGAAGAACGCCGCAAAAACAATTCTAATCCTGAAATTTAATTTAGGCGTTGCGGCACCGCCGGGCTATGGCGGTAAACCCTCGAGCCTATGGTCTCGACCCATTCGGGCTAACTATCCCATAACGCGGACTCGTTTTCTCGGCACTCTTGATATCGCAATGCAAAATGCGCCCCGACAAATGGGTTGGGTTTGTCGGGACGCGGTGGATTATTCATCCGTCGGGGCGAAGTAGAGGAACATTTTGTCTAAGCCTCGTTCGTGCTCCCAGTAGCGGATATTGTCTTTGATGCTGTCCTGCTCATGCTTGTTACCGGTGAAGAACTCTTTTTCACGGTTCATAAGCAGTTTCTGCGCTTCTTCTGAAAAGGCTGACTTCATCAAAGAAATCAGCCCTAATTTTATCACCGCTAAAAATTTTTTGGCGGATATTTTTGTAGTTATCAGGCAAGCTTTACAGAACCGAGATTTCAATCAGTTCCTCGCCTGCAGTGGTGTCGGCTTCTTCAGAGTAATATATGGGCGCGCCTTCCTGTATGGGCAGTATCCGCAGGGTGAGCGACGTGCAGTCGGCCGGCAGACGCCACAGGCCGTAGAGCATGGGGCGGCCATTGTAGAAATTGTCTTCTATGAGTTTGCCGTCGCAGTACAGCCGTGCAACATCGCCGCGGTATTTGATGTTGAGTATACGGCCATTGCGTTTGTCGGCTGAGGGCAGATTTACGATGGTGTACTCGGCTGCGGCGTTAAAGTCGGCATCTTCGGGCGACTGCGCGGCTTTGTTAACGCCAAGAGTTATGGCTCGTTGCTGTGTGGCAGCTTCCTTGACTTTGCTGAATTCAGGTGCAGGCAGCTGTTCGGGCGCAGGTTCTTCTTCGAGGAACAGTCGGCCGGCTTCATCTGAATTGAGCAGATATATGTTTTTATACACCGGTACAGATGTGCCCTTGGCTTTCACATTCTTAAGCACACGTCCATCCACACACAATTCGGTTGGTATTCCCTTGATTTGTTCAAGATAAACCTTGCCGTCGCGCTGTGCGATGAGCTGTGCGGTGGCATATTTTATTCCGGCGATGTTTACGGGGAATATGCACGATGTGCCCCCGGGAATGGTGATAGCCTTGGAGGGGAAACGTACATTGCCCACGTCGAAGCGTATGCCGCGTTTATCCGACAGATTTTGCAGACGTTCGTAGTTGTTGATGAATACGAATCCGCTGTCAGCCGCCATGCGTGTAGACCAGCGCAGAGCCGAGTCATCGCCCTTTGGAAGATCTTGGCGCGAACGGAACTCTGTCTGCATCGGTGCGAGGGTCTCGCCAAAATCCTGCATGAACAGGTGAAGTTTGCGCAGACTGTAATAGTGCGGATTCTTCTGTCCAAATTCGCCTATCGGAGCCTGGAAGTCGTATGTCAGAACAGGCAGGTCGTTGTAGTTTGTGGCCAAGGTGCGTTGTGTCTCGTTCATATATGTTTCCTGCACCGGGTTAGTACCGCCGTGATACATATAGTAGCCCAGCAGATTGCTGCCGCTGCCCAGTTTCACTATGGCAAGCGAATATGCGTCCTCGGGGTAGATGTAAGGACGGCGGTGATATGCGGTAGCCATGCCACCGCCCAGTTCGCAAGTGAAGTAGGGATATTCCTCGTCACCCTGATTTAGTTTCTCTTTCTGGTCGGTAAACTGTTCTGAGGCAATTGCAGTTGAGCTGCGGAATGCCTTGTAGTTGAATGCCTTGTAGTAATTGCCGGCTGTGGGCTTGATGGAGCGTTCCCAGAATCCGTCGGCGTAGTCGCCGTATAGCGGAATCAGTTCGCCGAATGGTACGGGCGAGGTCAGCTCGGGCCAACCGGTGCGTGTGTACAGCGGAACATCCACTCCGATTTCTTTGGCGATATTTTTCAGCTTTACCAGATAAGAACCGTGGCCACGGTATTCGTTATCAAACTGGCAACCGATCACAGGGCCGCCGTCTTTCCATTGCAGTCCTTGAAATTGGGTAAAAATCTGACGGTATAGATTTTCTACCATATTCAGGAAAGCCGGGTTCTCCGAACGCATTTTAACTCCTGATTTTATAGCCCAGTCGGGGATGCCGCCGTTGCGTGCTTCGCCGTGGCAGAACGGCCCCATGCGCACGATTACCGGCATATCGTATTTCTTGCACAATTCGAGGAACTTTCTCAGGTTATTGTTACCGCTCCAGTCGAATACGCCTTCATTATTCTCGTGATGATTCCAGAATACGTAGTTAGCCAGCATTGTCACGCCGCCGTCTTTCATTTTTTTGATTTCAGCCTCCCATTCGTCGGCAGGGATTCTCGAAAAATGAATTTCACCCATTACGGGCACTACACGTTTCCCTGAGATTATAAGGCCGTCTTTATCCCAGCTTACTTCCCGTGCATTATTATCAGCTGAAAGGGGTATAGGGTTGAATATGACAGCATTTGCCAAAGTCAAGGCCGCCATTAAACCCTTGAAGTAATGATTCATGGTAATTATATATTAATTTTTTTCAGTATGCAAAATTACTAATTATTAGATAAATATAAAAACGGAGATATATTTGTGTGAAATATTTTTATAAAAAAGTTTGTTATATTGAAAAATAGTAGTAATTTTGCCATCAAATTAATAATTCGGTATGAAAAACATCGGTAAACACAACATATTATCAGACGTCATGACAATTGAAAATGTCATGATGGGTATGATGTGCATGTGCAACCGACAACGCCGGATGTAAAATTGTCACGCATATTTCTAACATAATCCGGCTCCTTCACAGGTCCCGGATTTTTTTATTTATAACACTATGGATTATTCAAAGCTTCGTTTTTCAACCCGTCAGATTCATGCAGGACTCGATCACAATCCCGAGACAGGTTCTCGTGGAGTAGCCATCTATCCCACAGCTGCCTACCGTTTCAAGTCGTGTGATTATGCAGCCAATCTTTTTGAACTGAGTGAGCCGGGCAATATTTATACCCGTCTGCAAAATCCCACATCATCGGCCTACGAGCAGCGTATAGCTGCGCTATATGGCGCAGTGGGCGCCCTGGCCGTGGCTTCGGGCATGAGTGCCATCCTCATAGCTGTAACTGCTCTCGCATCAGAAGGCGACAATATAGTCACATCTCCCTACCTCTACGGCGGCACATATAATCTCTTCCGTCATTCACTGCGCCGTCTTGGCATTGAGGTGCGCATCGCGGCCTCAGAGACACCGGCAGACATTGCAGCCCTTGTAGACGACCGCACCCGCGCCATATTCGTTGAAAGTATGGGTAATCCCACATGCAACGTACCCGATCTTGAGTCTATAGCCAAGGTGGCGCATGACAAGCAGGTGCCGTTGATAGTAGATAATACATTCGGCGCAGGCGGCTATCTCTGTAATCCCTTTGAGTGGGGTGCAAATATCGTTGTTGATTCAGCAACCAAGTGGATAAACGGCCACGGTACTGCTATGGGCGGTATTATTGTTGACGGCGGCAACTTTGACTGGTCGTGCGGCAAGTTCCCCGGAATCGACGGTCCGGACGAGGGTTACCACGGCCTGAATCTTTACAAGACCTTCGGCAATGCCGCATTCATCGTTAAGTGCCGGGTCGACGGGCTGCGCGACTTCGGAGCCTCCCCCTCGGCATTCGACTCTTATCTCATGATGCTCGGGCTGGAAACGCTCTCACTGCGTGTGCGCCACGAAGTGGAGTCAACTCGCCGTCTTGCCGAATATCTGCGCAATCTTCCCAAGGTGAAGAAAGTGAGCTATGTGGGATTTGAAGATCATCCCGGTCACGAAAACGCAGCCAAGTATTATCGTTTCGGTGCGTCGGCCGTGCTCAATGTCGAGCTGCAAGGCGACGTGGATTCAACAGTTAAGTTTGTGGAAGCGCTTAAACTCGCCGCCCACATGACCATGATAGGCGACTCGATAACAGTGGTTACACATCCGGCATCCACCACCCACAAACAGCTCAGCAAGGCCGATCTGGCTGCCGCCGGCGTCACACCCACATTGCTGCGAATCTCGCTCGGCCTTGAGGATGTGGAAGATATAATCGAGGACTTTGAACAAGCTTTCAGCCATGTCGGATGAACCTGTAATCTTCAAGTCGCACAAGCCTTTTGTGCTTGAATCAGGTGCCGTTCTGCCCGAACTCACCATTGCCTACCATACATACGGCACGCTCAACGCCGACCGCAGCAATGTGGTGTGGGTGTGCCATGCGCTTACGGCCAACAGCGATGTGGCCGACTGGTGGCCGCACACAGTGGAAAAGGGTGCTTTTCTCGACCCGGAGAAGTGGTATGTGGTATGCGCCAATATACTTGGCTCGCATTATGGCACCACCGGCCCTCTGCATGTGAATCCCGAGAACGGAAAGCCTTATTACGACAAATTTCCGCAGTTTACCATACGCGACATGGTGGGTGTTCACCGTCTGCTCGCCAATCAGCTCGGAATAGCCGGCATACATGCTCTTGTGGGCAGTTCGGTAGGTGGTTTCCAAGCTGTGGAATGGGCTGCGCTCGAGCCGGAGCGCTTTGGCCGATTAGTACTTATAGCTACCGATGCCAAGGCTTCGCCCTGGACTATTGCGGTAGATGAAACCCAGCGTATGGCCATCAAGGCCGATCCGACATTCGGTGAGGAGAGGGACGATGCAGGTCTGGCAGGCCTTGCTGCGGCGCGTGCCATAGGACTGCTCACCTACCGTGGCCCCGAGGGCTATAATCTGAGTCAGCAGGACGCAGCCGATGCTCCGGACGACGCTCCACACAGAGCTTGCACATATCAGCGCTATCAGGGCGAAAAGCTCATTAGGCGTTATAACGCATATTCATACGTAGCCATTCTCGATGCCTTCGACACGCACGATGTAGGCCGCGGCCGCGGAGGTGTTGAAAAGGCTCTGGCGGCAGTTAAGTGTCCGGCTTTGGTAGTGGGTATAACCACTGATATAATATTTACAGTTCCCGAGATGAAACGGCTTGCCGACCTGTTGCCCAATGCCCGTTATCGCGAAATAGCATCGCCCTTCGGCCACGACGGTTTCCTTGTGGAATATAAGCAATTAAATGAAATTCTAACGCCTTTTATAAATGGACAATAAAATCAAGATAGGGCTCTTTGGCTTCGGTGTAGTGGGGCAGGGCATTTACAAAGTATTGCAGAATGCCAAGAACGCACACGCCGAGATCAGCAAGATATGCGTGCGCTCGCTCAACAAACCTCGCTCGGTCGAGGCACCGGCCGAGCTGTTCACCACATCGGCCGCCGAGGTGCTCGATGATCCCCAAATCAATCTGATAGTTGAGGTGATTGACGATGCCGCCGCCTCATATAAAATCGTTACCGAGGCCTTGCGCCGCGGTATACCGGTGGTGTCGGGCAACAAGGCCATGATTGCCCGAAATCTGCCCGAACTTATCGAACTTCAGAAAAAATATAATGTGGCTCTGCTCTATGATGCCTCCTCGTGCGGTTCTATTCCCGTTATCAGAAATCTTGAGGAATACTACGACAACGACCTTCTGCTCGAAGTCAAGGGTATATTGAACGGCTCGTCCAATTACATACTCTCGCGGGTTTTTGACCATGGCGAGGACTATGCTTCGGCATTAGGTCGTGCGCAGCAGCTCGGGTTTGCCGAGAGCGATCCCACATTTGATATCGAGGGCTACGACTCACTGTTCAAACTTATAATAATAACCATGCATGCCCTGGGCGTTTACGTGGCTCCGGAGAAAATATTCACTTACGGAATCTCTACCATCCATGATTCCGACATACGTTATGCCCGCGAGAAAAGAGTGAAGATAAAGCTTGTGGCACAGGTGGCAAAAGTAGCTCCCGACAAGTTTACCATGTTTGTTATGCCCGAGTTTGTAGGACCGCGCAAGTATATCTACAGCGTGGACGATGAGTACAACGGTGTGGTGATACGCGGCGAATGCTACGACCGTCAGTTCATGTTTGGCAAGGGCGCAGGCTCATTGCCCACGGCATCTTCAATCCTCAGCGACATCATGGCGCGCCGCCACGACTACAGATATGAATACAAGAAAATGCACTACCTCGACCGCCCCTCGTATACCACAGACATCACTCTGAGGGTTTATGTGAGATACAAGGACACACCCATACCCGAATTGCTGCCGTTCTCAAAAATTCATGAGCAATACACCAGCGACGAATCGTGCTTCGTGATAGGCGACATATCGCTGTCGCAGCTCATGGAACATCGGCAGGACATAAATGCCACTGATGTATTTCTTGCAAATACTATGTCGTTTTTTCAGAACCTCGATTGACTTTTTCGTACTTGAAATACAGATAGAAAAGCATTGAGGCACCGATAGCCACCAGCGGGATGCCTACCACCGAAGGCGAGGAATAACTGTAGCCCGCACTGATTGCCATACCGCCGAGCCATGCCGCTATGGCATTGCCGGCGTTGTATGCGATCTGTATTGACGCGGCACCGAGCATTTCGCCGCCCTTGGAATATCCTACGATTGATGATTGCAGCGGACTGCCCGAGCCGAAAAGAATTGCCGTGCCAAGTATCATAAGCACAACCGCCGCTACCTGGTGATATGAGAAAAAGTAGAACAGCAACAGCACCGGGATGCCTATGAGTTCAACCGTGGCAGCAAGCGACGAGGGTTTGAACTTTGCCCCTATGGCACCGATTATGAAGTTGCCGGCAAACATACCGAATCCGGCAAGTATCATAAGCCACGAAAGTGCGTCGGGTGAGAAGCCTGACACATGTGTGAGCTGAGGGTCGATATAGCTGTACCAGCAGTAAAAACCGGTTTGACCGAATATCACACCACCGAAGATAAGCCATGGCGGCAAGGTCTTCAGGAAACGGAATTGTCCCTTGAAGCCCTGATCTTTCAGGCGTCCTACATCGGGCACAAGGTGACGTATGGCCACTAAGGTCACTATTCCTGATATGGCAACTATCAGGAACGCAAATCGCCACGATAAAGTATTTGTGATAAAAGTACCCAATGGCACGCCTGCAAGGGTAGCCACTGTCATGCCGCCTATCATGAACGATACCGCGCCTACCTCATGCCCGGGTTTTGCAAGGCGGCGGGCTACTATGGCGCCTACACCGAAGTATGCACCGTGGGGCAGACCCGATATGAAGCGTGCGGCAAACAGCATCCAGTATCCCGGCGCCAAAAAGGCCAGCAGATTGCCGACCGAGATTATCGCCGCCAATACCATCATTATCTTTTTCAATGGAGTCTTTCTGAAAAACAGCAGGGCCGGCGCTCCGAAACATACACCGGTAGCGTATGCCGATATGAGATGTCCGGCCTGAGTGATGTTGACATCGAGTGCCGATGCGATATTCCCTAAAATACCCATCATCAGAAATTCTGAAATTCCGAGAGCAAAGGTTCCAAGGGCAAGTGAAAACAAAGATTTTTTCATAAACTGTATCTATTACAGATAACAAAACACAGTAAGAGCTAACAAAACACAGTAAGAGCCTGCGTTGTACGTCGCAGGCTCTTGATAATGCTTATTTTTCTATAATGGTCGGTACGGCGAGTATTGTCAGATTAGCCGTTACATCATATAGTTTGTTGTCGATGCTTGTCTTGAAGGTGAGTCTGCCGCCGTCGGCTGCTGTTAAAGCACCGTTGAACTCGGTAATGGGCATTTCGGTCTGCGGAACACCGTTTATTGAAGGTACTATGGCCTCAGCTTTCAATTCAATCACCTGAGAGAAATCCTTGAATGTGAAAGGCACGCCGAGCAGGTCGAGCTGCAGAGGCTTCATAGAATCATAAAACATGGCGTTGCTTATACGAATGTCGGCCTTCATGGTGTCGAATTTCAGCACTATGCTGTACAGGGGTGCTGTAGACTTGAAGAGCGAGCCGCCCTCGGGGCTCGAAACGGTATCGCCGCTTATGATGATTTCGCTGCGTGAACCTGTCACTTGGTAAATGCCGTCAATCGTCATGCTGAACTCGCATACACTGAGTCCGCTTGTACCGAGAGTGTTGCTCAGAGCCTCGCGGTTGTTCCATTTGAACTTGAAGTTAGAGATTTCGGGCAGTGCTATGTTGGGAGTCTTCGATGATACTGTAGGAATCATATTCTCGCACATACCCCAGCCCTTGTCGTCGGCAGTCCATTTCATGTCTTCGAAGGTAAGCGCCGGATATGTGGTGCCATCGGCTGTTTTAAGGCCTGAGATGGTTATGTTGCATGTCTGGCTGTGGTACTTCACTTCAAGAAATACTGTTACGGGGCTGTTGATAGTGTAGTTGTCGTGGTTCACACGGGTGTCGGTCACCTTTGCGAAGCATTGGGTGAAGTTTTGCTGAGTCTTCAGCTCGTATGGTTCTGAATCGCTGTTGCACGAGGCAAACACGAATGTCAGAAGCGCAAGGATTGTCAATAATGAGAATTTTTTCATTTTAAAGTCAGTTGATTTTTTAAGGATTTTAACGGATGGATAGTTTGCCGTTGTGTATATTGAGGATGAGTTGTTTCAAAGCGCAAATTTATGAAAAAAAGTTGATAATAAAGATTCTGTTATTGTATTATTCAGATGTAATTTCACAAATAAACTTAAATTAAGTGCCGCAGGCTTGAATTTTCGGGAAATCTTGCTAAATTTGCACTGAAATATCCGATAGTTATGTCTGAGTTGCCTGCCGATAACATAGAACTTGTAGAGCGCCTTCGCGATCCTGCGACAGTGCGCGATGCTTTTGGTGAGGTAATCCGTATATATTCCGAGCCTCTTTATTGGCAGATACGCCGCCTGGTGCAGAACCACGATGATGCCGACGATCTGTTGCAGAATACATTCATGAAGGCGTGGATGTCTATCGAGAATTTCAGGGGCGACGCGCGCTTGTCAACATGGCTGTATAAGATAGCTCTCAATGAGTCGATAACTTTCCTTGCCAAGGAGCGCAAGCGTCAGGGTATCTCGCTCGACGATCAGGAGTCGGCCCTGATATCCACAATCGAGGCCGACCAGGATATTGACGGCAACCAATTGGCGCAGGAGCTGCGCAAGGCTGTGGCCATGTTGCCCGAGAAGCAGAGAATTGTGTTCAACATGAAGTATTTCGATGATATGAAATACGAGGATATGTCAAACATTCTCGGTACTACGGTCGGCGCCCTCAAAGCCTCATATCATCTTGCAGTCAAGAAAATAGAGAATTTCTTCAAGGGCGCCTGACACTCTTAAAGGCGTTTGCCCAATTTGAGCTTGTCGCCCGACAGGTCTACTTCGTAGAACACGGGTCGGCGTATGTAGCGTCCGTTCACGTCCTTATGGCTGTGGAGCGAGAGGATATATTTGCCGTCGAAATCTTGGAAAATCATACCGTGGCCCATGTTGGCCGGTGTGAGCGGTGTCTCTTCCTGAATCCAGGGTCCGTGTATGTTGCCGCTTTCCGAGTATGCCACACCCATAGTGTAAGTATTGAAAATCCATGAGGTCCATATCATGCCCAGCCGTCCGGTGGCGGTGCGGAACAGCCAGGGGCCATCGGTAACTCTGTTGGGGCCGACTTTGCCGTTGCGCTTTTCGCGACTCCAAGGCGAGTCAGAAGCCTTGAACAGCAGGAATGCCTCGCCGCTCGGTGCCGACAGGTCTTTCTTTAACGGCACAGCTTCCATGGTTCCGTCGTTGTCATACAGCCATTCGCCACAGTACACCATATAAGGTTGTCCGTCAGGCTCCACCCACAGTGTTCCGTCCAGAGTGGGGCGGTCGGCCGGCAGATAGTCGGCATCCGACACGGGTACATACGGGCC
Organism: uncultured Muribaculaceae bacterium; assembly: GCA_910586975.1. Classification (GTDB taxonomy): domain Bacteria; phylum Bacteroidota; class Bacteroidia; order Bacteroidales; family Muribaculaceae; genus CAG-873. The sequence goes on along the minus strand of CAJUKX010000004.1, from coordinate 76,724 downwards.
ATCGGGCGTATCGGCCACAAGCACATGCGAGGCACGGCGGGGTATATTGCCGTTGTCGTTGGTCAGAATGATTGTGGAATCGTTGGTAAAAGTGGCAAAGTAATAATATTTATTATTGTAAGGATGGATTTCGGCAGCCCATATAGCGGGTTTGGGGCCTGTCCACGATTCGGGATTTGGCTGAGCCACTCTGTAGGGGCCATCCCACAGTTTCAGGTCATTGCTTTTCCAAAGCATGCCGCCTGTACCGGTCATATAGTATGAATGAGAGGCCCGGTCGGCTAAAATGCAAGGGTCGCTCATGATTATCGAATCAGTGGGCACATTGTGGCGCGGAGCCGCCCCTGTAGATAAACCGGATAATACGGATGCCGCAAGGGCAATGATTGGTAAAAGTTTCATGTCAGTAAGTTTTTTTGACAAAGATAACCAAAACAATCGTAACTATATAGGCTTGATTCAAGAAAAAAATAAAAAAAAATTGCGAGCCGTTTAAACCTTGTCGGGATAATCAAGTCTAAAGTAACAAAAAGCAACCAATGCATTTTTATGAAACAAGACGACAATATACTTGATAAGCTCAACCGCAACGACGGCATGACGGTCCCCGAAGGCTATTTTGCTGACTTTGCGCGTCGTATGGAAGCCGAGCTGCCCATGCGTCCCGAGCTCTTGAATCCGATGGAGTCGCAGCCCCGCACATGGTGGCAGCGTCTGCGTCCATACGCTTATATGGCCGCCATGTTTGCCGGTGTTTGGTGCATGCTCAAGATGTTCACTATGTTGACTTCAACATCATTGCAGCCCCTCGAAACCAATCCTACCATGGCAGATGCATTCAGCAACGATACTTTTGTGAACGAGTATGTAATTCCCGATGTAAATCAGTGGGATCTCTACGATTCATTGATGTATGAAGGACTCACGCCCGAATCGCTCCTTGATACTGCTGAAATGTTCATGGTCGCCGACCCAATTCCCTCGGATATTAACGAATAGTCTACTTGATTATGATTACTCAGCGTTTTTTTATTGCAACTCTGCTCCTGCTTGGCCTCGTGGCCGCGGATATGAATGCGCAGTCTGCTTTATCTGAAAACGACAGATCACGCTGGCTTTCGGAAATTCGCGAATACAAGCACGAGTTCCTTGCCAAAGATCTCGAACTCACTCGTGAACAGCAACGCGATTTCTTCCCACTTTACGATTCTATGGAGGACGAAGTGGAACGCATAAATACCGAGACCCGCGCTCTCGAAACCAAAGTATCTGAAAGCAAGGAAGCCTCAGACCTTGAGATTGAAAACGCCTCGCGCACTATTTTTGAGCAGAAACGCGCTGAAGGTCAGATCGAAATGACTTACTTCGACAAATTTAAAGAAATACTTTCCCCACGACAATTGTTACGCCTCAAAAACGCCGAGCGCCGCTTTACACAGCAGCTCGTGAAGCATCACCGACGTGTGAATGGAAAGCAAAAATAAACAATAATCTAAACTAACCCTTTTTCATTTTAAACGACAACCGCCTCGCGACGAGGCGGTTGTCGTTTAACTTACGTATTTACCGCGGTATGTACGACCGTAAGCAGTCCGTAGAGGGTCGGCATGAAGCCGATTATGAAGGATGGTACACCGAATATCGGAATAAGATATCCGGCTGAGGATGTCTGCAAATACCGTAACCGTGTATGTACGACCGTAGGGAGAACATGCACGGTAAGCGGTCATAAGGGGTTGCATCCGGAGGATGCGGTATAGGCAACTGCGTATCACACCGATTTCCGGACTCTTATGCTGCATCCTGCCGGATGCCCCCACTTGACAGATTTCTTACCCGGCATGCCCTGCGCTTCGGTTGCACCTACGCGCGTGCATACCGGGTTACGGTGCGGCAGACATCCTTGGCGGATGTCATATTCCGGGAACGTAATCCTCCGGCTTTCGCTGAATAAAACTAATGAATGTTATCGGGAATATGGCATCCGGAGGAAGCCGATGATACAGGCCGGCACACTTTTATAGACAGCTTCCCATTTTAAGCGCAAGGATAGGAATATCCCAAAAACAGCATCATAAATCGGTCAAAATGAATAAAATTTTAATTTTCTGCAAATTTTCTTTAAAAAATATTTGCATTTGGCTACTTCATGTATTATCTTTGCGAATATTAACAAAATCTACAAATCTTAACAAATCAACTATGAATAGAATTCAAGTTTCAATACCAACCTTAAATCAATAATCTTTTTTAAGTTTGTCACGGCATTTGCTTAAAATCTTAAAGATTTGACAATAGCCGAATATTGAGTCTAATAAAATTCATAGTCTATTCCCATAAACAACCAACATAAAAATAATACTAACCCCTTAAATTAAACCATCATGAAACATCACAAACTAAAGTACTTAATCCTCTTTATGCTTTGGTGCGCCCTACCACTCGCATCATACGCGCAGAGAGGAATCAAAATCACGCAAAGCGAAGCACTGGAGTATGTAAAAAAATCAGTCAAAGAAGAAGATGTAGACTACTATGTTCGCTCTACCCTCAATTTTTGGGAATTCTTCGTAGATGCCTATCCCATGCAAGGTTGGGAACATGACTGCTATGTTTATTATGTACCTAAAACTTATACGTCCTCTACTCCTGTTATATCATCTGAGCACCGAACCCTACCTCCTACCACAGGTGATTTTACTCCAATTGAAGTAAAAAACCGTTACGGCTTTAATGCCAATGTAAAGCCTTTGGTAAAAAAGAATGATAACATCAACCAATCATTAGAGGTTGCGTCTCGAACTTATGCAATCATTCTTAGTGGCGGTGTCAATCTATACTCCAACTATGAACGATACTGGAATGACTGTTCTTTTATTTACCAAACTTTGGTAAATAAATATGGTGTGCCAAAAAGCCATATTTATCCTATTATGTCAGACGGTAATGACCCTGCAGTTGATATGCGATGCACAACGGGTGGCTTCATATCACAACCTCTTGACCTTGACAATGACGGCATAGCTGACATAAGCTTGGCTGCGAAAAAGCAGAATATACAGAATGTATTGAATGGTCTTATAAATGATATAAGGGAAGACGACCATCTTTTCTTCTATGTCATAGACCATGGCGGCACTGACGATTACATTTCTAAGTCCTATATAAATCTCTGGGATTTTGGTAAATTGTATGACCACGAGTTGGCTGCAATGCTGGCTCCATTTACAGAAAAGTATGTTAATGTAAACGTTGTGTTGGGACAATGCTTTTCAGGTGGATTTATCGACGACCTCTCTGCAATAGGTTGTGTTGTTTCAACTGCTTCAACCGGTAGTGAATCCTCTTACGCATGCCCTGACATCCCATTTGATGAATTTGTATACCATTGGACATGCGCTGTAAATGGTGCAAACCATAAAGGTGTACTTGTTGACGCTGACACCGATGATAACGACCGAGTAACCATGGAAGAAGCTTTCGCTTATGCAAAAGCTAACGATCGTATGAAACAAGAACATCCTCAATACAAATCCAATCCTATTTCAATTGGAGAGGATCTTGCATTCAATCACCTTGCTCCGGCTATAGACTTCTTGATTAAGGATAATCCTGAAGATACAGGCAAAGAACCCAATCATACAACTGACGAATATTGGAAAAGTCCCGCAATATGGGTCAGAAACAAAGCCGACAGTATAGAAGAGCATGAAAATCCATATTATTCACCTGACCATTTTGCCGCAATGGTTTATGTAAAAATTCATAACCGAGGCAAGATGGACGCTCCAGAGGGATTTCAATGGCTTCATGTGTATTGGGCTGAGGCCTCAACTGCATTTACAGATGCGGCATGGAAAGGGCGAGAAACATCCAACAATAAAGTTACCGGTGGGCATTTGGAACCGTGTTGCATACCGGCATTAAAAGCTGGCGATTCATGTATCGTAAGTGTTCCTTGGCCATTGCCTAAAATGGAAATTGAAGACAAAGATAATTGGCACCATTACTGTCTAAAGACTAAGATATTAAGCACTCCTTATGATGAAACATATGTTGAAGGAAAGACGTATTTTGATGAAAGAATAAATAATGATCAGGCTCAAAAAAATGTCAGCATCATTTATAAAGAAAATCTTTCAAAAGGAACTAATGTCTATATAAGGAACATCTCCGATAAAACTCAAGACTATTCTCTTGAACTCAGACCTCTTACCGAACAAGATAACTCAATCTTTTCATACGCTGCCGTTGAAATGGAAATGAGTCCAAAGGTTTATGCCGCATGGGAAGAAGGTGGCTTTGAAGGCGAAAATATACTAAAATCCATTTCTCTTAATTCAACTACACCCAAACTTCTTCTCCAAACTCAAAATAATAAAATTAAAAAAATACGTCTCAAAAAAGGTGAGTTTGACGTAGTGTCTTTAAAATTCAATTTTAAGAATTTTGTATTCCCAAATGATGAATACACGCTTGATTTGATTCAACGAGATGAAAATGGCAAAATCTTGGGAGGTGAAACTTTTATAGTTAAAACACCAAGACTTACACTTGATCCGGGAATTATTGTAATTGATAAAGACAGCACTAAAATCAAACTTAATTCCACTATAGACGATGGCTCAGATTTAACATGGATGGATGAAAATGGTTTTACTATCGGAAATGCTAATACGATAAGCGTAGAACCTAAAGATGGCAATAACAAATACAGCCTTTTAGTTCATTCAGCAGACGGTGATATAAAATATGACAGCGTGGATATTGAATATCATTCAGGTATCAAATCCGTATCGTCTGACGGGAAGCATACAACAGTAGAGCTTCATCTCAGCCCGTCTAATCAAGGTCGCTTGGAAGTCGTATCTTTGATTGATGGTAAGATAAAAGAAACTATTTTACTTGACAACGATCAAAAGTTGATAACTTTTGACACTTCCGATTATACTAAGGGATTATACTCAGTTGTATATATCCGGGACGAAGAGGTTGTTGACAACAAAAAATTCCAAGTCAAATAAACACGATTAAATAACCTGTATGGAGCGTTCCAAAAACGCTCCATACATAAAAAACAGAACCATGAATAAAATCATTACACTTTTATGCTGTATGTTTGTAGCACTGCAGCTCATGGCTTCGGATGGTATTGCTGATTTTCTCAAAGAAGAACAGCGTATGGAGGTACGCAGGCATCCGCGGGCTTCGCGTGGTGACTCGGTGGAGTTAAAGACCATGCACATAACGCTCAGTGAAGCGGGCACGTTGGAAGCTGCTTTGGGCGATGATATAGAAAGGGTTGACTCTTTGTATATTAACGGCCCGGTAAATGACGATGATATAAAGACAATGTGGAAATCCACATTTTACGGATATGTTTCTTATCTGAATCTGCAAGATGCCGACATAGAAGGTAAAAGACTACCTGATATAGCATTTTATGATTCAAAAGAACAACATATTGGTATATATACATATATAATTGAATTAAAAGAGATTGTTCTGCCTGATGACCTCGAAGAAATAGGCGAAGGAGCATTTTACTGGGCCGCAGGCTTAGAGCAAATAACCATACCCTCATCTTTAACGAGAATCAAGGAATCTGCTTTCGCGTTTTGTGGAAAATTGAAAACCGATCCTCTTATATTACCAATCGGTATCAAAACAATAGAGCCTTATTGTTTCTATGGCTGCCATTCGCTGAAGAATGTAATATTACCCGAATCCTTGGAAAGTATTAAAGTCAGCTCATTCTATCAATGTGCCCTGACAGAAATCAATCTGCCCGAATCACTGAAATCCATAGAGCTTATGGCTTTTACAGGTTCGCGATTAAAGAAATTGTTTGTACCCGGAAACTGCAATTTAACAGGTATGGGAATATTCTCCAGTTGTTTTGAGCTGACAGATGTATATATTTCCGATGGAATAACAAATATCCCCGAAAGATTCCTTTATCAAGGTATTTCAATATCAGAGCTGAGAATTCCGTGTTCTGTTACAACTATTGGAAGAGATGCGTTTAAAGGCCTTTACGCTCTTGAGAATTTATATCTGGAGGAAGGACTGTCTGAAATTGGGGATGAAGCTTTCATGAATTCTTCCTTGAAACAGTTGGTTCTGCCGTCAACCCTTTGCTCAATGGGAAACAACAGCTTTTACGGCAATTCAAAGTTTGAACGGATATACTGTAAGGCAGTAATTCCGCCGGTACAAAGTACGGCATTCGAAGATTCACAGAAAGATGTACCGCTATATGTACCTGTCGGCACAGCCGATGCATATAGGAACGCAACAGGCTGGAGTATGTTCACCAACATCATCGAGACCGACAGCTTCCCCACCTCCGGCGCAATTGATATAACTGTCGACGTACCACAAGCCGACGGAGCAAAGTATGACATTACAGGCCGCAGAATAGAAAATCCCGCCAAGGGACAAATCTACATCCAAAACGGCAAGAAGTACATACAGCCGGATTAAATAATTCGGCAGAATTAAAAACAGGGCAGCCGATAAACACCAAATACAAGGTGTTTATCGGCTGCTTGATTGTTATGATAATCAGATTATTTGCTGATCATTTCTTTGGTAACGATGGTCTTGCCGCCCTGTTTGCGTACTACTATATTGAGTCCTTCGCAAGGCTGTGCCAGACGAATACCTGAGAGGTTGTAATATTCAACTGTCTCGGGTTCGGTTGAAGTTTCGATGTCGTCGATACCCTGGGTGCTTGAGGGTTCGATGCTTCCGTATACGCCAAGGTTATCGAGGATGAGGGCTTCGGTGTCGTAGCTCTTGCACTGTACGGCGATATAGATGTCCTTATCCTTGTATTCGCTCAGGTCTATACCGAAGTTGTTTACTGACTTCTGTACATCTGATACGCTGAGTACGGTAGAGTAGCTGTACCACTTGTCGTCGCTTGTAGACACCCTGATGTCGAATCTGTCCGTACCGTTGCCACCTCCGTACGAAACGGCCGACATGGCAAAGTGGGCGTCGCCGGTAACCTTCATGCGGGGCAGCACAACCCAGCGGTCGGCTGTCTTGGAAGGATCGGTAAACCATGTGTTGATGGCAAGGGCGCGAGTGCCGAGCAGGTAGTGCTGGAGGTTGAAGATGCCGAAGCCGTCTTCGTTGAATTCATCGCCGGCATTGGGATGATTTTCGGCGCTGTCTTCCACACGCATGGTGATGTCGGTGGGAAGCTGTCCGTCTTCAAAGTCCCAGAATGCTACCGGAGCAGGGAGCATGACGCATTTGAACTCGGATACATTATTGCTCGGATCGGTATCGCCTTCGTTTTTAGCTTCGATGCGTATGGTGTGTGTGCCGGTAGCAAGCGATGTAAAGAGTGATTCGCGTACGATGGGTGTGGCCTTCTGTGCCGGGATATTCATCGTGAATGTGCTGATTACATTGCCGTCTACAGATACTTCGAAGTCAATATCTTTGTCAACGATGCCGGCATTGAAAACTGTGAATGCGAGGTCGCGTGAGTTTTTATCCATCATGTAGCTCATGGGGTTTGACGGACGGCTTACGATGATGTCGAAGTTGTTGGCATCTACTTTTGTTACCGAGAAGTCGTCGATGCAGATCCAGTTTTCGTTTTTGTCGCTGAATGCGTAGAAGCCGAAGTATATGTTGCCTTCTTCTTTTAGCTCGATGATGTTTACCGATTCGAGATAAGAGTCGTTGGTCATGGGGTTATACTCAACTACGACGTTGGTCATGGCCTCGGGAGTGGGGGCATTGCCATAGCACAGGCGCATGCGCTCGGGGTGGTTGGCAGTGGCTGAATACCAGAACTTGACAGCATAGTGGCCCGGGGTCATCTGTATGGGTTCGAGTATGGCCCAGTCGTCGGCGTTGTTTTCTTTGTCGTAGTTATAGATAAGGCTGCCATAGCCGGTGCGGGCAAAGCTGCCAAGCCATCCACTATCAATATTTATGTCCCAGTCGCCTTCGTCGTTATTGAGATTCAGGAAAGTGATGCCGTCGGTGTCCTCATCGGGTTCAAAACCGGTGAAGTAGGGCACTGTAGCCGGAGCTACGTGGCGCACTTTGGCAGAGAACGAGTCGTTTGCGGGGTTGATATCATCGGGATGGATGGTGTAGGCTTCAATCTTGTGTGTGAAGTGGCCGCGCGAGAGGTCGGCCTTGGTGTTGAATGAGTATGTAGCCTTGGCGCCTACGGCTATGGGAGTGGTGACATGTTCCACAACTGCTGTGCCGTCGTTGAGCTTGTAAGCCACATCATACGAGGATACGTCCACGCGGCCCTTGTTCTCGATTTCGACAGTGACGGTTTCCTGACCGAGACCTTCGCCGTCAGTGGGCGATGTGATGGCTGTAAGAGCAAGGTCAACGGGATTGTCGGCCTTCATCAGTGTCACAGAGATGAGATAGAGGCGGAACTTGTCGGCGGGAGTTGTAGCATGGAAGCCGATGTGCATATTGCCGGCTTTGGCATCAATAAATACAAGGTCGCCGGCGATAACGTCTTTCACGTCTTCATAAGATGCAATCTTGTTGGTCATGGACTCAACCTTGGCTTCGCTGCCGGTGAAAACCTCAAACGCTTCGCCATACGAGCTGCCTTTGTATTCGATTCGCAGTACATAGGTACCGTCGGCAGGTATGCTGATTGCCGGAGATATCAACCAGTCGTCGGCGGCATTGTTGCTGTTGTAACTGTAGAAAATGTGGCTCGGCTCGGCTGAGGAGTCAAATTTCCAAGTACTTTTGTCGGCATTGGCATCAATAATGGTCCAATCTGCCACACTCGCTTCATCAGCAGTCGAAAAGTCTGCCGTGAAGGCTGTTTCGGCTCCCATAACATTCACTACCATGGCCAAAGCCGGAATCAGAGTAAAGATTTTGTTCATGTTTTGTGATTAATGATAGGTGTGTTTATTTCCAAGTGGCAAAGATACATATTAAATAAAGATATACATATAAAAATTTGTAAAAATGACATAATTAAGACAAAATGAATATGTTTATGCCATTTACGCCATTTACAAAATGTCAATTATGACCGGAGCGCCGAACAGGCCCTTGGCCATTGAAAGCTCAATATCAGCGCCGTTGCGGTATTTATTGTACTTGCTCAAAGGCACTCTGAAGCTGCGCTCCGTAGAATCCTTGAACTGTATTTTTATATTATATACATTGTATGGTTCGCCCCTGGTGTAACGGTTGCGGCCTACGCGGCGACTGTGATAGTGTACTGAGGTTTGTTTGGCAGTGATTGTTACAGTTTCGGTGTACGAGGCGCCCCGGTTGGCGCAGGTGTAATTTAAGATGTAGAACAATGCCGTAAACAAAATTGTAAATAATATAGTATGGCATATCAAATTAGGGAGCCTTTTGCTGCAATCGGTGAGGTATCGGCTCAGTTTCCATAACCACAGGCCCGAGGCCAATCCTAATGCCACGCCGCATCCTATTGGGAACAAGGGTGTTACGAGAGTGCGGTCGTGAAGTGACCATGCCGCGGTTATCAGAAGCATGCTCACGATTACTATGATAACAATTGGTGTAATTTTCTTAAATTTTGCCATTATTGTAAATAATTGTAAATTTGTGGATTCAAAATTACAAATTTTTAGAAAAAAATGAAAAAGGTCGCATTCAGAATTTTAATATTTGTCCTCTTACTGGGATCTTCGGTTCAGGCCGATGCGCAGTTCAACCTCGCGCGTGCGCTTGGGGCATTGTTCAAGACGGCCCAGGCCTTCACGCTTTCTGACGAGCAGATGGCCGCCTATGTAAAGGAGTCAGTTGAACAGATGGATAAGAACAATACCGTGCTGCCCGAGGACAGCAAGTACACACAACGCTTGCGGCGTCTTACCAAGGGTATATCTGATGCCGACGGTATTCCATTGAATTTCAAGGTATATGATGTGAAGGACATAAATGCTTTTGCATGCCCCGATGGCAGTGTGCGCGTATTCTCGGCTCTGATGGATATGATGGACGATAATGAGCTGATGGGCATTATCGGCCATGAAATAGGCCATGTGGTGAAACGACATTCCAAGAATGCCTTTAAAAACGAGCTGTTGGGCGGTGCGCTCAAAGATATAATCGCCTCGACCGACGGCCGGGTGGCGGCCCTTACCGACTCTCAGCTCACTCAGCTTGGCGAGTCATTGCTCAATGCGCGTTACTCCCAGAAACAGGAAACCGAAGCTGATGACTGCGGTTATGACTTCCTGGTGCAGAACGGGCTTAATCCGTGGGGTATGGTGATGGCATTTGAAAAGATGCAGGGGCTTGAAGGCAACTCATCGCAGAGCATTGTGCAGAAGATGTTTTCATCGCATCCCGACACGGCCAAACGTATACAGAACATGACTGCACGATGCCGCAAGGCGGTATACCGCGTCCTGCTGCGTCAAAGTGATAATGTAAACAGATTACAGATTACTCAGGGCTTGTTTTTTAACAAGCTCTTATTTTTTAGGCATCATCGCTATGGCATTCAGGCGATGTTCGAGCTCGGTTGAGGTGAGGCGGGTGGTGATGCGTCCGCGGTGTGCGATAGAAATGTTACCGGTCTCTTCAGACACCACAACAGCCACAGCATCGGTGGCTTGAGCTATGCCTAATGCCGAGCGGTGGCGCAGACCCATGTAGCGCGGTACATCGGTATCGTGGCTCACGGGCAGGATGCATCCGGCCGATACCAAGCGCCCGTGTGCTATGATCAGCGCACCGTCGTGCAGAGGTGAGTTCTTGAAGAATATATTCTCAATAAGGCGCGAATTTATGCTGGCATTGATTATATCGCCTGTTTTCTCGTAATTGTCAAGAGGTATGGACTGTTCTATGACTATCAATGCTCCGGTCTTGGTCTTAGACATGTTCATACATGCGTATACCACGGGCATTACCCATGCCGTATGTGGCAGTTCGCCGTCCTTGTGGTGGTGGAATATCTTGGCGAGGAATTGCCAACGGTGATGCGAACCCAGCTCAACGAGAAACCGTTTAATCTGGTCCTGAAACAGAATCACAAGGATAAGCATACCTATGCTCATGAACTTATCGAGTATGGTTCCGATAAGCCTCATTGCAAATATCTCCGAGGCCACTATCCATACTACAATAAAGGCCATTACACCGTAGAAGATGTTGATGGTGCCCGATTCCTTCATCAATCTGTAGATGTAGTAGAGGAGCAGGGCTACGAGTATAATGTCTATTATATCCTTGATTCCGAAAGCAGGCATGGCAGGAGAGTTTTAGAAAGAAATTTGATAGTATTAGAGTGTGTTTACTTTTAACACACGATTAGAATTATAATTAAAGGAATGTATTTATTTTAGTGTTTCGCATTAATTCTGAGATCTTTTTTGATGCTTTCCGCCAAGTTTCATCAGTCGCATAGCTCGCTATGCTCCTTCTTCAACTTGCGAAAATCATTCAAAAAATACTCTCTCTCAGCCTTAACGCGAGTTAAAAGTAAACAAACTCTTAGAGACTCTTTTTTGAGGCAAGGGCTTCGTAGATGCGTATACACTCGCGAGCTTCGGCAGCATCGTGTACACGCAGTATGGCGGCACCGCGATCGAGCGCAAGTGTATTGAGTACCGAGGTACCGTTCAAAGCCTTGTCGGGAGTGGTGCCGAGCAGTTTGGTAATCATCGACTTGCGCGAGAATCCTACGAGTATGGGGCGGTGGAAGAGCTGCAGCAGCTTCAGGTTTGCCAGCAATTCATAGTTCTGCTCAAGTGTTTTGCTGAATCCGAATCCGGGGTCAACGATCACATCGTTCACTCCCATCAGAGCAAGCTCCTGCAGACGGTCGCCGAGTTCTGAAAGTACGTCGCGGGTAACGTCCTCGTATGTGGTGTATTCCATCATGTCGGCAACAGAACCGCGCATGTGGCTAAGTACGTAAGGCACTCCCAGTTGAGCCACGGTTTCAAACATCTCGCTATCGAGATTTCCGCCGGATATGTCGTTGATTATGTGTGCGCCATATTTCTCAACGGCTTCACGGGCTACGCGGGCACGGAAAGTGTCAACCGAAATCAAGCATCCCGGCGCGGCTGCAACCACTGCGGGCAGTGCATGTGCAAGCCTTTCGAGTTCAACTTCCTCCGGTACATCTCCGGCACCGGGTCGGCTTGAATAAGCACCTACGTCAATTATATCTGCTCCTGCAGCGGCCAGGCGGGCAGCGGCGGCAGCTACTTCTGCCTCGGTTGCAGCGCGCGATGCGCTGTAGAACGAGTCGGGCGTGGCATTGAGCACTCCCATCACCAACGGATGGGAATACTCATGCAGTGTGCCTTTAATATTTAGAGAAAATGGTGTCATTATCAGCGGTTAGCACGTTTGCGCTCAAGCTCGTCGAGGATGATTTTGCGCATACGCATGTGCGAGGGTGTCACTTCTACATATTCGTCCTCCTTGATGTATTCGAGGGCCTCTTCAAGGCTGAATACTACCGGCGGCACAATACGGGCCTTGTCGTCGGCGCCTGAAGCACGCATGTTGGTGAGCTTCTTTGACTTTGTTACATTTACAACTATGTCGTTGTCCTTGGCATTTTCGCCCACAACCTGTCCGGCATATACTTCTTCCTGCGGGAAAATGAAGAATCGTCCGCGGTCTTGCAGCTTGTCGATGGCGTAGGCAAATGCAGTGCCGCCTTCCATTGCGATGAGCGATCCGTTGGTACGGCGCTCGATATCGCCCTTCCAGGGTTGGTATTCAAGGAAGCGATGGGCCATGATGGCTTCGCCGGCCGATGCGGTGAGCACATTGGTGCGCAGACCTATGATACCGCGCGAGGGTATGTTGAATTCCATGTGCACGCGGTCGCCCTGTGCTGTCATCGACACCATTTCGCCTTTGCGGCGTGTAACCATGTCGATGATTTTCGATGAATATTCCTCGGTTACGTTGATGGTCATAAGCTCTACGGGCTCGCATTTCACTCCGTCGATTTCCTTTACTATAACCTGGGGTTGGCCTACCTGAAGCTCGTAACCCTCGCGGCGCATGGTCTCGATGAGCACGGAGAGGTGGAGCACGCCGCGACCAAATACTGTCCATACGTCCTGATGGGCATCTTTCACCACACGTAGCGCCAGATTGCGGTCGAGTTCCTTGGTGAGACGGTCGCCTATGTGGCGCGAGGTTACAAACTTACCGTCGCGGCCGAAGAAGGGCGAGTCGTTGATAGTGAAAGTCATCGACATGGTGGGTTCGTCGATGGCGATGCGGGGCAGAGGTTCGGGATTGGCTGCGTCGGCCACTGTGTCGCCGATTTCAAAGCCTTCGATACCTACTATTGCGCAGATATCACCGCTTGACACCTCGCTCACTTTCTTGCGACCCATACCTTCGAATGTGTGCAATTCCTTGATGCGCTGTTTCGACACAGAGCCATCCTTGCGGCAAAGTGCTATATCCATGCCTTCGCGCAGTGTACCGCGGTGCACACGGCCTATGGCTATACGGCCTACGTAGCTCGAGAAGTCGAGCGATGTGATGAGCATCTGGGCATCGCCCTCGTGGGTTGTGGGAGCGGGGATATGCTCTATGATCGCATCGAGCAGGGGCAGGATGTTGTCGGTGGGTTTTTCCCAGTCGGTGCTCATCCAGCCGTTCTTGGCCGAGCCGAAGATGGTGGGGAAGTCGAGTTGGTCTTCAGTTGCATCAAGCGAGAACATGAGGTCAAACACCATGTCCTGCACCTCTGAGGGGCGGCAGTTGGGCTTATCGACCTTGTTGATCACAACAACGGGTTTCAAGCCGATTTGCAGAGCCTTCTGAAGCACGAATCGTGTCTGGGGCATAGGACCTTCAAAGGCATCGACAAGCAGTATGCAGCCATCGGCCATATTGAGCACTCGCTCAACCTCGCCGCCGAAGTCGGCGTGTCCCGGAGTGTCGATGATATTGATTTTTGTGTCCTTATAATTGATTGAAACGTTCTTGGAGAGGATTGTTATGCCTCGTTCACGTTCAAGGTCGTTGTTGTCGAGAATTAATTCGCCGGTTGACTGATTGTCGCGGAAAAGGTGTCCGGCTAAGAGCATTTTGTCGACAAGAGTGGTTTTACCGTGGTCGACGTGAGCGATGATGGCGATGTTACGAATATTTTGCATACGCTATTGGATTTTCGGCTGCAAAGTTACGAAAAAATACCCGAAAATTAATAAGAAATATTACAGATTACGTATAAATGAGCAGCAAAATTCTCTTTCACCGTATTCTTTTATTACAGAGCTGAGAGTAAGGACTCTATGGGATTCACCTATTTGAGTATCTCAAATCTTCCAAAGAGGTTGATTATTCCAGTCGTTGGGAAATCCCATGGCAGTCACGTCAACATTCGGGTAAGATGCGATAAGATGTTTCAGTTGATGTTTGAAATCATTATTCGGATGAATGGAGTCTTGCAAATATGCGAGACAGCATAATTGGGCATACAATTTATTGTTTTGAATACCTGAGGTGTCAATCCAATCACCGTGTAGAGATTGGGGAAGTTGTGGTTGAATGGGATAAATTCTATTCCATGTTCTCGAGTGGTGGGCAAGATTATTTCTGAGAGCAACAACACTCTTGCACCAGCTTTCTAAATACTTGTGCTGCGGCAGATTGAACTCCCGCGCGATCTTCTTTTTCAAGGGATTGTCTGACAGATTGCAAAGAATACGTGACAAGGTTCCGAACGAAACTACTTCCAATGTTTTCCATGCCGGAGGGAGTATAGGTGTGTCGTATTTTGCAAAATGCTCTTTTATAAAGTCCTCTTTAGAGCGAAGAACTTCCTGCTGTATTCGAATTACGCAGTCTGAAAAAATCTTTTTATCATCAAACTTCCCACGGTCAATAATCCAGAAAGCACCGTATTTAAGAGAGCAGTGATGTATCAGTTTTGAGCGTAGTGCAACCTCGAAACTTTGAATGGCAGTGAATAACAAAGCCCGGAGTTTCTTGTCAAAGTAATAGAGATCTATGGCATTTTCAAAAAGACTGTTAGGTTTGAAAACATGAGTAGTCTTGTCCTGCTCCATAGGACGCAGATAGTTTGCCAGACGGAAATAACTTATTATCATTAATTGCTCCAATGCGAAAGCCTCGTTGTCAATCAACAAGTTGCGTTGTTTGAGCATTGTGATAATCTGCGGATAATCTAATGGTTGTTTGGTGTAATCCATACCGTATAAAAAGCAAAAGTTCCACCCTGGTACGCATTAGCAAGAGGCGTGGTGGAAACTGTCAGTGCAAATATACACATTTTTTCTTGTTCCACCAAAAGAATTGCTGAAATTTAGCAAATTTAGCAAAATCTAAAATTGAAAGGAATGAAAAACTTCTCTACGTCAATTGTGTACAATACATTTTATAAATGAGCAGATATCGGCTAATACCTCAGGAGAGATGGTTTCGGTAATATCTGCATATTCGGTGATTTCGCCGGTGGTGGCATGCTGAAACAGGTGGTTCAGACCTGGATATTCCTTTGTTACTGCCTTGGGCATGTTCTTTTTGATGACTGCCAGGTTGTCGGTGCTGTTTACCTGAGTGTCAAGGCTGCCGTTCAGGGCAAATACGGGGCGCTTGATTTTGCGGATAGAGCCGGCCGGTTTCAGCGACAGCAGCGATCTGAAATGACTGTTTGAGCCGGCAGCTATGCTTTGGCGCATCGAGGTAAGTAAATACGGCGGAATGTCGAGACTGTTGTCTGAAATATACTTGTCTATGGGTATTTCAGACGGATTTGAACCGGCAATAATGTCGTCGAATGTAATTGAGAGGAGCTTGAGTGCATCGCTTTTCTGCGTGTTGCTGAGGTTGAGCTTGCCGAGTGCCAGCTCGTTTTGACACATGATGATGTCTTTGCCGTCAACGGTGGCAGCCGCAAGGCTTACTGCAAAATCAGGAACTTTTTCAGATGCGAGCAGCAAGGCTATAGTGCCGCCCTCTGAGTGTCCGAGGATGCCGGTTCGTCCGATTCCTTTAATTGACTTTACAAAGCGCACTGCCGCTTTGGCGTCAGACTTGAATGTGTCGAAGTCGGCTGTCTTGAAGTCACCCTGCGACTTGGCTGTACCGCGGTCGTCGTATCGGAATGATATGATGCCTTGGCGTGCGAGAGCGTCGGCAATCACTGCAAACGGCTTGTGTTCAAACAGTTCTTCATCGCGATTCTGCGGGCCGCTACCGGTAACCATCACTACAGCCGGCGAACCTTTGGCTATTTTGTCAGGGATTACGAGTGTACCGGCCATTAGAGTGCCGTCTTCAGCAGTGAAAGTGGTGTCGGTGGAGCGGTAAGGGAAAGGCGCACGTGGAGTCTGGGGCCGACGCTCGCCTATTGACTTTTCTGGAGTTAAGTCGAGCGGCAGCGTATAACCGTTCTGCTTGAGGGTGCCTTTGATCTTGCCGTTTGCAATCTTGCCTGTATATGAGGCTCTGATACTTCTTATTTCGAGTGCTACACTGTCGTTGTCGCAATAGAGTACCACAGCTTTCAACCCTTTGGCACCTTGCATGGGTGAGTCGAGGGTACAGGAGGTGTTCCCGCTCTGAGTGGTGGCGAAGTTGAATACAAGTGGCAGCTTAACTGAGTTGACATCGAGTTTACCGCGCCATGCGCCGTCCAAGGCAAAACTGTTGAGGGAAGAGAGCAGGGCAATTGCAAGCATGCTTGCCCTTAGAAACTTATACATATATAAATTATTTTGTAATTGACTTTTCAATCATGGCATCCACATCCTTTTCAGTGCCGTTGAACGGACCTTTGCAGGCGAGTTTTATCGAGCACATTGCCGATGCGAAAGTACCGGCTTCGCGATAGCCGGCTCCGTGGCTGCGTTTGTAGAAATATCCGGCCATGTATGTATCTCCACATCCTGTGGCATCAACGAGAGCCTCAGGCTCAATAGCCGGGATTTCGTAAAATTGTCCTCCGGCATATATTAATGAACCCCTGTCGCCAAGGGTGAGAATTACTTCCTTGCACCCCCAGTCAGCAAGCAGGCGGGCAGCTACGTGCGGATCGGTGCATCCGGTGAGTACTTCCATCTCTTTTTCGTTTGCTTTCAGTACAGTTATATAAGGAAGTGCTTCGAGTTTGTCTTTATAGTCCACGGCTACCACTTGTTCGCCCTCCACTTTGCGCAGATAGCCCTGCACGTCTATCGCAACCATACCGCGCTTCGACAGGTCTTTTATCACGTCAAGGCCGAAGTCATCGGCAAGCAGGGTGCCGAGGTGGAAGATGTGTGCATTTACGTTCCTGAGTTTTTCCACCGTGAAAGGGTCGGCCTTGGCCAGAACACGCTGGCTGCGGTCGTTCATATCGTGACCGTATTTATTTTCGAAGTAAACCGATTTGCGGCTGGGGATAACTTCTATGTTTATTCCGGCCGAGCGCAGTTCATCAACCGTTGCAAGCTCGGTTTCGCCCAGAGAGGTAACGAGTTTGAAATTGCTGTTTTCGAGGTTCTGGAGAGCTTTGGCGAAATAATATGCTGTACCGCCGGGCATGTGGGCCTCAAATTGCGGTGTGATTACCTTGTCGAGTGTGATATGGCCAATGCAGCAGATGTCAGCTGCCGCAGATACGGGTTTACAATCAGAGTTATCGGTTGTGGTCATTTTTTATTAAAGGTCTCTAAAAATAATGAATAGATAAGAACAAACAGGTAGCCGCAAGCAGGCACGATGAAGGCTGTCGACATTGAAGTGATGTCGGCAATATAGCCCATCATAAACGTGCCTATGGCGCCCCCTATAGGAGTCATCATAAGGAATGATGATGCTATTTTAACGTCTCTGCGTGGTATGCCTGAGATTGTTATGGCAAATATGGTGGGGAACATGATTGCTTCAAAAGCGTAGCAGGCAAACAATCCGCCCCTTGATACAGCCCCCATATCAAGAACGACCGCCACTGCACCGGCAACAGCAAATATACCGCAAAAAGCGAGAACCTTAACAGCCGATACGCGGCTCATAAGCCAGCTGCCTGAGATGCGGGCGAGCATAAACAGCCCGAGCGCGCCGATTGACAGAGCCTGCGATGCTGTGGCTTTGTCCATCCAGCCGTCAGATGTCACATAATTGATAAACAGGCTGTTGATTGAGATTTCAGCTATTTCATAGCATAGCAGTGCCAATACGCCCATGCGGAAACTTTTTGTGGCCCACAGTCTGCGTATAGTGGCGCATACGCCGGGGTCGGCATCGGCCCGGTCGTCAGGTTGAGCGATGCTGTCGGTGATTTCGGGAAGTTGCACCCGGGTAAACAACATAGCCACAATAAGCACGCACACACCCATGATGGTGTAGGGCAGGGCTACGGATGCCTCGGAGCTTGAGAAAAGGAATCCGCCAACTATCATCGGAGCCAGTATGCAGCCAAGACCATTGAAAGATTGAGCCATATTCAGGCGGCTGGCGGCTGTGTCGCGTTCTCCAAGTTCAGATATATATGGATTAGCTGCTGTTTCCAGAACCACAAGGCCGCAGCCTATTATAAACAGTGCTGTAAGAAATACACCGAACGACATCATCATCTCGCCCGGAATGAAAATAAGAGAGCCTGCTCCAAAGAGTACCAGTCCAAGCACTACACCTTTGCGGTAACCCCAACGGGTGATGAACAGCCCGGCCGGAAGCGCCATAAGAAAGTAGCCCAGATAAGTTGTAGCCTGGATAAGGGTGGATTGGGTGATGGATATTTGCAGTACTTCCTGAAAATGTTTGTTGAGCACATCGAGAACAGCGCGCGCAAAACCCCACATAAAGAATAGTGAGGTGATCAACACAAACGGAAGCAGGTATTTTTTGCTTATAAACCGGCTCATTACTGATAATTATTGGTAGAGATGTATGGAGCGATTTTCTTTAAGTAATAGTCTCTTACATCGCTCCAACGGTAATATGGTTTGAGGTCGCTGTCTACGGGTAGTGTCGCCTCACGTTCGTTCAACAATACTTTTACCAGCACATCATCGGGCGATGAAGAACCGTTTTTACGGTAGAAAATCATCTGTATGTTGCCGGCCATTGGAACCATCAGATAGTCATGCCAACCACGTTGAGCCAGCTGCTCGAGGTCGTTAATTTCTTCTCCGAAGTTGTCAAGTTCCATAAGTACGGCCAGCGGCAGCACAACGGTGTCGTGACCGTAACGCAGATTGGCGCTTGGAGTGGAGGAGGTAAGAGTGGAATCAGCGCTCGCTATTATATTATTCAACAGATTGGCTTGTGAGAAAGGCATTCTGTTATAGGTGATTTTAGAGTTACCGCCGCGGGTTGACCATAGGGCATTGCGCTGTAACCAATAGCATTTGATTTCTTCAGGTGAGAATACCGAGTCTACGAGCCACGGTTGGTCTGAATGGCTTTGAGTGTTGAGCAAAACTTTGATCAGAGGTTTGTAAAGCTCGCTTCCTACTGAATCGGCAGCCCACACCGAGTCATTGAATAAGGTTTTCAGGTAATCGGGCTTACAGGTGTGGGCAAGGTTGAATTGCCTGAGGGCAGTAGTGTCGGCATGCAGTCGCAATGCCTTTGCCTCGGGGTCGTCATAGTTCATATAATACATATCGGCCGCGCTTGCGTCGGTCTTTATGTGCAGATCAGGTACCTCAGAGCGAATAGCATCGAGAGCATTGAACATAGACAATATAGAGCGGATTACTACCGTTGAGCGTGCGTCTATATAGGTCTTGGAATTGAAAATTTCAGGGAAATTTTCTACCATGCGTTTGCCTATGGCCTGATGTTGGCGTGCGCCTATGTCGCTTAGTTCTCCAGAGCGGCCTTGTCGGGCGTCATCACGAATTTTTGAAACAACGGCAAATGTGCGCTCACCAAGTGGCGTGAGCTTATGTTGTTGGTGAGCCATATTCAAAAAATCGTATGATTTGTCAAAATCGCTGTAGCCTATATGCCAACGGCTGCCATGACGGCCGTAGTGCTCAAGATGGAAAGGCTCATAGCCTGCGGGAACCGGGGTCTGCGCAGGAGGTGTTTCGTCCTGATAAGGGTAATTGTAATAGCTGCCGGCAGCCTCATGCGAGCTGATGTTGTCAATGCCGGCTCTTTCGGCTCTGACTGTAATATTATTAAATGCTAATGCCGAAATAACGGCAATACCACACAGCAGTTTGTTGATCTTCATGTTGTGATTGGATTTTTGAACCGTAAAATTATTGAAAATTTGACAAAACGGCAAAAAAATCCAATCATTATTAACTTAATTACACTTTAAATTACATTGAATAAGTCATTTCCACATGCCCTATGGGTAGTTCTGATGAGAATTTTACCGGAATTCCGGTATCGGCATCAATATCCATAGCCACTTCATATCCGCTCATTTCACCGTGGTAAGAGTATTCGAATACGGTGGCAAAAGTATCGAAATCACGTCCGTCTATGTCAATTGACGACCGGCCTTTATATGTGATTCTAACCTTTTCGGGGCCGTCGGGTGTCTCAATAGGAATCGTTATCGTTTGCCCTTCTCTAAGTTCGGGGAAATTAATTTGACGGGCGTAGTAGAACAGTCCCAGCATATCTGCTGTGATTGTCACCGCTTCCATAGTATTGTCGCTTGCGTCAAGAGATCCTTGGCCGTGAATGTTTTTGAACGCTTCAGGATTATTGGGATTATAATCAGAGCTTCCGTAATCCTTGGCACTTGGTTTGCGATACCATCCGTTGATATATTCCACAGTCTCAGGGCTATACTCGCTTGCCGGGCTCATCCGTGCACGCAGTGTATCGCTTATGCAGAATATTTTGCCCTCCCACGGTATACTTTTACCGTTGAGAGTGCCTTCAAAGTTTTCGCCGTCTGAGTTCACAGTCACCACGCCTTTGCCTATAGATACATCGATCAGACCTATATGGTAACGGGCATTATACGTTATTTCGGTAAACGGTATATTCACACTCGCTGACACAGCCAGTGCGCCCGCGATAATCATTGAAAGGATAACAAGCTTTTTCATAATAAAGACATATTTGTATCATTATTATAACAAGCTCACAAATCTTATGTTTTAAGTAATCAATGAAAAAATAGTTTATATCATCTGCTGTTCATAAGTCGGCGCATATAATATAAACTATTTTCCAATGCTTACCTATAAAAATGACGTGTTGGTGGAAAATAATCGTCAAATTATTCGGAAATCTCCAATTTTATAACCAAATTTGCATGGTAATAAATATTTTCCGGATTATGAAATTCATCAGATTATTAAATACGGCATTATTCGGCCTGGGATTATGTTCGTTGGCTTTTGCTGCCGAGCCCTTGGTGGTAGCACACAGAGGTTATTGGAAAACCGACGGCTCAGCTCAAAATTCGCTGCGTGCCATTGTAAAGGCCGACAGTGTAGGATGTTTCGGCTCTGAGTTTGATGTGTGGATCACAGGCGATGACAGCCTTGTAGTTAATCACGATTCAAGCATCAACGACATTGTGATTGAGACTGCAACAGCCCGTGAGGTTCTTTCTCAGAAACTTGAAAACGGTGAATATGTCCCTACGCTTGATGCCTATTTCCGTCAGGCTCGCAATTTGCCCGGACTGAGGTTGATTTGCGAGCTGAAGCCCCATGTGAGCAATGAGCGCGAGGCCAAGGCTATAAAGGGTATTCTTGAGCTCGCTCATAAATATCAGCTCGAAGACCGCATTGATTACATTACATTCTCGCGCAATGGCTTTGTGCAACTGTGCAAGGAAGTGCCTGAGGGTACCCCCGTGTATTATCTTACAGGCGACTTCATTCCCGAGCAGATAAAGTTTTATAAAGGCAGTGGTATTGACTACTCGCTATGGACTATGCGCCGTCACCCCGAGTGGTTTGATGAATGTCACAAACTTGGGCTAAAAGTGAATGTGTGGACTGTGAACGATCCCGCCGACATGCAATGGTGCATAGACCACGGTGCTGATTTCATCACCACCAACGAGCCGGAAGTATTACAGAACTTGTTGAAAACAGCTTCAGAAATAAAGTGAAAACATAATATAAATATGTGGTATATAAACTATAACGGTCAGCAATATGGCCCGATGGATAAGTCGCAGCTGAGTGCATACGGCCTTACTCCCGAATCGTATGTATGGCGTTCAGGTATGGCGCAGTGGCAGCAGGCCCGTTATGTGCCCGAACTTCGCGATGTATTGTATCAGGGAGCTTCGTCATTCAACTCCGGCTATTCATGTCCGCCCAACTTTTATGAACCCTCTGATAAAGATCGTATAGGTACTGCTCTTCTTGCCATTTTCCTTGGAGGACTGGGCATACACTACTTCTATCTCGGCAAGGTCACAGCGGGCATACTCACTATAATCATCAGCTTTGTCACTTGTGGCATCTGGTCTATAGTGATGTTTGTACAGGGAATTGTGATGCTCACCATGACACAGCAGCAGTTTGATGAAAAATACGTCTATACTGACAGTTCGATGCCTATTTTTTAGTGTGGTTTTAGAACTTTTTTGAGTTTGAAGCGTTATTACTGTCAAACAACGGCATTTTACTGGCTTCATGAAAAAAGCCTCAACCAATTTTTAAGATGGTCCGTTACCTGCCCGAGTCGACGCCCTTTGACTCGGGCATTTTTTGTGCAGCGAGGCAGTCTCTTGCACAGTATTTTTGAGTATAACCTGAAAAAAATATTATATGTTGTATAATATAATTTAAAAACATTTCGTACCTTTGCGGTGTTATTTTTTAAAAGAGTCTAAAAACTAATTCTTACTAATTATGAAGACCATTTTCAAAAAAGCCGCAAAGCTGTATCGTACAGCAAACTACTGTATCGCTCGTGCAGAACTTTATCTTCATGAAGCAGAGCAAAAGTGATTGCGTCACCATCTTGGTACGCACACGTTAGTGTAAAAACCTGTATCGCGTTCCCTGATGGGAGCGTTTTTTTATGCCCTTATACTAACTTCAGGGTATGAAATTAAGAAATTAAAAGTATTTTTACACATTTATGTGTAAAATTAGCATATTTATGTGATTGAAACATCGAAATACTATTAGTAACTTTGCAGTCATAAATATCATTTAATTATCACATGAAAAAATTATTACTCTCAGTAGCTTTGATTACGGCAGGAATTCTGTCGGCGCATGCAGAATGGGCTTTGAAGCTTACCCTAAACGATGGGACTCAGCCATGCTTCGTGCTTGCCGAACGCCCTGTAATCAAAATGGATGGAGGTGAGATGGTTATTTCCTGCAATGGTGCTACAGCAAGCTATGCGCGCACTGCTGTTCAGAATATGACTTTTGTAGAAAAGACCTCGTCTGTTACTGATATCGAGGGTGCGACATCAGTACTTGTGTATACCGACTTCACAGCCAAAGCGCCCGAATCTGTCATCAAAGTGTACGATCTTGCAGGCCGTATGTGCCTTTCGGGTTATGAAGAACTGTCGCTTAAGGATTTACCGGCAGGTATTTACGTGGTTTCCACCCCTTCTCAGTCATTAAAAATAGTAAAATAAGAATTCAATCAAGATAGCTCATGAAAAAATATATACTCCCGGTCCTCACACTCATCGCTGCCTGCGGCGTAGCCTCGGCACAGACTGAAGTTCTTAAAATAACAATGAACGACGGCACAGAGCAAACAATCGAGGTAAGCAAAATCAAGGAAATGACATTTGAGGAACTTTCGGTGCTCGATCAGTTTGCAGGCGTATATACAGGAACCCAAACACTCACTGTGGCCGGAGCTTATAATTACTCTACCTCACTTACCTATACCCTCACAGCAGCAGAAGACGGTACACTTACTGTCTCAATACCTTCGTATTCACTCGAGGGCACTATGATGGGCGACCTCACCCTGGGTGAGCTTACAATCCAAGGCCTTGCCTACGATGAAGAAAAAGGCGGCTTCTACCGCATGTATGCCAACGACGGTCTGGTACAGCACTTCAAAGCCGTAAATGGCGGTGCAACTGTCTTTGACAATGATTATGCACTCGGCGGAGAAAGCAGCATCCTCATCACCCTTACCGAAGGCGGAATCCACGTGGAGAATCCCTTCAAGCTCGGAGCTATGCCACTGCCTCTGGCCGCTACTTACGACGGCACTCGTCAATAAACCACACAAAACAATAGAGAACCGCACACAGCGGTATACAATTCCGGTATTTAATTAGGGAGAAGTTGTGCCGGGGCAGGCCCATAGTACTTACCCGTGCACAACTTTCTTATGCAACCAATCCATATTTATTGATGATGACCACATCGCTGAAATCATTTATTCCTTGGCTCCATGTCATACTTGCTGCGCTTGTCATGCAGTCGTGTTCAGGTATTCTGTCGGGTGTTTACGATGAACCCTCCGATGAAGAAGTGACAACTGTGGCCGGGCAGCTATATATTGACGCTTCGGAGTGGGACAAATGGCATTACATAGATTTGCAGGAGGTGGCCGATTCCACTGCTGCCAATTCCGATTTCAATCCCAGCGTATTGTGGTCTACTTTTGATATTCCCACTCAAGAAATTTCTGACAACGATACACGCAACGGTATTTATACCTATTGGTACGATGTTTTCGGCAGCGGTATATCTGTTAACGAATTTCGCTCATTCTATCCCACAGCACCACAGCCACAGCCGCAAAAGTGGAGTATAGCCGTTCATCGCAATAATGTACGTACCAACGGGGCTTCGGTAGCCGAAACCGGTTTCAGGGATTTGGATGAGATACCGCATGACAAATCGTTTCTCAACGCTCTTATCTTTCAGGAAGATACGTGGTCTGAAACAGACGTGTGGTGCGAGCAGTCGCGCATGTTGCTGGGTTTGATAGGCAATCAGGGCATAATGATAAATACGGTACTGTCATCGTGGCTCGATGTTGATATCCCTCCCATTCCGCCATCGTTTGCCATGCACGACAATGTTTTCATAATCAGGCTTAAAGACGGTTCGTATGGTGCATTGCAGCTGGTTAATTACCAGAGCCAGACCGGAACAAAGTGTTGTCTTACCATAAACTACCGCTATCCAATATGATACAGTGCTTACTACTTGCTTTTATATCAGCAGCTTCGACTACTGTATCAGAAGCATCAGCTACAGCAGTCGACAGCATTTCAGAATATGACGAAGTGCTCAATGAGGTTGTTGTAACCGGAGTACGTGCGCCCAAATTGTTGAAAAATACCCCGGTGCAGACTACTCTAATAACCTCCCGGATGATTGAACGATCTGATGCAACAGACATCGAGGAGCTTCTTCAGGAAGAAATTCCCGGCGTTGAATTTTCATACGCCATGAATCAGCAGGTACACTTCAACTACGGTGGTTTCGGTGGGCAGGGAGTGTTGTTTCTCATTGATGGCGAGCGCCTTGTGGGCGAAACCATGGATGATGTGGACTTTGGCCGAATAAACATGAGCGGAGTAGAACGTATCGAGATAGTGAGAGGGGCTTCGAGCGCGCTGTATGGCAGCAATGCAGCGGGTGGAGTGATCAACGTTATAACCAAGGTGCCAAAAAACAAATGGCATGTGGGAGCAAATATCCGCTATGGCCGCCACAACAGTCAGCGCTATGGCATTAATCTGCAATATCGCAACAAAATAGTGGCCAATTCTCTCAGCGGCAACTATTCGAGCATCAAAACATACGATGTGCATAGTTCGCCTGATCCTATCACACGTGTCATCACCCAGATTTACGGCAACCGAACATTTAATGTAAAGGATCAACTGGTAGTTACACCGCTTGAGGGTCTTAAATTCACAGCACGCGCAGGTTACTATTTCCGTGAGATTCCCCGCATAACAGATACCCCTGAGCGCTATCGCGACTATTCAGGCGGACTGAAGGGCCAATGGGATATCAATGATAATCATGAAATTGAAATAGCATACGCATTTGATCAGTACGATAAATCGAACTACATGAAGATCTCAGGCCTGGACGTGAGAAACTACAGTAATGTACAGAATTCAATACGTGCGATTTATAATTATACCGATTCGCGCGGCGACATCCTCACCGTGGGCGGCGACTACCGATACGATTATCTCGACAATACCAAGATAGACAATGAAGCCAAGCACGAGGCCAATGCCGATGTCTTCGCGCAGTATGACTGGATAATTGATGATAAATGGGAGCTTGTGGGAGCCGCACGTTATGATTACTTCTCAAAAGGCGATATATCGCGCGTTACTCCCAAGATTTCAGCTCGTTACCGACCTTCATACAACACCAATGTGCGCGTGGCCTACGGTATGGGCTTCAGAACCCCGACTCTTAAGGAGCAGTACTATAATTTTGATATGGCCGGTATATGGATAGTGGAGGGTACACCATCGCTCGAACCGGAAACGAGTCACAACTTCAATGGTTCGTTTGACTGGTGGTATCGCAACTACAGTTTCACCGTTACAGCATATTACAATCATATAATCGACCGTATAGCCACAGGGTTGCCTTACAGCAAGGTTGAAGACCCCTCGCAATTGTATCTTAAATATGTAAATCTCGCACCTTACGATATTATGGGTGGGGAGGCTACAGTAGAGGGTCGGTGGAACAACGGCCTCTCAGCCAAATTGTCCTACGCACTCACTCATGAAGTCTTTGCCAAGGACAAGGACGGCAATCCCACCAACAATCAGTATATCCCGGCCCGCAAGCACTCGCTCACTGCCAGAGTGGACTGGAATAAGAAAATTGCCAACGATTTTGATTTTACAATTGGAGTCAACGGCCGATATCTGTCGGGAGTCACAAATATAGAATATAAAGATTACTATGACATTACTGCCGGTACCACAGATGTAAGATACCCGGCATACACACTCTGGAAGCTGTCGGGCTCGCTTATGTTCTGCGACCGATACAAGCTTACATTGGCCCTTGACAATTTGTTTAATTACAAACCGAAGTATTATTACCTTAATGCACCCCTTACCGATGGTGCCAACTTCATGATTGGCCTGAGTATAAATCTTGATTGAACTAAGAAACTGTTTAAAATTTATTTTATCTTGTCATTGAGAGTCTTGTCAATGTATTTTAGATATTGATTCAGTCATTTAGGAGCCACTAAACTCCATCATCAATATCAAAAATCCAAATGACAATCCTTCTCAAATCCTGCGACAAATAAATTTAAACAGTTTCTAAGAGCTTGTTTGAATTTAAACACTCTAAGTGTAGTGAATCGTTTTATAAGTAAGCAGATGATATAAACTATTTTTCATTGATTACTTGTCATCCAAACCGGGGAACCGCCCCTGTCTCAACAAACTATAATATGAATTAATCCCCAACGTCTACCTTATGGAAAACAAAGCAAAGAAACAACTATATTGGTGGAAGGCCATAGCATCTTTTCTGTTCGTCCTTTTCATGATGCCGCTCGGCCATGCGCTTATGATAATCATGGAACACACCATGGATCCCACGGCCCTGCATTACTCTGCTTTTATCATGGGAGCTGCAGGCATGGTTATGGTGATACTTGGCGTTTTTGCCAAGGGCGATACGCGCCAGACTATGTGGGGACTTATAGGAGGACTGCTCTTCTGGACGGGCTGGGTAGAATTCCTTTTCATGTACTATGCCAACCGTTTCGGTACACAGGCATTGCTCGACCCTGTGACCGGCGAAGTTGTTACACGTCCTGAGTATCTTATACTGCCGGCCACATTCGGTTTATGGATGATGGTGATGATGATGTATATCTTCAGCACTCGCAATGGCTGCAACTTTATCAACTGGTGGCAGCGTCGTCTGTTCGGCAGCAAGAAAAACGAGGTAGTGGCCCGGCCTATGACACGCCACGTGAGCATCATCACTTTTATGGAACTGATGATGATACTGTGGGGCAGTTATCTGCTGCTGATGTTCTGTTACGACGACCGCTTCCTGGGCGATCACCATCCGGTGACTTTGCTTATAGGTCTGGGATGCTTTATCGGCGCATTCTTCATTTTTGCCAAGCAACTGCGACTGGCCTCGTGGGGCGCCAATATCCGTATGGCTATTGCCACTGTGGTTGTGTTCTGGACTCCGGTAGAGATTATGGGACGCATCAATCTCTTCAAGGAAATATGGATAGCTCCGCTGCACCACAAGACCGAGATGAGCATCATTCTGGCTGCCTTTGTAGTATTGGGCATATACCTTTGGTATAAGAGTTCAAAGAAAAAGAATAAATCGGCTCTATAGTTACTTATGCGTATACATTTTTCACAGGCATGATAGTGCTATGGTGCCTTGTAAGCGGAGGGATGATAAGAAAAACGCATAAAAATAAGGAGAACAGTTGATTGTCCTCCTTATTTTTATAAGTATTTTATATCACTTACTTTTCGGGATGATCCTCGCGATAGGCGACGTCGGGGTCGTAGCCGCTGCCGTCAAAGCAGTGTGTGCACACCTTGCATTTGGGCAAGCCAATGCTTTCGATAAGATGCTCTATTTTGCAGAATTGCAGAGTGGTGAGATTGAGCCGACGGGCGATTTCTTTCACCATATTCTGATACTCCTGGGTGCCGGTGGTTGAATACAGATTGAGTTTGGCATCATCGCGACCTTCGAAGTCCTTTATAATTTGGCGTGTGATAAGCTCAAGGTCGCTTTTGGATGATGTGAATCCGATATAGGGGCAACCATATACCAGCGGAGGGCAAGAGATGCGGGCATGCACCTCCTTGACTCCGCTGTCAAAGAATGTACGTACGTTGTCGCGCAACTGGGTGCCGCGCACGATGGAGTCATCGCAGAATACGACTCTCTTGTTTTTGAGGATAGCCTGGTTTGGTATCAGTTTCATCTTTGCCACGAGGCTTCTGCGCGACTGGTCGCCGGGAGTGAAGCTGCGCGGCCATGTGGGTGTGTATTTTAGCACACCGCGCTGATAGGGAATGCCGCGACCGTCTGAGTAGCCCAATGCAAATCCTACGCCTGAATCGGGTACACCGCACACGCAGTCAGCTTCGGTGTGGTCTTCCTGTCCGAGCATTTTACCACCGACCTCGCGTACAAGTTCGGCATTTACGCCCTCATATTCGCTGACTGGGAATCCATAATATACCCAGAGGAAAGAGCAGAGCTGCATGCGCTTGGCCGGAGCCTGCAGTTGTTCGACTCCATCGGCGGTAAGGCGCACGATTTCGCCGGGACCTACGTCCCTCAGGATTTTGTAGTCGAGATTGGGGAAAGACGACGATTCGCTTGCTGCAGCATAGCCGTATTCATTCTTACCGATTACTATAGGTGTGCGACCCAGATAGTCGCGTGCGGCTATTATGCCGTTTTCGGTAAGAATCAGCATTGAGCACGATCCTTTGATTTTTTTATACACGAGGTTGATACCCTCGACAAAGGTTGTGCCCATGTTGATAAGAAGCGATACTACTTCTGTCTGATTGATTTTGTTGGCCGACAGCTCGCTCAGATGCATCTTCTGTGTGAGCAGCTCATCGGCTATTTCCCTTAGATTGTTGATTTTCGCTACTGTTACAACTGCGTAGCGTCCCAGATGAGAGTTGATGATGATTGGTTGAGGGTCGGTGTCGCTTATTACGCCGAGTCCCTGGTTGCCGACAAAGCGGTTGAGTTCGTCTTCAAATTTCGAACGGAAATAATCGCGTTCGATACTGTGGATTGTTCTGTTGAAACCGGCAGTAGGGTCAAATGTGACCATACCTGCGCGCTTTGTTCCGAGATGCGAATGGTAGTCGGTGCCGTAAAACAGGTCGTTTACGCACGGTCTTTTGGAAATTGCGCCGAAGAAACCTCCCATGTTGAATCTTTATTTAGGTAGAATCTGAAATGAAAGTGCAAAGATAGTTATTTTTCGTTGAATAATTGGCAATGAATTTTTTATTTTTGTAACTTTGTAAAAAATTAGAGTTGTGTTTACTCAGACTAAACACATTCATTAATAAAAAATTAAACTTGTGTGTTAAAAGCAAACACACTCTTGGATTACTATGAAACCAATTCTGTACATTTCTGCAATGGCATTGATTGCAAGTTCTTGTGCCAAGCAAGGGTTGAACTATCCCAAGGCTCCCGAAGATGGTACTACGTATGACGCTTTCGGAATCACGGTTGATGACCGCTTCCGTCCACTCGAGAATGACACTGCTGCTGCCACCCTCGAATGGGTGAAGGCCGAGAATGCCCTCACTCAGGAGTACCTCAGTCAGATTCCTTACCGTCAGGGCATACGCGATCGCCTTACTGCCCTTAATAATTTTGCCAAGACCGGCCTTCCTTCAAAGGAGAACGACGGCAAGTATTACTGGTCGCAGAATTCAGGTCTTCTCAACCAGTCGGTCATCTATCGCGGCACTACACCATACGGCGAGGATGCCGAGGTTTTTCTTGATCCCAACAGCCTCAGCGACGATGGCACTGTGGCCCTCCCCGGCCTGTTCCAATCAAAAGACGGTAAATATACAGCTTATACCATTTCGCGCAGCGGTTCTGACTGGACAGAAATCTACGTGATGGACACAGCCGACAAGAAACTTGCCGATGACCACATCGAATGGGCCAAGTTTACCGGTGTTACCTGGGATGGCGACGGCTTCTATTATAGCGCGTATCCGCGTCCCGAAGCCGGTAAGGAATTCTCAAATGCCAACGAATTCCATACCGTGTACTATCATAAATTAGGCACTCCACAGTCTGAGGATAAGGTAGTATATGAAAACCGCGAGCAACCTCTCTACTTCCACTCGGTCGACATTACCGACGATGGCCGTTATCTGCTTGTGATGGGCGGTGGCCAGGGATTCGGCAATTCGCTCTATGTGAAGGATCTCAAGAAAGCAGGTTCTGAATGGGTGACAATCGAACCCTCGATGGACTATACAATGAGTGTGCTTGATACCACAGCCGATGGTAAACTCCTTGTGTATACCTCGGTTGACGCTCCTCTCAACCGCGTGGTTGAGATTGACCCTGCCAATCCCGGTCGTGGTGCATGGAACGAAATTATACGCCAGAGCACCGATGCTGTGCTCACCGGAGTAAGCATGGCCGGTGACAAACTGATTGCCGAATACGACAAAGACGCTTCAAACCATGCTTTCGTGCTCGACCGCAAGGGCAATCAGCTCGCCGAAATCAAGTTCCCCACCTATGGCTCGGCATCATTCTCAACTTCTAAAAAGAGCGATGAAGTGTTCTATAACTTCGCTTCGTTCACATATCCCTCATCGGTGTACTCTTACAATATGGATACTCAGGAAAGCAAACTGGTACACGCTACCGAAGTCGATGGCCTGAATCCTGATGATTATGTTACCGAGCAGGTGTTCTATACCTCAAAGGACGGCACAAAAGTGCCCATGTTCATCACCTACAAGAAGGGTCTTGAAAAAGATAAGTCAAATCCCGTATACCTCTATGGCTACGGAGGCTTCAACGTAACCCTTAATCCTTCGTTCTCGCCCTCGCGTATTTTCTGGCTCGAAAATGGCGGTATATACGCTCAGGCCAATCTGCGCGGTGGTGCAGAGTATGGTGAGAAATGGCATGAAGCCGGTACAAAGATGAAGAAGCAAAACGTATTTGACGACTTCATCGCAGCCGGTGAATATATGATAAACCAGGGCTGGACTACTCCCGAACTTCTTACTGTGGAAGGTGGTTCAAACGGAGGTCTGCTCGTAGGTGCTGTGGTCAACCAGCGTCCCGACCTCTTCCGTGTGGCAATTCCCCGCGTTGGTGTGATGGATATGATGCGCTACCACCTCTTCACCATCGGTTGGAACTGGGCCAGCGACTATGGCACTGCCGATGATTCGCGTGAAATGGCCGAATATCTGCTTGGCTACTCGCCCCTGCATACCATCAAAAACGACGGTACTCCTTATCCTTCTATTCTCGTTACCACCGCCGATCACGATGACCGCGTGGTTCCTGCCCATTCATTCAAGTATGCTGCCGCCCTGCAGGCAGCCGATACCGGCAACAACCCCAAACTGATCCGCATCGACTCAAAGGCCGGTCATGGCGCAGGCAAGCCTATTGCAAAACAGCTCGACGAATGGATGGATATTTATTCGTTCGTATTCTATAACCTTGGCCGTACTCCCGAATCTGTGAAATGAGCCGTTTCGCGCTTTGGGTAATTGCCATAATGCTCGGTGCAGGGGCTACTTCTTGCTTCACAGGCATTGAAAGTACCCCTCGCATCAGTACCGACGACTTACGCCGTTCGGGAGTCAAGGAGACTCCCGAGCAGGCGTTTGCCTCTCTTTTGGAAGGTGACTCTCCCGCAGAGTGGGCACCCGGTAAGCAGTGGCTTGTGTCAGAAGACAAAATTTCCATTATTTTTTCGGGTTCGCCGGCAGGCGCCGATTCACTTGCCGGTTCAATTCTGAGGCTTCAGGGAATATCACAGGCCAAGACCCTCACAGGAGCTGAGGTTGTGGAATTGCAGTTGCTCACTCCCGACAATAATCTGCTTGTATATCGCACCGATGTTCCGGCCGATGAATGGAAGTCGCGTAAATCATTCAATATTCCTTTTACGGTCGAGCTCGCCCCCGTGATGCGTGCCGACTCATTGCTGCGTGGCAAAGAGCTGTACATAACTACTCCGCTGTGGTACGACGAGAACGGGCACAGGATAAACGGACTGCGTCACATACCCGTGACAGTAAGTTCTGTGAAGGCCGGCACGGCCAACTATCCGCTTCAGGTTTGCTTTACCGCCGCCGAGGACGACGCACCGGTAAGATGTGTATACATGACATACGGCAATTCGCCGTCGTCAAACCGCAATTTCGACAAATTATTCCGTTTCGACAATCCACGCCTTGGTTATCCCGACATAAGCGACCGTACATGGGGGCTGATTATCCGCTCACAGCTTGCCGAGGGTATGAGCCGCGATGAGGCTCGCCTTGCGCTTGGCTCGCCGGCTTCAATTGACAGAGGTGCTACCCGAGGCAGTCTCCAGATTGAGCGATGGAGCTACGACAACGGTGTATATTTAATTTTTGAAGAAGGTGTTCTAATACGGTTCAGAAAATGAAACTTACTATAATGGGCAGCGGTACCTCTACAGGTGTTCCACAGATAGGTTGCCACTGCGCTACATGTACATCACTTGATCCTCACGACCGGCGCCTAAGGGCGTCGGCTATTGTTACTCTCGACAATGGAGCAAATCTGCTTATTGATTGCGGCCCCGATTTTCGTGAGCAGATACTCAGTATAGGGGCTCCTGAGCTTGAGGCCCTGCTCATAACACACAGCCATTATGACCATGTGGGCGGCATAGACGATCTGAGACCCTATTGCAAGGGCGACCGTCATTTTCCCACATATTGTACAGCCGATGTGGCTGCCGATCTGCGCGAGCGCAATCCCTGGTCGTTTGCAAAGAATCTGTATCCGGGAGTCCCGACATTCGATATTCATGAAATTGTGGCCGGACGCAAATTTGAAATCGCAGGCCAGGTTATAGAGCCGTTGCAGGTTATGCACGGTCAACTGCCCATAGTGGGATATCGCATCGGCAATTTGGCATATATAACAGATTGCAAGACTATGCCCGACAGCACTCTCAATAGTATAAAAGGGCTCGACATGCTGGTTATAAACGCATTGCGCCACGACCCGCATCCATCGCATCAGACACTTGAGGATGCACTCGC
The DNA here is from genome assembly GCA_910586975.1 of uncultured Muribaculaceae bacterium. Lineage (GTDB taxonomy): Bacteria > Bacteroidota > Bacteroidia > Bacteroidales > Muribaculaceae > CAG-873. The sequence continues at coordinate 43,027 of CAJUKX010000004.1, read as the reverse complement.
CATAATTGCCGACGCTGCTCCGCGCCGGGCGCTGCTCACTCATCTCAGCCATGATATGGGACCTGAAGTCCAAATTATGGGTTTGCCGGATAATGTTGCTGTGGCTTTTGATGGTCTTGTCGTGAATTTGTGAAAATTTTTTTACAAAATGACCGAACCATATTCTCATAATGATTGTTAATACAGATAAAAACGTATTAACCATTTCTATTATGCGAATAACCTATCTTGCACACAGCGGGTTTATGGTTGAAACCACAGAAGTGATAATGATTTTTGATTACTTCCGCGACCCGTCACATTCAGTAGTCAAAACCCTTCAGAAACGTCCCGACGTTCCTGTATTGTTTTTTGTAAGTAGCCATCGACCTGACCACTACAAAACAGAAATATTCAATCTCGCCCAGAATCATAAGCGAGTCTACATACTCTCCAACGATGTGGAGGCCCGTGACACAAATTCAGACCTTGCCATTCAGGGTATGAGTGCCGGCGATGTTGTAGAGAATCTGCCCGGTTCGATAACCGTAAAGGCTTATCCTTCGACCGGTGAAGGCGTTAGTTTCCTTGTATCCACACGCAGCGGACGCACCATTTTCCATGCCGGCGACCTCAATCTATGGCATTGGGATGAAGATCCTACCCGTAAGGAAGTAGCAAAGCAGTCTGACGAGTTCACCCGAATCATAAAGCGTATAGCCGAGGAATATCCTACAATAGATGTAGCCTTTGTGCCGGTTGATGTACGCCAGGGCAAAGATTTTGCTCTTGGAGCAACCGAGTTTATGGAAACCATCAAGGTAAAGAACTTGTTCCCCATGCACTTTGACGGCGATGCCCGTCTGGCATGCGACTTCGGCGCATATCCGTTCCACAACAACGTTAGCACCACTTTCCATTGCATGCACGACCCCGGACAGTCAATCAATCTTGAAGTTCCCAAGCCCGGTGTTGGCAAATACATAAGCTGAAGACTTAGCTCCAGGCGAAAAACAGATAACAACAGAGCCGCTATCGGTTGATAGCGGCTCTGTTACTATTTAGAGGATTTATTTACAATTAATAAACGCCCTGGGCCATCATAGCGTCAGCAACCTTCATGAAGCCGGCGATATTGGCACCCTTCATGTAGTTGATGAAGCCGTCCTTTTCAACACCGTATTCAAGGCACTGTGAGTGGATGTCGGCCATGATGGTGTGAAGTTTGGCGTCAACTTCTTCGGCGCTCCACTGGAGGTGTTCGGCATCCTGGCTCATTTCGAGACCTGAAGTAGCCACACCACCTGCGTTTACAGCCTTACCGGGAGCGTATGTTGTGCGGGTTTCGATGAAGTGGTCAATAGCTTCGGGTGTGCAACCCATGTTTGATACTTCAGCCACGAGTTCTACGCCGTTTTCAACGAGCTTGCGGGCATCGTCGCCATTGAGTTCGTTCTGAGTAGCGCAGGGCAGAGCGATGTCAACCTTACGTTCCCAAGGCTTCTTGCCGGCGAAGAATTCAGAACCGGGGAATTTCTCAGCGTAGGGAGCTACAACGTCGTTGCCTGAAGCACGGAGTTCGAGCATGTAGGCAATCTTTTCGTCGTTGAGACCTGCGGGATCGTAGATGTAGCCGTCGGGACCTGAGATAGTCACAACCTTTGCACCGAGTTCGGTAGCTTTGGTGGCAGCACCCCATGCTACGTTACCGAAGCCTGAGATAGCCACTGTCTTGCCCTTGATAGAGTCTTTCTTTTCGTTGAGCATAGCCTGAACGAAGTAGAGAGCGCCGAAACCTGTGGCTTCAGGACGGATACGTGAACCGCCGAAGCTGAGGCCCTTGCCGGTGAAGGTACCTGTGCATTCGCGTGAAAGTTTCTTGTACATGCCGTACATGTAGCCTACTTCGCGGCCGCCTACGCCTATATCGCCTGCGGGAACGTCCTGGTCAGGACCGAGCTGACGCCAGAGTTCGAGGATGAATGCCTGGCAGAAGCGCATGATTTCGCGATCGCTCTTGCCGCGGGGCGAGAAGTCAGAACCACCCTTGGCACCGCCCATAGGCAGTGTGGTGAGTGCGTTTTTGAAAGTCTGCTCGAAACCGAGGAACTTAAGGATTGAAAGGTTTACAGAAGCGTGGAAGCGGATACCTCCCTTGTACGGGCCAATGGCGTTGTTGAACTGCACGCGGTAGCCTATGTTGTTTTGTACTTCACCCTTGTCATCGAGCCATGTTACTCTGAAGGTGAAGATACGGTCGGGTTCGACCATACGTTCGATAATCTTGTTGCGTTCGAATTCGGGATGCTGGTTGTAAACGTCCTGAACTGAGAGGAGTACTTCTTTGACAGCCTGGAGATATTCTTTTTCACCGGGATGCTTGGCTTCGAGATCAGCCAAAATTTTGTTGATATCCATAACGGAATTGTTTTAGGGGTTATGTAGTTTTTTATCGTTGCCGTTTGTTTGGCATGGCAAATGTAGTCAATAAAATTGTGCCAACCAAATAAAAATTGAAAAATTGTCCGGGGATATTTGATGACTCCCCGGACAATGGAGTTTTGCTGTGATTTTATTCGTCGTTTCCGCTCTTTTCGGCGTATTCTTTCAGGAGACGTTCCTGAACATCGCCGGGTACGAGTTCGTATGAAGCGAACTTCATGGTGAATGATGAGCGGCCACCGGTGATAGAGCTGAGGGCGGTGGAGTATGATGCCATTTCCTTGAGAGGCACCTTGGCCGAAATCTTTTCGAAGTGGTTTTCGCTGTTCATGCCCATGATGATGGCACGGCGTCCCTGCAGGTCGCTCATTACATCGCCCATCACGTCGGCAGGTACGAATACTTCAACATCATACACGGGTTCGAGTACCTTGGGATTGGCATTGCGGAATGCTTCAGAGAAGGCATTGCGGCCGGCGAGACGGAATGAGATTTCGTTTGAGTCTACCGGGTGCATCTTGCCGTCGTAGATGCATACACGTACGTCGCGGGCATAAGAACCGGTGAGGGGACCTTGTTCCATGCGGTCCATGAGACCTTTGACGATAGCGGGGATGAAGCGTGAGTCGATGGCGCCGCCTACGATGCAGTTGCATACAACGAGCTTGCCGCCCCATGCCAGAGGTATTTCCTGGGTGTCGCGAACGTTCATCTTGAATTCCTGATTGCCGAATTTATAGGTGTCAGGAGCGGGCATACCCTCGCTGTAGGGTTCTACGATGAGGTGTACCTCACCAAACTGTCCGGCACCGCCCGACTGTTTCTTGTGGCGATAGTCGGCACGTGATGCCTTTGTGATGGTTTCGCGGTAAGGAATCTTGGGTTCTTCAAATATGATGGGGAGTTTGTCGTTGTTTTCAACACGCCATTTGAGTGTGCGGAGGTGGAATTCGCCCATACCCGAGAGGATGGTCTGCTTGAGTTCCTTGGACTGTTCGATGGTCCATGTGGGATCTTCCTCGTGCATGCGGGTAAGAATCTGATTGAGCTTTTCGGCGTCGCTTTCGGTAACGGGACGTACGGCACGCTGATACTTGGGAGCGGGGTATTGGATGAAGTCATATTCCCAGTCGAGCCCCTTCTGATTGAGGGTGTTGCCGGTGCGTACATCTTTCATCTTCACGGTAGCGCCTATGTCGCCTGCTTCGAGAGCGTCGATAGGAGTCTTGATTTGGCCGCATACGCAGTAAATCTGTGCAAGGCGTTCCTTTGAGCCGCGTGTAACGTTGTCGAGGTCATCGCCTGCGTGCAGTGTGCCGCTCATAACCTTGAAGTAGCTGACTTCGCCGATATGGGGTTCGATGGTGGTCTTGAATACATAGAGGCTCAGGGGGCCGTTTGCATCAGGTTTCACTTCTTCGTCGGCTGTGTTGCAGGGGGCTGCCATATCGTCTACGAAGGGTACTACGTTGCCCAGGAATTCCATCATGCGGCGTACGCCCATATCCTTGGCTGCGCTTACGCAGAATACGGGATAGATAGAACGGTCGATAAGACCCTTGCGGATACCCAGACGAAGTTCGTCTTCGGTGAGGTGCTCTGATTCGAAGAATTTCTCCATGAGAGATTCGTCATTTTCAGCGGCAGCTTCAACCAGTGCTTTGTGAAGTTCCTGGGCACGTTCGGCCTGGTCGGCGGGTATATCTTCTACCTTGGGTGCGCCGCCGTCGGGGCCCCAGGTGAGTTTTTTCATAATCAGGACGTCAATGATGGAATTGAATCCTGCACCGCAAGCTATGGGGTATTGGATGGGAGTGATTCGCGAACCGAAAATCTCGCGCATCTGTTCAACCACGTTTTCGTAGTCGGCCTTTTCGCCGTCGAGCTGGTTGAGAGCGAAGATTACGGGCTTGTTGAGCGATGTGGCTGTGCGGAAAATATTCTGTGTTCCAACCTCCACGCCATACTGGCCGTTGATTACAATCACGCCGGTATCGGTTACGTTGAGGGCTGTGATGGCATTGCCTACAAAGTCATCGGCGCCCGGGCAGTCAACTACATTGAGCTTCTTGCCGTTGAACTCGGCATAGAATACGGTAGAGAAAACCGACGAGCCATATTCTTTCTCAACAGGAAAGTAGTCGGCAACGGTCGTTCCGGCTTCTACGGTGCCGCGACGTTTTATAACTCCACACTCGTAGAGCATAGCTTCGGCGAGTGTGGTTTTACCCGAGCCTTTGCTTCCGAGCAAGGCTATGTTTTTGATTTCGGAGGTTTTGTATATTTTCATGATATTTGGGTTAGATATTTTACAATTGTGTGTTATCTTTATGGGCGCAATTTAGAAAATATTTTTTACTTATTAGCTAAAAACTGTTATGTTATAAAACATATATTCATTTATACACATTAATAATAAGGAGCACATATAAAAAACAGAGGGATATCAAGCCTTTATGCAGGCGATATCCCTCTGTTTTTATGTATCAGTCAAGTTTTATTTAATATTGGGGTTAAGTTCGTGCCAGTCTTTGACAGGAGGAAGCACACCCATTTCTATAACTTCGTCGCGGAGCTTGCACAGGTGGTGGTAGCTTTGGTCGAGTTCCTTCTTTTCTTCGGGAGTACCGCCTACGGGATGCACGGTTACACCGTTCTTGTCGATGGTGGTTTCCATGGCCATCATGATGTGGTTGTATGTGCCGTTGTCAACGTATGTTCCTACGGGCCAGTTGAATGGTTTGCCACCCATAGCGGCACCGATCATTTCGATAGAAAGGTATGCCGGGCTCTGGAATGATGAACGGCCACGAAGGTCGATGATATTCTTACCACCCTGAATTACGCGCTGCTTCATTTCTTCCCATTTCTGTTCGGGCAGAGCTTCTGTACCGATAATCTGCGACAGAGGCTGGCCGGCAACCTTGGTGGTTGAAGCAAATACGGCCATCTGCTCGCCGTGGCCACCGTATGTACGGGGTGTTTCGATTTCATCGGGTGAAACCTTGAAGTATTTGGCAAGCTCGGTGCGCAGACGTGTAGAGTCGAGTGCAGCAAGAGTTGAAACCTGCGAGGGCTTCAGGCCCGAGTAGAGCAGGGTGATAAGGCCTGTGATATCGGCGGGGTTGAAAATCACAACCACATGTTTCACATCGGGGCAATATGAGCGGATATCCTTACCGAGTTGTTCGGCAATAGCTGCATTGCCTTTCAGAAGGTCTTCGCGAGTCATGCCGGCTTTACGTGCGGCACCACCGCTCGAAACTATGTATTTGGCACCGGTAAAGGCTTTCTTTATATCGGAAGTGTAGGTGAGGTTGAGGCCCTGAAATCCACAATGATTCAGTTCTTCTGCCACACCTTCAAGACCGGGTGCGTATGTATCGTAAAGACAGATGTTGGGGGTTAGACGCATCATGGCTGCTGTCTGGGCCATATTTGAACCAATCATGCCGGCTGCTCCGACAATGACCAGTTTGTCTTCGGTGAGAAAGTTCATGGTAAATAATGTTTTTGATTTCTGTAGTTAGAAACAACCGGGATGCGAAAAAGTTCGTCAACTCTCAACTTTTTTTGGAAAAGTTCAAAAAATCAGCTACCACGAATGTAGAACCGCCTACAAAAATCGTTCCGTCGGCAGACATTCCCTGCTTTGCGGCCGCAAAAGCAGAGGCCACGTCGTTGTAAGCCTCGCCTTTCAAACCGTGTTCTTCAGCCATGCTTTTAAGGCTTTCGGCCGGGCGGGCGCGTTTAACAGAGGGAGCGGTGAAAAAGTATTCGGCGCGAGCCGGCATCATCTTCAGCACCGAAGTTATGTCCTTGTCGTTCACAAATCCTATGACCATACGCAGTGGTGCTTTTTCACTGAGCTTGCTGAGGCGAGAGCCCAGGAACTGCCAGCCGCCGGGGTTGTGGCCGGTGTCGCAAACTACCGTCGGATTGCGGCTCATCACGGTCCATCGTCCCATAAGGCCCGAATTTTGGCATACATTTCTGAAGCCGTCGGCCACTTTTTCAGGATTAAGTTTCAAGGGCAGATGCTTCAACACATTGAATACTGTATTGGCATTTTCAATCTGGCATTCGCCCGTTAGCGGACATTCGATGTTACCCCAGGGTGTGTCTGAATAAATATTGAAATCATCGCTTTGCGAAACTTCGGCATACAGCAGATTGTCCTGAGCAAAGTATACGGGAGCGCCTTCGGTCTTAGCTTTTTCCTCGAAAACTTTTCTCACACCGCCTTCGGCACGGCCGATAACCACGGGAATATCTTTTTTTATAATGCCCGCTTTTTCGTAAGCAATCAGCTCGGGAGTATCGCCCAGCAATGCCGTGTGGTCAAGCGATATGTTGGTGATTACCGATACCAGCGGGCTTATGATATTGGTGGAATCAAGACGGCCGCCGAGCCCCACCTCAATCACTGCAACATCCACATTGCGTGAGGCAAACCAGTCGAGAGCCATTACGGTTGTAAGTTCAAAGAACGATGGCTCAATGTCGAGATTCATTGCACGGTAGCGCTTGATGAAGTCGACTACCTCGGCTTTGCTGATCATCTCGCCGTCAATGCGTATGCGTTCTCTGAAATCTACAAGATGAGGCGAGGTGAAAAGACCGGTGCGCAAAGAGTTTTCGGTAAGTACCGATGCAAGCAGGCTCGATGTGGAGCCTTTGCCGTTGGTGCCTGCCACATGGATGGTGCGAATTCGGGTATGCGGAGAACCGAAGGCCTCGGCCAGTATTGTGACTCTCTCAAGGCCGGGTTTATATGCGTTGGCTCCAAGGTCCTGAAACATCGGGATTTGCCTGAACATCCACTCGGTTATCTCTTCGTATAGTTGCTCTATGTTGTCTGTATTCATATCAATCACATAAAAGTGTGGCGCAAAATTACGTTATCGACCGGTTTTAAACAAGAAAAAAATGAAATTATGGTTATATTGGTGAAAAATTTGTAATTTTGCGGAAAATCTAAGATTTATGGCACAAAAACCGTCAATACCTAAGGGAACTCGCGACTTTTCGCCTGCCGAGATGGCGCGACGCAATTATATATTCGATACCATTAGAAGCGTATTCAAACTCTATGGTTATCAGCAGATTGAAACTCCGGCAATGGAGAACCTCTCCACGCTCATGGGCAAGTATGGCGAAGAGGGCGACAAGCTCCTTTTCAAGATTCTTAACTCAGGAAATTATCTTGCCGGTGTTGACCCTTCATTGCTCAATGAAGAGAAATTCACCAAGCTCACCACTCAGATATCTGAAAAGGGTCTGCGCTACGACCTCACAGTGCCTTTCGCACGATTTGTGGTTCAGCACCGCAATGACATACAGATGCCTTTCCGCCGTTTTCAGATTCAGCCGGTATGGCGAGCCGACCGTCCTCAGAAGGGTCGCTACCGCGAGTTTTATCAGTGCGATGCCGACGTAGTTGGCTCTGACTCGCTGGTCAACGAGGTAGAACTGCTTCAGCTGATCGACGAGGTATTCCGTCGCCTTGGCGTGCGTATCACCATCAAGCTCAACAACCGCAAGGTGCTTGCCGGAATTGCCGAGCTGATAGGTGCTCCCGACAAGATGATTGACATCACCGTAGCGATTGACAAAATAGACAAAATCGGCATTGAAAAGGTAAATGAAGAGCTTGCCGACCGCGGCCTGTCAGCTGAATCAATTGCCGCCCTGCGTCCGATACTCGAAATAGACGGCACTGTGGAGCAGCGTCTGGCTCAGCTCGAAAGCCTGCTCGCAACATCAGAAACCGGAACACTCGGTGTCAAGGAGCTGCGCGAGGTAGTAGACGGCACACTTGCCTTGGGGCTTAATGCCGAGCTTGACCTTGACGTTTCGTTGGCACGTGGTCTGAACTATTATACCGGCACTATCATCGAAGTGAAGGCCCGCGATTTTGCAATAGGTTCAATCACCGGTGGTGGTCGCTACGATAACCTTACCGGAGTATTTGGCATGCCCGGTATCTCAGGTGTGGGCATATCATTTGGTGCCGACCGTATATACGATGTGCTTAACGGGCTCGACCTCTATCCCGAGGAACTGCGCGCCGGCTCGAAGGTGATGTTTGTTAATTTCGGCGGAGCCGAGACTCTCGCATCGCTCAAAGCAGTCAAGGCTCTGCGCGCTGCCGGTATATCGTGCGAACTCTATCCCGATGCCGTGAAGATGAAGAAGCAAATGGCATACGCCAATTCTTCGATGATTCCATACGTGGCTATTATCGGTGAGAGTGAGGCTGCCGACGGCACCGTTACACTCAAAAACATGGTAGAAGGAACACAGGAAACCGTAAAACTGGCCGACGCCATCGAGAAATTGCGTTGAACCGATTTTATAAAAAATACCCGGCACGGACATCTGTATTGGAGTCCGTGCCGGGCGTTTGTTGTTCCGGTTTTAGTACCAAGTCAATGCAGACTTGGCAAGGGTAAAAAGATTGTGTAATAGTAATTTATTTGCCTAATTTATCAGATAGCTGATGTGCTTTGTCAGAGAGGGTATCGAGCAAGTCGCCGCCTTTGTCAAGAGCCTGTGCTGCGAGGTTTGAAGCCTTCTCCTTGAGGTTACCTAATTTTTCGGAAGCCTGATCGTTGAAATCTTCAAGTTTGTCGGAAGCCTGCTCTTTGAAGTCATTAAATTTCTCGGCAGCCTGATCTTTCAGGTCAGCTGCTTTATCGCTGAGAACCTCAGCCTGCGATTTTGCTGCCTGTTTGGCTGCATCTGCCGATACTTGTGCCGCCTGCTGCGAAATTTCAGATTCGAGACGTGCTTTTTGTGCTGCAATTTGTTCGTTAGTCATAGTTGTAATGTTTTTAGAGTCATATTTTAAGGTAAAAACAATTTATAGTATCTAAAGTTGTGCATATTAAGCTAAAAAATCGTAAATTTGCATTTCGAAAAAATTACCCCGACAATTCCATATTTAAACAAAGAGCTTTTGCTCGGTTTCCAATTAGAAATTATGCTTAAAAATGTATTTTTGAGAATTGCCATTCTGTTATCATTTGTTCTCCCTGTTGAGTTCGCTTTTGCGGCGGCTCCGGCAGCTTCAGACGCCAATATAGGCGGCCATGTGGTTGATGTAGAGACAGGCGAACACATGCCTTATTTCCTTATTAAAATCCTTGATACCAATCTGGCCACCCTCACTGATGGTTCGGGACACTACGTCTTCCGCCACCTGGCTCCCGGTGAATATACCATTGAGGCTTCTTACACCGGTTACAAGACTGAGACCAAGAAAGTCAAGGTGTCGAATGATGAGACTGTAGAACTTAATTTTGACGTAAAGCCCGATGCCTTTATGCTCGATCAGGTTGTGGTGACGTCTTCAAAGAGCGAAGTTACCCGACGCGAAAGCCCCTCGCTGGTGAGCGTGATCAACAGCAAGATATTCGACAGGGTGGGGGCTTGCTCGCTTGCCGACGGCCTTAATTATCAGCCCGGTGTGCGAGTTGAGAACGATTGCCAGAACTGTGGATTCACACAGGTGCGTATCAATGGTCTCGACGGTCACTATTCACAGATTCTGATGAACTCGCGCCCCGTATTCTCGGCTCTTGCCGGTGTGTACGGACTGGAACAGATACCGGCTAATATGATTGACCGTGTGGAGGTTATGCGTGGCGGTGGCTCGGCATTGTTTGGTTCATCGTCAATCGGCGGTACTATCAATATCATTACCAAGGATCCGATGGTCAACTCGGCCCAGTTGTCGCATACCATATCTTCAATCGGCCCTTCAGGCTCATTTGACAATAATACTACCATGAACGCTTCGGTGGTGACAGCCAACAACAAAGCCGGCATATTCATTTATGGACAATCGCGCTACCGCGACGGTTATGACCACGATGATGACGGATTTACCGAAGTGGCTCAGCTGAAGACACAGACCATAGGTGCCCGCAGCTTCCTGCGCCCGTCTGACATTTCACGACTCACTATAGAGTATCACAATACACACGAATACCGCCGTGGCGGCGACCAGCTCGATAATGTGGCCCACATGGCAATGATTGCCGAGCAGGCCGACCATAACATCCACTCGGGCGAGGTTACCCTTGACCTTTGGCCTCGTCAGCACCGCGATCATGTGTCGGTTTACAGCGCACTGCAGAGCACACGCCGACAGAGCTATTACGGCTCTAATATGGACCCCAACGCATACGGCCGTACTTCTGATATCGTTGTAACAGCCGGCACACAGTGGACTCACAAGATTGACCGCTTCCTCTTCATGCCTGCCGAGCTTATAGGTGGACTCGAATATTCATTCAACCGTCTGCACGATGTAACCATAGGCTATGATCACGACATCAAGCAGAAAGTGAACATCTATAGCGGTTATCTGCAGAACGAATGGCGCGACAAGCACTGGGGCTTTCTTGTAGGCGCGCGTGTCGACAAACACTCGCTGATTCATAACGCAATAATATCGCCCCGCGCCAACATCCGTTACAACCCGAGCGATAATTTCAATTTCAGAGTTTCGTACTCAACCGGGTTCCGTTCGCCTCAGGCATACGATGAAGACTTCCATGTGGCCATCGTTGGTGGCGAGCGTGTAGTCACAGTTCTTGCTCCTGATCTGAAGCAGGAAAGCTCGCAGAGCGTGAGCGCTTCGGCCGACCTGTACCATCGTTTCGGCAACGTGCAGACCAATCTGCTTATCGAGGGTTTCTTCACCGATCTGCGCGATGTATTTGCCCTGCGCCAGCTCGAAGACAAGGATGCCAACGGCAACGATGTACTCGAACGTTACAACGGCTCAGGTGCGCGGGTATTCGGTATAAATATCGAGGCCAAAGCATTTTTCTCAAGTCATTTCGACATGCAGGGCGGTATCACATGGCAACGCAGCCGCTACAAGGAACCTGAAGTATGGAGCGACAACCCCGATGTGAAACCCGAAAAACGCATGTTCCGCACTCCCGACCTCTACGGCTATATCACGGCTAACTGGGAAATAACCCATAAGCTCAAGGCTTCTCTATCGGGCACATACACCGGCCACATGATTGTTCAGCACCTTGCGGGTTCGGGAACACCTGTTGATGAGGCTGTGAGAACTCCCAACTTCTTTGATGCCTCGATAAAGCTCTCATACAATTTCAAAGTGCTTAATCTTGTGAACATGATAGCTTCGGTAGGTGTGAGCAACATATTCAACTCTTACCAGAGTGATTTTGACAAAGGCCCTGAGCGCGACTCAGGATACACTACGGTCCTTCGTTGCCGCGAAGCATAAATGCAGGGCTGACAATAAATATCTGATGAATATTCAAGGGATATCGGTTGATGATGAAAAACTGATATCCCTTCATTTTTTTGCGTTTAAGAATAAATTTTTATAAATTCGCATATTGAAAAAGCAATTCAGAAAAGTAATTCGTTTATGTCCTATACCAATTTTCAGTTTAATCCCGAAGTCATAACTCCGGTTGATGATCTGCAATATTCCCCGCTCGACGGCAAGTACAGAACTGCTTATATGGTGGCTGTATCGCTCGTGTATTTAGTATTGATGGCTGCGGCGCTGCTTCTTCTGTGCCTCGATTCAGTATGGTACTGTGTGGCGATGGAAATCCTGCTTGCGGCAGCATTTATTATTAATATGGCGATTCTGCCAAAAGCGGTTGTGTACAAGGGATATGCTTTCAGGGAACATGATTTGAGCTACCGCAGCGGCATTATTTTCCCGAAGACAATCACTGTGCCCTATGTGAAAGTTCAGCAGGTGAGTGTGAAACAAAATCCTGTTACGAAGTTATTCGGGCTTTATACGGTAGGTATTGTCAACGGAGCGCAGGAAATGTCAATGATAAGTATTCCGGGGCTTACCCGCGAGACGGCAGAGATGATCAAGGCTTGGTTAACCGATAAACTCCGTACCGGCCATGATTGATTTTTCAAAGCCTAAGCGTATGAGTCTTAGTGCGCTGTTCATAATCTTTACAAAAAATTTCAAGTCTTTATTTGGCGCTTTTGTTGTACTGTTCTTAATAAAGATGTTTGATTCAGACATCAGCCTGGCCAAAAGAGCTCTTGTAACTCTGTCGAGTTTCGGAGCCCTCACTGCGGTGGCTTTTGTAACGGCGCTCATTGCTTATATGCCTAAAAAGTTCTATGTGAGCGATGGAAATCTCATCTTCTCTCATGGATTATTCCATCGCGAGACATCAACAATCCCGCTCGACAGAGTTCATACCCTCAGAACCCGGCGAGGCCTTTGGTACAGACTTTTTGAGATGCGAGGAATAACATTTGACACAATCGCATCACGCGGCGAGGAAATAGAACTGATACTCGATGAGACTGAGTGGCAACAGCTGTTGCAGGTTATTGAGCGGGAAGAAAAGCACGAAGTTCAAGCCACGGTGAGCGAGCCGGTTGCGCCTGTACACAGTATGAACTTTGACAACGGTTCACTCATAGCCGATGCGCTCTGCCAGAACCATCTCAAGGGGTTTGCGATACTGATGGGCTTTTTGGCAACGATATACGACAGTGTAAATGATTTTTTAGACAACTCCGCCGTGTATGATATGGCTGTTGATACAGCGGATAAGGCAGAAGGATTTTTATCGTCGATATGGTTGCTTGCCGGTGCCGCAGTTATATTATATATTGTGGTTTTGGCCTTATGGATTGGCAAAATCTTTATGAGGTACGCAAATATGACTCTTGACTGCGATCGCAGGCTCCTTACATTCAGCTATGGACTGGTGCAGCGCTCAAGCAGCCGTTTTGCATTTGATAAAGTTTGCAGCCTTTGGGTAAAACGCAATTTTTTGGAAAAGAAATGGGGGCTTGCCACCATCATGCTGAAGCAGGCATTCAACGCTACATCTTTGAAAGACGATGATAATTTCAGAATGTACGGACGCGATAATTCAGACTTTTTGCTGAAATGGTGGCTCGGCGAGAATTATGCTGACGATAAAGTACTGATAAGTGCCGTCTCTGGACGCGGAGTCTTTTGGGCATCTTTTCTGTTTCCTTTGGTGCTGTGTATAATTGCAGCAGTTATACTTTACTGCACCGGCGCGTACGAATGGCTGATAGTGCCGGCCATATTCCTGATATTTTTTATGCTTAGAGCCTACATGGCCCGTCGGCGCAGCAAAATAGTGTTGAAAGAATCATATATTGAGATATATGGTGGATATTTTGCTGAAAATGTAAGCTATGTGAAATATGAAGATGTGGAAGTGGTGAGAAAAACCCGCACACCCCTTGCGCGATGGTCTCACCGTGCTTCAATAGCCTTGGCTACATCCGGAACCGGATTCAATGTGAGAAGTCTTCGGGAAAAAGACGTCGAAAAAATTTACGAAATGTTGTTGTTAAACAAGCTCTAATAAGTGTATGGAAAAAGTCAGATATAATTCGGGAGTTGATTGGTGGCTTGTGGGTACGGCTGCATTGGTGATGATTCTTGTGATCTATGCCGTAATAGATGCAGGATGGGAAGTAATAATTCCGCTGGGAGCATCGGTTTTAATGTTCTTCGTCATGCTTTTTGGTTGTTGGTATGAAATAGAGGGCGACACACTCATCGTATATCAATTCTTCAGACCCCACCGATTTCCCATTTCAAAAATCAAGGAAGTAAAGAAGACCATAGGCTATCTGGCCACGGCCGGAATGTCGAGAAAGCGTGTATCAATAAAATTTGTAGACCGTTCAGTGCTCAAAAGCGCAATGCCGCTGGAAATTTCGCCCAAAGACCGCGATGCTTTCATCAGCCATCTCAAAGAAATCAATCCGGAGATAGAAGTTTTATAAGTTATTTTGTCCTTCCACAAGCATTTCATTCTCTTTGTGGAGTCTTTTCGTTGTCACCTTTGGAGAAGTTTTCACGTCTGATAGAAAAAGATAGATTATGATAAGAAAAATATTGCTTTCGACATTGCTCTCGATAAATTCGGTAGCTTTTGCTGATGTGTCGGCTGATAGCGTTAAAGTCCATGAATTAAAAGAGGTGGTGATTCAGGCCCCAAAGGTAATACGCAAATCTGATATGGATGTATATCATCCTTCAAAGAGTGCTGTGGAAAATTCAAAAAACGGCATGCAATTGCTTAACAACCTTATGATACCTACGCTTAATGTCAACGACGCATTTGGGTCTATAAGCGCGGCAGGACAGTCAGTTCAGGTTCGTATAAACGGGCGCGAGTCTACTATTGATCAGGTTAAGGCTCTTCTCCCCGAAAGCATCAAACGTGTTGAGTGGATTGACAATCCCGGTCTTAGATATGGCGGTGCCAGTTATGTTTTGAATTTTATTGTCGCAAATCCCACTGTCGGCGGTTCGCTTATGTTGCAGGCCAGGCCTGCGCTCAATTGCGCTTGGGGAAATTATCAAGCCAATGCCAAGTTTAATATCGGACGTTCGCAATGGGAAGCAGGTGGATATTTCAAACTCACCGAGGGTATAAAGGCTCACCGCGAATATACAGAAACGTTCACCCGGCCCGATGGTCATGAACTTACAAGGACTGAAACGCCGCTCTCCGGTAAAATCAACAACTCTCAGGGAGCCGCATGGCTTTCGTATAATTACATTAAGCCAGATACTACGGTCTTTTATGTTCAGTTGGTAGCCAATAGAAATTTTTCAGATCTTTATAGCTATCACGGGTTGTTGTCGCTCAGTAACGGTGAGAAGAGTGTTCTCTTGAATGATGAATCAGGACGAGTGGGTACCACACCGCGTTTCTCTGCATATCTGGAGCAGCACTTTGCCAATCGTCAGATTCTTGTAGTGGATTTCAGCGCGTCGTTGTATACCGGACATTCTTATTCGGATTACGTTGAAAGATACGAAGATGTTCCTGACTACATAACAAATGTAAGCACATATATAAAAGACCGCAATCAGGCATACGGGCTTGAAGCTGACTATATAAAACAATGGAGTTCATCCAAACTAACCGCCGGAGCTTCCTATACAGCCAACCGTAACCGATCGCTCTATGAAAACCTTGACGGTAAGGTTTTTCATCAACGCCAGGATAAAGCGTATTTATTTGCAGAGTACTTTCAGCGCATAAACAGTGTAACTCTCACCGGCGGTCTGGGCGTGCAATATACTACCTTCAACTTCAAAGAGACCGGTCAGGGCAACAGCTCATGGAACCTGCGGCCGCAGGCGACGGCTACATATTCTCTAAATCAGAATCATAATTTCCGGCTCTCGTTCACATCATGGCAGTCAGCACCTTCATTGGCTGAAACCAATATAGCTCCTCAGCAGCTTGACGGTTTCCAATGGCGTATAGGTAATTCAAACCTGAAAACATCGTCCTCGTATATGCTGACATTCAGATACGGGCACAACTTCTTCAAGCAGAGAGTAAGTGGTTCTTTCAGTGTAAGGGCTTTTACAAGCCACGATGCCATAACCCCTTATTTATATTGGGATAATGACCGCTTGATCACGTCATACGAGAATAGCCGAGGTCTGCAAAACCTGAGTTTCTGGCTTGCCGAACAGATACAGATTATCCCTAATCGGCTCATCTTCTCAGGAACAATCCGCTATAAAGCCGAGCGCATGAAAGGCAAAATGTACACTCTTTACAACCATACGTGGAGCGGTGATGCCGCATTGATGTTCAGGCATAAAGGATTTCAGGTCGCATTCCAGTATGTGAAAGCACAGCGTAACCTGTGGGGCGAAAAAATAAGCTGGGGCGAGGATTTCAATGTAATTACAGTTGATTACAATTGGAGAAATTGGCAGTTTGAGGCCGGTATGTTGATCCCGTTCGGCAAATATGACCAAGGTTCAAAATCGCTGAGTCAGTGGAACCGCAATGAGCAGCACATGCGACTTGATATGCGTATGCCATTTGTCAGCGTAAGCTACAATCTGCAATGGGGACGACAGAAGCGTGGTGCGAACAAGCTTATCAATGCTGATGCCGATGTTGAACACTCTACCACCCAAGGAAGATAATTGTAAAAATACTATTCCCTATCTTCCAATAAGTACGTAACAGCCATAAGTTCATCGTGAAATTGCTTGGCATCTTCAAAAAAAGCCATTCAAATCATCGTCTGCGCATTTGAATGGCTTGATATCAGTTTTGGAAGAGAGTTGTATCTGAGTTAACTTTGAAAAGTCCATATCACCATTGGAAATTAACTTATGTTGTAAACTGAAAACAGAATAGCACTCCAAAGTTTTGTGTCTGACTTTGGAGTGCTATCGTTTTAGTTTTTACTTATATTTATCAGTTGCTTTCCTGATTTTCGGGGAGGGCTTGCGGTGAGTCCTCTACTACCCGGGTGGTGATTTTATCACTATCCTTGTCATAGTCTACCACAACTTCGTGACCGGGTTTGAGGGCCGACGAAAGTATGAGTTCGGCAAGTTCGTCCTCGAGGTATTTCTGAATGGCTCGTTTGAGCGGACGTGCTCCATATTGCGGATCGTAGCCCTTGCCGGCTATGAAGTCCTTGGCTGCATCGCTCAGTGTCAGTACATATCCGAGGTCGGTAAGGCGTTTGCGGAAACCGGCTATCTCTATGTCGATAATCTTGAATATGGCCTCGCGCGAGAGCTGGTCAAACATTATAATGTCGTCTACACGGTTGAGGAATTCGGGTGAGAACGCCTTGTTGAGTGCCTTACGGATTACAGCATGTTGGGCATCGGCCGCGGCGGCTGCTGTCTGAGTGGTGGTAAAACCTACACCGGTTCCGAAGTCTTTGAGCTGACGTGTTCCTATATTCGAGGTCATTATTATGATGGTATTCTTGAAGTCGATACGGCGACCCATAGAGTCGGTAAGGCGGCCTTCATCAAGCACCTGAAGCAGAAGATTGAATACATCGGGATGCGCTTTTTCAATCTCATCAAGCAATACAACCGAGTATGGGCGACGGCGTACCTGCTCGGTGAGCTGTCCGCCCTCGTCATAGCCTACATATCCCGGAGGAGCACCCACCAGACGGCTCACGGTGAACTTCTCCATATACTCGCTCATGTCTATGCGGATAAGGGTTTCGGGCGAGTCAAAAAGGAACTCAGCAAGCTTCTTGGCAAGGTGGGTCTTACCTACACCGGTAGGCCCGAGGAACATGAATGTGCCTATTGGCTTATTGGGGTCTTTAAGGCCTATGCGGTTGCGCCGGATGGCTTTTGCAATCTTTTCGATGGCTTCGTCCTGACCTATGATGGCTTTGTGTAGGGTAGGACCCATTTCGAGCAGGCGCAGACCCTCGGCCTGGGCTACGCGCTGTACGGGAACACCTGTCATCATGGCAACAACTTCTGCCA
This sequence comes from uncultured Muribaculaceae bacterium, assembly GCA_910586975.1. GTDB lineage: Bacteria > Bacteroidota > Bacteroidia > Bacteroidales > Muribaculaceae > CAG-873. The sequence continues at coordinate 25,287 of CAJUKX010000004.1, read as the reverse complement.
CTTTTTCCTCATCAACGGTCACACGGTTCTGCTCAAGGGTCTTTTCCCATTTAGCCTTGGCTTCTTCAAGTTCTTCAGCTATCTTCTGAGCGCGGTCGCGCCAAACGGCTGCCAACTCAAAATTCTGCGAATGCGCAGCTTCGAGCTTCTTAGCCGAGGCTTCCTCAACGGCCTTTTCAAGATTTTCTATTTCTTCGGGCACTGCCACATTGGTTATATGTGCGCGCGCACCGGCTTCGTCGAGGGCGTCTATGGCCTTGTCGGGGAAATTGCGGTCGCTGATATATCGGTCGGTGAGTTTCACACATGCCTCCAGAGCCGCATCGGTATATAGCACGTTGTGATGTTCTTCGTACTTGGGCTTGATGTTGTTGAGAATCACAAGGGTCTCCTCGGCGGTGGTAGGTTCTACCATCACCTTCTGGAAACGGCGTTCGAGGGCACCGTCTTTTTCGATGTTCACACGGTACTCGTCGAGGGTGGTGGCACCGATGCACTGCAGTTCGCCGCGGGCAAGGGCGGGTTTGAGCATGTTGGCGGCATCCATAGAGCCTTGGGCGTTTCCGGCTCCTACAATGGTGTGAATCTCGTCAATAAACAATATCACGTCCTTGTTTTTTGAGAGCTCAGTGAGGATGGCCTTGATGCGTTCTTCAAATTCGCCGCGATATTTGGTGCCGGCTACGATAGAGGCCATGTCGAGAGCCACAACGCGCTTGTTGAAGAGCACGCGTGGAACCTGGCGCAGGTTTATGCGCAGGGCAAGTCCTTCTACAATGGCCGATTTACCCACACCGGGTTCGCCTATGAGCACGGGGTTGTTTTTCTTGCGTCGGCTCAGTATCTGGGCAAGGCGTTCAATCTCGGTATCGCGACCTACCACGGGGTCAAGGCGTCCTTCGGCTGCGGCACGTGTCATGTCGTGTCCGAATTTATCGAGCATGGGGGTGTCGCCTGTACCGGAGCGTTTCTTGGAAGTTGCCGACTGACGCTGCGACTGCTGTTTGGGCTCGTTCTCGCGGCCCGGCAGCTCGTCTGATTCGTCATCGCCGTCCATGAATCCGGCACCGGCTTTGGGTGCAATGCCGCGTTTTTCCTGTGCGGCTTTGAAAATTTTCTCATACGAGATACCGGCCGAGAAGAAGGGCTTGAACAGCTCGGAGTTGCGTATTTCAAAGTTATGCAGCAGGGCAAGTATGAGGTGAACCGGCTCAATCACGTTATCCTTGAGCATGCGGGCTTCGAGCACCGACAGCTTTGTGATACGCGCGGTGAGTTCACTAACGTTTATTTCATTGGTCACAGGGCCCGAGAGTTCATAAATTTCATTGTCAAGATACTCCTTGAGCTTGTCGATAGAGCTGTCGGAGGTGGCGTTATCAAGCAATATGTAAGCGTCCTCGTCAGGATCGGTTAGCACGGCCAGCATGAGGTGTGCAGGCTCCACCGAAGCACTGTTATGCAGCTGTGCTTGTTTGCGGGCTTCTCCCAACAAAGTTTTGAATTTATCTGAGAATGTATTATCCATGTTCTGAAAGAGACTAATATGATAGAATGACAGCAAAATGTGTGCCAAATTTTGGAAACTTATTCAAAGTTACAAAAAATTCTTTTCATAAACAATAGTATGTGGTGAATTAACTTTAATAAACTTTAAACAAACGATTCCGGCTTATGGATTGATAAGAAGAGGACTTTCTGAGCATATTATTAATTTTTACTTTCTTTAACATAATTGGCACAGAAGAAAACACCGAAAAAATTTAACTTTGTATCTGACACTAAACCTGAAAGAAATGTTGAAAACCACCGAGCCTGTCATAGCTATAGTAGTACCTTGCTACAACGAGGAGTCAGCACTCAAGCACACAATGCCTGAGTTGCTTAAAATTCTGTCAAATTTGGCAGAAAAAGGCGATATCAGTGAGGAGAGCTATATACTCTGTGTAGACGACGGCAGCCGCGATGCCACATGGCGCGATATTTGCGCTCTCGCGAGCTCATATCCCGGCAGGGTTCATGGTGTGGCTCTGGCTCACAACCGCGGCCACCAGTATGCCTTGCTTGCCGGATTGATGACTGCAAAAGAAAACTGCGACGCAGCCATCTCTATTGATGCCGATCTACAGGATGACCCGCAGGCTATCGTGGCGATGGTGAAGCAGTTCAAGGCAGGGAGCGAGATAGTGTATGGGGTAAGGCGTTCACGCGAAACTGATACGTGGTTCAAGCGCAATTCGGCCCGTGCGTTCTATAAGTTACAGAGGGCAATGGGACTTGAAACTGTGTATGACCATGCCGATTACCGCCTTATGAGCAAACGCGCTCTCGACATACTTTCTGAATACGGGGAGCAGAACCTGTTTCTGCGCGGTATCGTGCCACAGATAGGGCTTACCACTTCTATCGTATATTATGACCGCGCCGAGCGTGTAGCCGGCGAGTCAAAATATCCGTTCAAGAAGATGCTTGCGTTCTCTATCGACGGTATCACTTCGTTTTCAGCTAAGCCCATGCAGTGGATTTTCAATATCGGAATTCTGATATTGGCCGTGGATATAATTGTGGCGATATATGTGCTGGTGTCACATTTCTGCGGCAATACCGTGAGCGGTTGGAGCTCGCTGATGCTTTCGGTGTGGTTCCTTGGCAGTTTGATTCTGATAGCCATAGGAGTGGTGGGCGAGTACGTGGGCAAGATGTTTATGGAAGTAAAACACAGACCACGCTACAATATACGCGACAGGGTATAGGCTACCTTAGAACAGGCGACAGGATAAATGCTGCTACATCAGTGTCTCCGGTAAGAGATGCTACGGTGAGCCATACAATCAGAAGAATAATGAGAACTGCTGCACCTACGGCAAGCCATACATGTTTTGATGAGATATGCGGTTTCTTATCCATGACGAATTTTATTTTTAGATTTGAATTAGTTAATAATTTGAATTAGTTAATCATTCGTATAAAAAACATTCAATGGGATAGAAAGGTTCTTAGAGTGTGTTTTAATTTAACACACAAAAAATGATTATATTGTGGAATTGAATAAAAAAGAATATGTTTCGCATTAATCTTGAGGCCAATTACGGTGCTTTTTCCACCGTTCATCAGTCACGTAGCTCGCTACGCTCCTTCTTCACGCTGAAAAAATAACGCGTAATTGACTCTCAAGCTTAATACGAGTTTAATTCAAACACACTCTTAAACATACTCCTCTAATTGCAAGATATGCGACAAATGCCAGCCAAAGGCCGTGATTGCCGAGCCGCGGCATAAGCAACGCACACAATATAAAGAATATGCCCATGCCTATGGCTACTGACCACAGCATTTGACGGGTTTTGGTAAGTCCTACGGCCACACCGTCGTATATAAATGCCATTATGCCACACACAGGTACCAATATAGCCCAAGGCAGGTATTGATGTGCAGTGTTTATTACTGAGGCTTGGTCGGTAAGGACATTAAGTATTATATTACCAAACAAATAATAGACGGATGTGAAAGCCAAGGCTATTCCCATGCCCCAGCGTACCAGCGATTTCATCAGAAGTGATAGACCCGAGCGGTCGTTGGCTCCGTGCATTTTGCCGGCCAAGGCTTCGCCGGCGAAGGCAAATCCATCTGAGAAATACGAGAAAATCATAAAAAGCTGCATCAATATGGCATTAGCTGCAAGTATATCAACACCTTGATTCGCGCCTGCACGGGTAAACCATGCGGTGACTGCCACAAGGCAAAGTGTGCGCAGAAATATATCGAAATTTATCTTGAACAGTCGCGATACGGCTTTACGGTCAAGCAGTTCCGGACGCTTGATTCTTTCGGGACGGTAGCGCATCCACACTATTGCAATACAGGTAAGGAATCCAATCCACTGCGCCGAGAGTGTGCCAAGTGCGATGCCTTCTATTTTCATACCGAAAATAAAAACGGCTGATGCGCTCACAACAATATTAATAACATTTGTCAGAAGTGCAATCCACATCGGCAGCCGAGTGTTCTGCATACCCAGCAGCCAACCATTAAGGGTGTACATGCCCAGTACGGCAGGTGCGCCGAATATCACCATGGCAAAATATAATCGGGCCAGGGCGGCTGTTGAATCATCGGCATCAAGAAAATTCAATGCCGTATAACCAATAGGCTTGTACAGAACTATCATGACAAGCGCGAATGTCATGGACATGAGCAGCCCTCGGGTAAGAGTGGCAGAGGATTGGTGGAAGTCGCCGGCTCCGTAGTTCTGCGATGTTATTCCGGCCGTGCCCATGCGCAGGAAGCCAAAGAGCCAATAGAGCATGTTGAACATGGTAGACCCAACAGCAATGGCCCCGATGTAGGTGGCCGAACCGATGTGGCCGGTGATGGCCACATCAATCAGCCCCAACAACGGGGTCGTTATGTTGGATACAATCGCCGGCAGAGCGATTGCGAGAATTTCTCTGTTCAGAGGTTTCACGATTTCTTGGCCTTGCAAGAATCTATGTAGAGGTATGCAATGATAGCGGCGTAAGCCACGAGGCCGAGAATCTGGGGAGTGAATTCCATGCCGTTTGAGGGCACTTCCTTACCGCACATGATGGTGATGGCTGCGAATACGCCGAAGAGCGCACCGCCGGCAATGAGACCCGATGCAATGAGAGTACCACGGTCAAGGCGAGCCTTCACAAGTTCTTTATCCTTGGAGCTGCGTCCTACAAACCACGATACAAGACCGCCTACGAGCATGGGTGTATTGAGATGGAGAGGCAGGAACATGCCGAGGCAGAAGGGCAAAGCAGGTACACCAAGCCAGTTGAGTATAAGGGCGAGAATCGCACCTACTATGTACAGAATCCAGGGAGTGTCGCCACCCATCATCATGGGTTCGAGAACCTTGGCCATTGCGTTGGCCTGAGGAGCAGCAAGAGCATCGTCGCCGGCAAAACCGTATACATTGTTGAGCATGAGGATAACACCGCCTACGGTAGCGGCTGAGACGAGTGTGCCAAGGAATTTCCAGCTTTCCTGAGTCTTGGGTGTGGAGCCGAGCCAGTAGCCTATCTTAAGGTCGGTTACAAAGCCGCCGGCCATTGAGAGCGCTGTACAAACAACACCGCCCACAACCATGGCTGCCACGATACCCGAGGTGCCGTTGAGACCGATGGCTACGAAGATGGCCGATGCGATGATGAGGGTCATGAGAGTCATACCGCTCACGGGGTTTGAACCCACGATGGCTATGGCATTGGCCGCTACGGTAGTGAAAAGGAAGGCGATGACTGTAACTACAATCCATGCTATCAGAGCCTGCCAGAAGGTATGGATCACACCAAACCAGAAGAATACAAATACAGCAATGAGAGCTATCATCACAAAGTATGCGATATGCTTCATTGAAATATCATTTTGCCAACGTACGGCCTTGGTATTGCTCTGTGCGCCTTTAAGCTCGCGCGAGGCGAGACCCACGGCCTGGGCGATGATGCCCCACGACTTGATGATACCGAGAATACCGGCCATGGCTATACCGCCTATACCGATGAGGCGGGCATAATCCTTGAAAATGGCATCGGGCGACATGGCGGCTATTTCAGCTGCGCCGTAAGTACCCATCAGAGGTATGATGATCCACCATACGAATATAGAGCCTGCAAAGATTATGAAGGCATATTTAAGACCTACGATGTAGCCCAGACCGAGCACGGCAGCACCGGTATTGCATGAAAATGCGAATTTGAACTTGTCGGCAAGAGCCTGTCCCCAAGTATAAGCTGTGGTGGTGACAGTCTCGGCCCAGAAACCGAATGTGGCAACTATATAGTCGTATATACCGCCTATGAGCGAAGCCATCACGAGCAGGCGTGCCTGACCGCCACTCGATGCTTCCTTGCTTTGACCGGAGATCAGCACCTGGGTTGTGGCAGTAGCTTCTGGGAAAGGATACTTGCCGTGCATGTCCTTTACGAAATACTTGCGGAAAGGAATGAAGAACAGTATGCCCAACACACCGCCGAAGAGCGATGAAAGGAAAATCTGGAAGAAGTTAACGGTGATTTCAGGATGAGATGCCTGAAGGATGTAGAGGGCAGGAAGGGTGAAGATGGCACCGGCCACAATAACACCTGAACATGCTCCGATTGACTGTATTATCACATTCTGTCCAAGAGCATTCTTCTTTTTGAGAGCGCCCGACAGACCTACGGCGATGATTGCAATAGGTATTGCGGCTTCAAATACCTGTCCAACCTTAAGTCCGAGATATGCGGCTGCCGCACTGAAGACGACAGCTAAAATCAGACCCATGGTGATGGAGTAGGGGGTGGCTTCGGGATAGTCGCGCGATGGGTGCATCACCGGCACGTATTCCTCATCGGCCGCGAGTTGCCTGAATGCGTTTTCGGGAAGGTCTACGGGATCGAGGTCAGCTGCCGGGATGTCGGGAGCTTCCGTAGGATTGAATTTGTTGTCTTTCATATTCATTGATTTTATTTGCGGCGTTTACCGGTTTTGGCGGGAGCGGGAATGTTGAGGGTCTGGCCTTCGCGAATGTTGTCGTTCTTCATGCCGTTGGCAGCGCGTATAGCCTTTACTGTGGTGCCGTACTTGGTGGCGATGCGGCCGAGGTTTTCTCCACGTTTCACTTTATGTTTTGTGGCTTTGGGCTGTGAAGTCTGCTTTTTGGCCTTAGCCTGAGTTTTCTCTTTTTGGGCAGCCGCTGCGGCTACCTGTTGCTTGCGCGAGTTGCTGCCCGACATGGCTTGCACAACGTGGTTGTTCTGCACCGATTCAACCTTTGATTCGGCGGAGGTCTCTGCAACGGTATCGCTCGCGGCTGTATGTTCAACATACGAGGGCTGCACAGTCATGGTTACCGTATCGGTAGCCTGAGCCTCGGTAGCGGGCTGAACTGTCTCTACCGCAGGTGTTTCTTTTACTTCAGGCTTAGGCTCTATGTATTTGCGCTTGTAGGTATTGATGCGGAGAGTCTGACCTGTGCGTACTTTCTTACCGATTTTGTTGGTCTTGCGTATCGAGGCTGCTGTCACTCCATACAGTTTGGCGATGGAATTGAGAGTCTGTCCTTTCTTCACCTTATGGTATTTCACCACCAGTTCCTCGACGTATTCGCCCTTGCTGTCGACACCCGAGCCTGAAGAAGCCGGTTCAACTATGTCGCGGCGCGCGTATTTTGAGGCATTATGGTTCACTATTGAGTCTTCGTTGGCAATGTATGCGTAAACCTGCAGTGAAGGCAGAACCAAAGTGTAGGGGCGGATGTCGCCGGGAATCAAGCCTGTACGGTACTGAGGGTTGAATGTCTGCAATTCCTCCATGGGAATACCGAGCACATCGCGTATCTGCTCAAAGTGTACACGGCGTTTCACATGTATGGTATCAGTCACGATAGGTTTGCGGGCAAGTGCGGGCGATATGTTGTGCTTGTCATAGAAGTTCATGGCATAGTTGGCGGCTATGAATGCCGGAACATATCCACGTGTCTCGCCGGGGAGATAGGGATAAATCTGCCAGAAGTCTTTTGTTCCGCCACCGGCGCGTCGTATAGCCTTGTTTACATTACCTGGACCGCAGTTGTAAGCAGCTATGGCCAGCGACCAGTCGCCGAAAATGTCGTATAATTTCTTAAGGTATTTGGCAGCTGCTTCAGAAGAAGCGTATGGGTCGCGACGCTGGTCTACGAGCGAGCTTATTTCGAGGCCTTCGCCAGTAGCGGTAGGCATCATGAACTGCCACAGGCCGGTAGCTCCTGCGCGTGAGACGGCATCGGGATTCAGGGCCGATTCTATCACCGGAAGGTATTTCAGTTCGAGCGGCATACCGTTTCGGTCAAGAGCCTGCTCGAATATGGGCATATAGTACAGGCTCATGCCGAGCATGTTCTCAACGAGCTGCTTCTTGCGGTTGACATACATCGAGATGTAATTGCGCACAACCGAGTTGAAGGGCAGTTCTATGACCGTAGGCATGGATTGCAGGCGTTCAATGAGAACTTCGTCAGACGGCAATTCTACCGTTGACCTCTCGTCGGCAGAGCGGTCGATGTCGGCATAGTTTTTCAGATACCAGTTTTGCTGCATCTTGTGCACGTCAGTCTCAAAGCTTTCGGGGTATATTATAGGCGAATTATGAAGACTGTCGCGCACCTGCAGTATAGATAATGGCGCGGCAAACAGGCTCGTGGAACCCGTGCTCGCCATTAGCAGGCAGAAAGATGTGAGGATTGATTTCAGTTTCATTTTACGGAGTGATGGGGAGTGGTTTTATCAGATTTAAAAATTCAAGGCCCACGCCAGGCCGATGCCGGGTTTCTGACCACGCGAGTCGATGATGAGCTGCGGGGTGAGGTCCATCGAAAGATCGGGCGTTATGTCGAAGTGGGTGAGAGAGGCGTCGACGTATGCGTCTACCATAGCTATCAGATACACGCCTACCATACCTATTATACATAGGTCGCGGTTGCGCCGGAAATAGTTTTTCCTGCTCTGCAGCAAGTTGGTGAGCCAGGTCTTGTCGAGGTCGGCTTCGTTGGTGGTGGGAGGGAAAAAGTTCATGTAGGAATTAGTCGACGGGTCATTGTCCATTATGTCGCGGTAGGCTTTGGTGTACTCCGACAGCATGTTGTTGTTCCATGAGGTGGCATATCCCAGCCCCATGTATGCACCCACCACGATGGGCAGTTTCCAGTATCGGCGGTTGTACACCTGACCCAGCCCCGGGAATAGGGCCGACATCCATACGGCCCGATTGGGATCGGGGCTGAATACAATCTCTCTCTCTTCCCATACGTCGTATTCGCTCGGCGCTTTCACCGGGGCGAGAATCGAATCGGATTCGGCAGCGAGTATTGAGTCGTTGCGCGCGTTTTCGATTGAGTCTCCCTGCAAAACGGTGGTCGACGGCGAGCGATGGTTGCGCTTGACGGGTTTGCGCTCGTTCTGTGCGAAGGCCGCGGTGGCCGAACACAAGAGCAAGACAAGCGAGAGAATGATTTGTATGATTAATCTGCTTTTACTCACTGTTGTGACTTTAAGGTGTCAAAGAGAGCGATGAGGCGTTCGAGCTCTTCATCGCCTTTGAAAGAAAAAGTAATCATGCCCTTGCCGGTATTGTCGCATTTGAAACCTACCGAGGTGTTGAATGTAGAAGAAAGATGCTTCTTCAAGATGTCGAAGTCGCCGGATGTATATCGGCTTGTATTCTTGGGTGCTTCGGGCACTTTTGGAATCTCGCCTTTCTGATATGCCTTTGCAAGTTCTTCGACTTTGCGCACCGACAGGTCGTTCTTCAAAATCTCGTTGTATAGTTTCAGCTGCAGGGCTGGGTCGGGAATGGTGAGCAGGGCACGTGCGTGGCCCATGTCGAGGCGTTTGTCGCGCAGGCCGAGCTGAACTTCAGCCGGCAGCTTGAGCAGACGCAGGAAGTTGGCTACAGTGGCACGTTTTTTGCCTATACGTTCGCTCAGGCGTTCCTGTGTGAGGTTGTATTGGTCTATGAGTTTGCGGAATGTAAGGGCAATTTCAATTGCATTGAGATCCTCGCGCTGTATGTTTTCAATCAGAGCCATCTCGGTAAGCTCAGAGTCGCTGGCCGTGCGTATGTATGCGGGTACTGATTGCAGCCCGGCAATACGTGCTGCGCGGTATCGGCGTTCACCGGCTATGATCTGATACGAGTCGGCTCCGGTTTTGCGGAGTGATAAAGGCTGTATAATGCCAAGCTCGCGTATAGAGCCGGCAAGTTCTTCGAGGGCTTCCTCGTCGAATGACCGACGGGGCTGGTCGGGATTGACAGCAATACGGTCGAGAGGTATGTCGTTGATAGCCGAAGATCCGGATGCCGGTACATCGTCCATCGAAATAAGCGAGTCTAAGCCGCGTCCTAAGGCATTACGTTTTAAAGACATGATTGGAATAATTTATAGAACGTTGAAGGAGAGAAAAGCATCAATGCGTGGCTTTCTTGTGTTTTGTGATGATTTCTTTTGCAAGCAATACGTGTGAGGTGGCACCACGTGATTCTGAATCGTAGAGAATCACGGGCAATCCGTGGCTCGGCGCCTCGCTCAGGCGTATGTTGCGGGGAATCACGGTGTCGAAAACCATGTCGCCGAAGTGGCCTTTCAATTCTTCGTAAATCTGATTAGCCAGTCGCAGGCGGGCATCGTACATGGTGAGCAGGAAGCCCTCAATTTCGAGAGAGGTATTAAGACGACCTTTGATAATGCGGATTGTATTGAGCAGCTTGGTGATGCCTTCGAGGGCAAAATACTCGGCCTGCACCGGAATGATTACCGAATTGGCTGCCGTGAGGGCATTTACTGTGATAAGGCCCAGCGACGGTGAGCAATCAATCAGGATATAGTCGTACTTGTCTTTTATAGGCTCGAGGAGATTGGCCAGCACACGCTCGCGCTGAGGCTTGTTGACCAGTTCGAGTTCCGCACCGGCAAGGTCGATACGCGAACCGATAAGCTGCAGGCCTTCGATACAAGTATTAACCTGAGAGCCGTCGAGAGGATATCCGTCGACAAGACATTCGTAGATTGAAGAAGACATGGAGCGCGGGTCGATGCCGTAGCCCGAGGTGGCGTTAGCCTGAGGGTCGGCGTCGATTATCAGTACTTTTTTACCTTCTTTGGCCAGGGATGCGGCAAGATTTATCGTAGTAGTGGTTTTTCCTACTCCGCCTTTTTGATTTGCTATCGCTATGATTTTTCCCATTGTTTAATGAGTCGTAATGAAGAGATTTATCTGCAAAGTAACGAAAAATTAGCGAGATATTGAAACTTTTGTTCCACGAATTAATAAGAAAATAAGAAAAATGTAGATAACTCCAAAATTCTTGCTAACTTTGTGGCAAGATAAACACAAAGAATTATGATAGAAACACGTCCGTTGATACTGATAACAAACGATGATTCGGTGCAAGCTCCGGGTCTGCTGAGGTTGATTGATTGCATGCCTCAAAATGTTGATATAATAGCAGTTGCTCCCGCTGAGCCACATTCGGGCCAGTCGTCGGCAATAACTGTAGGTGCGCCGTTGCGCATCAAGGCATTGCCCGACTACGGCAACGCACGCATGTTTGCGGTGACCGGTACTCCGGTCGACTGTGTAAAGATAGCAATGCACGCAATTGTTCCACGGAAACCCGATCTGGTGCTTGCCGGCATAAATCACGGCTCCAATTCGGGCTGCAATGTAGTTTACAGCGGCACTATGGGCGCAGTACTCGAGGGATGTACCGAGGGAATAGCTTCGTGCGGCTTTTCGCTCCTGCATCATTCATGGCAGGCCGACTTCACGATGGGAATGCCGTTCATCAGCGAAATGGTGAAGAAGCTTATCAAGGACGGTCTGCCCGAGGGTGTATGTCTTAATGTTAATATTCCTGCAAGAGTAGAGCCTAAGGGCATACGTGTGTGCCGTGCCGCAAAAGGCTATTGGACTGATGAATATGAAAAATATTCTGATCCTTCGGGAAATCCGTTTTACTGGCTTACCGGCCGATTTGTAAACTCAGAACCAAATGCCACGGATACTGATGAATACTGGCTCTCACAGGAATATATTTCGGTAGTGCCTGTGGCATGCGATATGACGGCTGCGCAGCCTATTGACTTCCTTGCAAAACGTTTTGATAAGTAATGGAAAACGGTGCAAACGACTTTAATATAATGCAGCAGGTGAAGCGATCGCTGTTTGCGATGCGCAACGGCGTAGTGGCCGATTCACTGCGTAAGGCCGGCTGCCCTCACCGCATAGTATTTGGCGTAAATTTGCCTCAACTCAATGAGATAGCGGCCAAATACGGTCCGTCGGAGGAATTGGCCGAGGCGCTGTGGGCCGATACCGCACTGCGCGAGAGCGCCTTGCTGGCGCCAATGCTTTATCCCAAGGAAAAACTTACACTCGACAAGGCCCGCAAGCTCTGCTATTCGGTGATGTGGCATGAAGATGCCGATATATTGTGCTTCAAACTGCTGCGCGACGCACCATTCGCACCTGAATTGGCCAAGGAGCTGGTAGCCTGCGAAGTGTCGCGCATGGCCCGGTATACCGGCATGAGACTGTACATGTCTATGCTTTCGTCGCTCGGACCGGATAAACTGAAAGGCACAACCGTGTTGAATGATGCGCTTGAGGCAGCCGAGGCAGAACTGGCAAGGCCCGATGCCATTTCGACACTCGCATCCATGCTCAAGGAAGAAGCATCGTTCCTGCTTAATCCCGACGGCGTAATGTGATTTGTCCTTTTCGCCAAAAATGCGTAACTTTGCACATTATTTGAAAAATTGATGAAGAATATTCGCAACTTTTGTATCATAGCTCATATTGACCATGGTAAGTCGACATTGGCCGACCGTCTCCTTGAATTCACCAATACGGTGACAGGTAAGGATATGGAGGCTCAGGTGCTTGATGATATGGATCTTGAGCGCGAACGAGGCATCACCATCAAGAGCCACGCCATACAGATGGAATACATGCTTGATGGCGAAAAGTACACTCTCAACCTTATTGACACTCCGGGACACGTGGACTTCTCGTACGAAGTTTCGCGCTCGATTGCCGCATGTGAGGGCGCTCTGCTTATCGTTGACGCTACCCAAGGTATTCAGGCCCAGACTATTTCAAACCTCTACATGGCAATTGAAAACGACCTGGAAATCATACCGGTGCTCAATAAGTGTGACCTCGAGTCGGCCAATCCCGAGGAGGTTGCCGACCAGATTGTAGAACTTCTGGGTTGTGACCACGAAGATATTATCCAAGCCAGCGGAAAGACAGGATTGGGTATTCCTGAAATATTGCGTGCGATAGTAGAACGCATACCCTCGCCCAAGGGCGATCCGTCGGCTCCGTTACAGGCTTTGATTTTCGACTCGGTGTTTAATCCTTTCCGCGGAATCATCGCATATTTCAAGATTGAGAACGGCACTATCCGTACCGATGATTTCGTAAAATTCGTAGCCACCGGCAAGGAGTATCATGCCGATGAAATAGGAGTGCTGAAACTCGACCTCTCGCCGCGCAAGGAGCTGTCGGCCGGAAATGTAGGTTATATCATTTCGGGTATCAAGAATTCACGCGAAGTTAAGGTGGGCGATACCATCACTCATGTCGACCGTCCGTGCGACGAGGCTATCAAGGGCTTCCAGGAGGTTAAACCTATGGTGTTTGCCGGTGTATACCCAATTGAAACCGAGGATTTTGAAAATCTGCGCACATCGCTTGAAAAGCTTCAGCTCAACGATGCATCGCTAACATTCTCGCCTGAATCGTCGGCGGCTCTGGGCTTCGGTTTCAGATGCGGATTCCTCGGACTGCTCCACATGGAAATCATTCAGGAGCGACTCGGCCGAGAATTCGACATGGATGTGATTACCACCGTGCCTAACGTTTCTTACCGTGTATTCGACAAGAAAGGTAATGTGACCGAGGTGCATAATCCGTCGGGATTGCCTGACATCACACTCATCGACCATATTGAAGAACCGTATATCCGCGCCAGCGTCATCACCACGCCCGAATTTATCGGTCCAATCATGACTCTGTGCCTGGGCAAGCGAGGTGAACTTGTAAGGCAGGAATACATCTCGGGCGGCCATCGCATGGAGCTTACTTTCGATATGCCTCTTGGCGAGATTGTGATAGACTTTTATGACAAACTGAAGAGTATATCAAAAGGATATGCCTCGTTTGACTATCATATCCACGGATTCCGCGAGTCGAAGCTTGTGAAGCTCGATATCCTGCTCAACGGCGAGAGTGTAGATGCCTTGTCAACACTCACTCATGTTGACAATGCCGTGACATTCGGCCGCCGCATGTGCGAGAAACTGAAGGAACTCATACCGCGCCAGCAATTTGACATAGCCATTCAAGCAGCGATCGGAGCCAAAATCATAGCCCGCGAAACCATCAAGGCTGTACGTAAGGACGTTACGGCCAAGTGCTACGGCGGTGATATCTCGCGTAAGCGCAAGCTGCTCGAGAAGCAGAAAAAAGGTAAAAAACGTATGAAGCAGATAGGTTCGGTAGAAGTGCCGCAGAAGGCATTCCTTGCAGTCCTTAAGCTTGATTAAGACTTTATTATAGTTTGGGAGTAAGTCTCCCAAACTATTTTTTGTATTTATTTGTTCCAATAGTACAACGTTCAAAAAGATTTATTTATGAGGAAAGAAGATTCCTACCGCCCGGAAATAACCCCGGGCGGGGGAGATTCGGGAGCCGGATTTCCCAACATCTTTTATGCAGCCCGCCAGGCATTGCGCCGGCACGCCAGCGGTGGTAATATATTGATTGCCGCTACGGTGCTGGCTATGGTCATAGCCAATATTTCGTCGATAAACTCATATTATTTTGAGTTCTGGAACCTGCCTGTGCGTCTGCAGATAGGCGATTTCAACGTATTCAGCCACTCGGGTGAACCTATGAATCTGCTTGCATTCATCAACGATGCCCTGATGGCCATATTCTTCTTCTCGATCGGACTTGAGATCAAGCGCGAAATACTTGTGGGAGAATTGGCCTCGTTCCGTCAGGCGCTTCTGCCTATAGTAGGAGCGGTAGGCGGTATGGTGATGCCTGTTCTTATATTCTACCTGTTTGCGCGCGGCACCGACTACGTGGGCGGTGCAGCCATACCGATGGCTACCGATATAGCCTTCTCGCTGGGTGTGCTGGCCATGCTCGGTAAACGTGTGCCCGTCTCGCTCAAGATATTCCTTACCACTCTTGCCGTGGTAGACGATATAGGCGGTATCATAGTTATAGCCGCGTTTTATTCCACACACATCGAGCTGTCGTATCTGCTCATTGCCGCAGTATTGCTGCTGGTGCTCGTGATAGGCGGAACGGTAATGAAAGTGCAAAGAACCTCATTCTACTTCCTGATAGGAGCTGTGGTATGGTTCCTGTTCCTTAATTCGGGCATACATCCCACCATCGCCGGTGTGCTTGTAGCCTTCACTGTACCGGCACAGCCCCAGTATGATCCGCGCAAGTATATAAAGAAAATCAAGAAAGCCATGAGTCACTTCCAGAACGAAAGCGACGAAACCGGCATGAACAAGCGCACCATACTGTCGAATGACCAGATGAACTGGCTCAAGCAGGTGGAGTCGGCTTCGGATAAGGTGATTTCACCCTTGCAGGAGCTTGAAGATACACTGCACCCGTTCGTTAACTATTTCATCATCCCTCTGTTTGCATTTGCCAACGCCGGTATCTTCTTGCTCGATACCAATCCTATGTCGGCATTTGAAGGAATATCGCTGGCTATCATGTGCGGCCTCATAATCGGTAAGTTTGTAGGTATATTCACATTCTCGTGGATTACTGTAAAACTGAAACTCGCGCCAATGCCTGCACATTCCAACTGGCACATGATGGCATCAGTAGCAATGCTCGGAGGTATCGGTTTCACCGTTTCGCTTTTCATAGCTACACTGTCGTTTGGCGGAGCCGGCGAACATCTGCGCGATTTGCTCGACCATGCCAAGCTCGGCATTGTGCTCGGTTCTCTTATTTCAGGAATAATCGGCTTCGTGTGGTTGCACTTCACACTGCCCAAGACCGCAGCTCCTGACGTAGAAGAAAACTGACCTTTGACACAGTTACTGTCGTGCAGCCGATGTTTGAGAGATACACCTCCGTATCTACATCGGCTGCACGACAGTCGCTTTGTTATAGGGGATGGCTTATTTTGATACATGCAAATGCACGAAATATTGAAAATTTTAGTAATTTTGCAAAAAAAACAAAGATTTCAGATGAATCTATCTCTCAGACATATACTTATTGGTCTCTCAATAATGGCGGCAGTACCGTCGACAATAGCCCTGGATCTCCCTATAAAGCGTATCAACGGCAAGGATTACTATTATTATCAGGTAAAACGCAATGAATCGCTGCTCTCGATAGCTGAAGATCTGGGTGTTACCCGCGAGGATATCCTGCGCAACAACCCCGGCGCGTCTGACGGCGTGAGGGTAGGGATGAAGATATACCTGCCTGTAAGCGAATTTGCCGAAAGCGATAAAAGCAAAGGCGGCATGTCGGCCGGTGAGCAAAACCTTCGCTACAAGGTGCAGAAGGGCGAGACTCTTTTTGGCATCGCATACCGTTTTGACATCACTCCCGAAGACATTGTGGCGTTGAATCCCGGAGCCAATAAAGGTGTGAAGGGCGGAGATATTCTGTTGCTTCCTGTGAAGGGTGCCGGCAGCATACCCGCTGTGGCCGAAAATGTAAGCTCTCAGGCTCCTGTGAAGACTGCTGAACAGGTCAAGGAACATACAGCCGAAGTACCCGAAACTGTGGTTGAAGAAGAACCCCGGGAAGAAGTGGTAGCCACAGCGACCGAATCGGTAGCTGAAAATGAAAATACCGAGATCATTGAGGTCGTGGAGGATACAGTGCAAGCCGAAAAGGCAAACATAGCCGTGCTGATGCCCTTGATGTTGAATGAAAACAACCCCGACAAGCATACCCGTGCGTCGAATGACTTTATACGCGGTTTTATGCTCGGTATGAAATCAATGAGCGATCAGGCCGGCCCGGTTGACCTGCATATCTACGATACGCAAAACTCCCTTGAAAGAACCTTGGACATACTGAAAGGCGATGAACTGAAGGACGTAGATGTGGTAATATCGCCCAAGGAAGCCGGTTCGATGAAGCAGGTACTCGAAGCTACAGCCGAAAGTGAAGCCTACGTGCTGAATCTGTTCTCGGCACAAGATACAACATATCTCGAGAACCCGCGCTCAATCAAAACATACATACCTGCAATGCTGATGTATGAAAAGGCGGCTCAGGCTCTGATAGACATGTACGAAGACTACACCCCGGTGTTCCTTATAGCAAAGAGCGGCAAGACCGAGAAACTGCCGTTTACCAACTATCTGCGCGAACGCTTTGCCGAAGCCGAGGTACAGCCTATTGACCTTGTGTTCGATTCTATGCTGAGCAGCGAAGACCTGCTTTCGCTCGACCGCACCGGAAAATATATATTCATACCCTCATCAGGTTCGCATGCCGAATTCAATAAATTCGCTCGTGCACTTGTAACATTGCGGGATGAGTTTGCCGATCCTTCGTCGATTGGTCTTTTCGGTTATCCCGACTGGACAACTTTCAGAGGCGAATCAGCCGAACGACTGCATCAGTTGGGCGCAACAATCTACTCTCGTTTCTATGAAGACGAGTACTCGCCCGAAACCCGTAAGTTTATCTCAGATTTTACGGAAGCATACGGTGTGAAGCCCATAGAGCAGGTGCCTTCGCAGGCTTTGCTCGGATATGATTCGGCCCGCTATCTGCTGACTAATCTCAAGGCCAACAAAGGCGTGTTTACACCTGAGGAGAGCGCGGCATTCAAGGGATTGCAGTCTACATTTATGTTTGTTACAGCCGACGAAGAGGTTGCCAACGATGACATACGCACCACAGGACCTGTGAATCAGGCTCTTTATATAATTAAATTCCTGCCCGGCGAACAGGTGTCGGTACAGGTACTCTAATCGGCTGATCAATGAAGATTCGTAAACCGATTATATTCAAGGGAATAATGTTGGCGCTCTGCCTTGTGCTCGGTATGAACGCATGGGGACAGACCCACTACAAGCCCAGAGTGTCGATAGGAGGCAAAGCCGGTGTGTCGATGGGGCGTCTGGAGCTTTCGCCCAGCGTGCCTCAGAGCTACCTGATGGGAACCACAGGTGCTGTGACTTTTCGCTTTGCTGAGGAAAAACTCTTTGGCCTTGTGGCCGAGTTGGGTTGGACCCAACGCGGATGGAAAGAAGACTTCGAGGAGTCACCATTGCAGTATTCGCGCACATTGACCTATATCAATATGCCGATTATGACACAGATAATCTTTGGCTCACGCCGCTTCAAGTGTTTTATAAACCTGGGACCGGAGGTTGGCTATATGATATCAAATTCCATCTCGGCAAACTTTGATTATACAGATCTGAGCAGCGTTCACGACTGGCCCGAACGTCGCCGTATGACCGAGCAGCTCAACATGGAAGTCAAGAACAAGTTTGACTACGGAATCACCGCCGGCATAGGTTTTGAGTTTTATGTTAAACCCAAACATTCCATTACCTTGGAGGGCAGATATTATTATGGTCTCGGCAACGTGTTTCCGTCAACCAAGGCCGATACATTCAGCGCATCGAGGAACTCTGCCATCGAAGTAACCATGGGATACTATTTCCGACTAAGATAAAGCTGTAAATATGGCTGATAATCAACAGTATAATAATGCTCGCCGCTCACAGCGGCCCACACCATCGGCAATTGAACTTACAGGCATCAAGCCTCCGAGCGATGAAGCCACCGAGGCTGCGGTTCTGGGCGCACTGCTCATAGCCAAAGATGCCTATACCAGTGTTTGCGACACTTTGCGCCCCGAGGTTTTCTATAATCCGGCCCATAAGCTGATATATGAGGCCATACAGACCCTCGGTGCCGCTCAGCAGCCTATCGACTTCATTACAGTAATCAATCAGCTCGAGAAGAACGATACCCTCGAAAAGGCCGGTGGCCGTGCCTTCATCATAGGACTTACCACCAACATAGGCTCGGCCGCGCATATAGAGTATCACGCAAAAATCGTGATGCAGAAGTATCTTGCACGCGAACTGATACAGTTTGGCGACAAGGTACAGAAGTCGGCATTTGACGAGAGTAATGACATTGAGGAAGTAATGCAGACCACCGAGGGCGAACTCTTTGAACTCTCGCAGCGAAATGTCAAAAAAGATGTAACCCAGATCGACCCTGTGATCATGCAGGCCGTGGCACAGATGCAGGCTTCGTCGCAGAGAGCTTCGGGTCTGAGCGGTCTTGAATCGGGTTATCGCGAGCTCGACAGGCTTACATCCGGTTGGCAGAATTCCGACCTTATAATCATCGCAGCCCGTCCTGCGATGGGTAAAACTGCATTCGTGCTGTCAATGGCCAAGAATATGGCGGTTAATTTCAATATTCCGGTAGCCATATTCTCGCTTGAAATGAGTAACTTGCAGCTTGTAAACCGTCTTATCTCTAACGTGTGCGAGATAGATGGTGCCAAGATCAAGAGCGGTCAGCTCACACAGATGGAGTGGCAGCAGACCATGGCAAGGCTCAACGCGCTGTATGGTGCTCCGCTGTACGTGGACGACACGCCCTCGCTCTCGGTATTTGAGCTGAGAACAAAGGCGCGCAGGCTTGTGAGGGAAAAGCAGGTGAAATTTATTATTATCGACTACCTGCAGCTGATGAATGCCTCGGGTATGAAGTTTGGCTCGCGAGAACAGGAAGTATCTATGATATCGCGATCGCTGAAGCAGCTGGCCAAGGAACTTAATATCCCTATCGTGGCGCTCTCACAGCTCAACCGTTCGGTAGAATCGCGCACAGAGAGCAAGCGACCGCAGCTCAGCGACCTCCGTGAATCGGGAGCCATCGAGCAGGATGCCGATATGGTATGTTTCATTCACCGTCCGGAGTACTATACACGCAGCGGTGAGGATGCGCAGGGCAACGATATACGTGGTCTTGCCGAGTTTATCGTGGCCAAGCACCGTAGTGGTTCGGTTGACGATGTCAAGCTTAGATTCCGTGCATCGTATGCAAGGTTTGAGAACTGGGACGATGTAGGCACTTCGTTCAAGGAGGTAGGTTCGCGACTCAATGCCGATCCCTTCGGCGGGTCGGATACGGCACCGGCCGGCGGGCAGGGCATGATGCCCGGTATCGCAGAAAGCAATCCGTTCAGCGGCGGTACAGCAGGGCTTGATACCGGTCATGGCGACGAAGCTCCGTTCTGATAAAGTCACGCCTGAACGTCACATACCCGATTATGAAGGAAACAGCACCATTATCACAAAATAATCAAAACAGTTTTAGAAACAAGCCGTATACATTTGACCGGGTGGTGAGAATGTTGATAAGCCTTGCGTTATTTGCAGGTGTTATATGGCTGATAGACGTATTGCATGACGTGCTGTTGCCCTTTGTGGTCGCATGGCTCGTGGCATACATACTTGAGCCTTTTGTGCAGTATAACCGCAGGTTATTGCGTATAAAGGGTAGGGCGCTTGCGGTGTTCATGACTCTGTTTGAATGTCTGCTGCTCGTGTGTGTGATGGTTATGTTTCTGGTACCGTCGGTAACGTCAGAATTGACACAGGTGTCGGTGTTGCTTGATAAATATGCCATAAGTTCGTCCTCGATACCGCTGATACCTGCATCGGTACACGAATATCTGCGTAACAACATAGATTTCATAGCTTTGTCCAAGGAACTGTCGCGTCAGGATTTCGAATCAATCCTCGATGCCATAGGCGGAGTTTTATCCGGCGGTTTTGGAGTGGTTATGTGGGTGTTAAACTGCTTTATCACCATGCTCTACATAGTCTTTATAATGCTCGACTACGAAAAGCTTATAAAGGGAATCCGCCGTATGGTGCCACCCAAATATCGCAAACCCACATTCCATATACTAAGGGATGTGAAGACCGGCATGAACCATTATTTCCGCGGACAGGCGCTTGTGGCCTTGATTGTGGGTATATGCTTCAGCATAGGATTCATAATTGTGGGATTGCCCTTGGCTGTGATACTCGGTATGTTCATAGGTCTGCTCAATCTGGTGCCATATCTGCAACTTATATCACTTGTGCCCACCACTTTGCTCTGCATAGTGTATACAGCAAATTCCAGTGAAGGATTCTGGGAGATATGGTGGAGCTGCATGGCCGTATATGTAGTGGTGCAGTGCATACAGGATTTGTTCCTAACACCCAAAATAATGGGAAAGGCCATGGGGCTGAATCCCGCCATCATATTGCTGTCGCTGTCGGTATGGGGCACATTGCTCGGTTTTATTGGCCTGATAATAGCGCTGCCGCTTACCACACTTCTGCTGTCGTATTACGACCGGTATATAACCAGCCGCGAGAACCGTGAGCTGTATCGTGAGATAACAACCGACGAGGATGTCTGACTCTTAATAAGATACAATAAATATGCCCTCGATAATCAGATTATCGAGGGCATATTTATAATCGTTCCGACCAATTATTGGGGAGGAAGGATAGCGTCGTTGGGGCAAACTGCTGCGCAGGAGCCACATTCGATGCAAGTGTCGGGGTCGATTACGTAGATGGGGCCTTCAGAGATAGCCTCAACGGGGCATTCGGGCAGACAGGTGCCGCAAGCCACGCATGAATCGGTGATTACGTATGCCATAGTTGGTAAAATTAAGTTAAGTAAGTTCGTTTTGTTGTTTTACAATGCAAATTTAGTCATTATTTCATTTCCTGCAAATTCATTTGGCTTAATTTTTGCATAAATAGCTAAAAAAGGACTTACATTTCAGCTTTTCTGTATAATATTATGGCAATAACGCCGTAAATGATGTTTGGAATCCACATGGCAATCAGTGGCGAGGTGAGGTCAGAATAGGCGAAACTCTGAGTAATGGCCATGAACAGGATATAGCTGAACGACAGGGCCAGTCCTATGCCTATGTTGAGACCTATACCGCCCTTGGCTTTGCGCGATGATAGCGACATGCCTATGACCGTGAGGATAAATGCCGCGGCACACATGGCATAGCGTCTGTGATATTCCACTTCAAAGCTCTGTATGTTTGCCACACCCCTGTTGCGCTGACCTATTATATACTCTTTGAGTTCGGGAGTAGTCATCTTCTCGTGGTCATATTTGCCTATGAGGAAGTCGCGTGGCTCAAAGGGTATGATGGTGTCGAGCTGATATCCTTTGCGTATGAGTTCCCTGCCGTCTTTGAAGTCGCGTACTATATAGTTCTGAACTTGCCACGAGTACAGTGTATCCCACTTGATGCTTTGGGCCGTGAGCCTGGAAATCAGGTTTTTGTCGTCATCAAACTGATCGAGGTAGAATCGCGAGCCCAGTTTTGAGATGTTGTCATATCGGCTCATGTATGCAATCTGGTTCGGGGCTACCATAAGCATGATGTTTGCACCGTAGTCCACTCGTTTGTTCTTGACGTAGGTGTTTGTATAATCAATGCGCTTGACATTGGCGGGCGGTATGATGTAAGCGCCAAGTACCCATGTGGCCGCGGCGATAACAAATGCCGAGAACAGGTATGGACGCATGAGCCTGCGGAAACTTACGCCCGACGACAGCATAGCTATTATCTCGTTGTTGCCTGCAAGCTTCGACGTAAAGAAAATTACGGCGATGAATACAAACAGCGGCGAGAACTGATTGGCGAAATACGGCAGAAAATTCACGAAATAGTCGACAAGGGTAGCCTTGATGGGGGCTTTGAGAAAAGCGTCGAACTTTTCGTTGACATCAAACATTATCACGATTGCCAGCAACAGGGCAATCGCGAAAATGTATGTGCCCAAGAATTTTTTAATTATATATCGGTCGAGAATCTTGAACATAATTCAAATTTACAGGCGTCGCTGCAGTTTTTCAACCATTTCTTTTTTCCATGAAGCAAACGAGCCGTCGATAATACGGCGACGGGCCTCGCCTACAAGCCATAGATAGAAGGCAAGATTATGAATTGAAGCTATCTGCATAGCCAGCAATTCCTGAGCGATGAAGAGGTGGCGCAGATATGCGCGTGAGTAAACTCGGTCGACCATGCAGGGGCTGTCTTCCCAAATAGGGCTGAAGTCGTCGGCCCACTTTAGATTGCGCATGTTCATGGTGCCTTCGGGTGTGAACAGCATGCCGTTGCGGCCGTTGCGGGTGGGCATCACACAGTCCATCATGTCTACACCGCGGTCGATGGCTTCGAGTATATTGGCCGGAGTACCTACGCCCATAAGGTAGCGGGGGCGGTCTTCGGGCAAAATTTCATTACATACCTCAATCATCTCGTACATCACCTCGGTGGGTTCGCCCACGGCCAGGCCACCTATGGCATTGCCTTCGGCTCCGAGGTCTGCGACGAATTTGGCTGAGTCGCGGCGCAGGTCGGCATATTTGCATCCCTGAACTATAGGGAAGAAAGCCTGGCTGTGGCCATACAGCGGAGAGGTGGAATTGAAGTGCTTCCATCCGCGTGTAAGCCAGCGCTTGGTCAGTTCGAGCGATTTGCGGGCATATTGATAGTCTGATGTGCCGGGGGGACATTCGTCCAGGGCCATCATTATGTCAGAACCTATCATACGCTGTATATCAACCACTTTTTCGGGGGTAAAGAGGTGTTTGGAGCCGTCGATATGGCTGCGAAAGTGCGCACCTTCTTCGGTAAGTTTGCGGTTGGCGCTGAGCGAGAAAACCTGAAAACCGCCGCTGTCGGTGAGGATGGGGCGATCCCAGCCGTTGAACTTATGCAAACCGCCGGCACGGGTGATTATGTCCATGCCCGGGCGCAGATACAGATGATATGTATTGCCAAGTATTATTTGAGCTTTGACGTCTTCGCGAAGCTCATGTATGTGAACGCCTTTAACCGAGCCTACAGTTCCCACCGGCATAAAAATCGGGGTTTCGATGACTCCGTGGTCGGTGGTGATCACACCGGCTCTTGCTTTGGTATCGGGCGCGACAGATACAAGTTTAAAATCCATAACTTTTGAAATTGAACTGCAAAGTTAACTAAAAAATCGCATAAATATTCATTCTCCCCGCAATTGCTTGTGCCTATTTTGACAAAGATTATTAATTTTGTAAAAAAAACATAGTGTATGGAAGATTTTAATTGGGCGGAGCAATTGAATTGCGCCGTGACAGTATGTGACAAAGAAGGATTGGTGCTTTATATGAACGAGTGTGCCCGTGCTACGTTTGCATCAAGCGGCGATATGGTAGGACGCAGTCTTATGCCTTGCCATAACGACCGCAGCAGAGGGATTATAGCCCACATGCTAAGCACCGGAGAAAGCAACAGCTATACAATCACCAAAAACGGTCGCCGCAAGATGATTTATCAGACACCGTGGCGCAAGGACGGTGAAATTGCCGGCCTTGTGGAGATTTCTATGGTAATACCCGACGAAATGCCCCATTACAACCGCGACTGACCTGATTATAAACACAATATCCCTGAAAAGACAGGCTTGTGATTGGCCTGTCACTTCAGGGATATATTATTACTTAGAGCTTGTTTTTAAACAAGCTCTTAATTGCAGAGATATTCGGTGAAGAAAGCGGCGATTTCATCCATAGGAATGATGTCGAGCCGGTCGTAGAGGTCGCAGTGCGAGGCTCCATTCACGGTGAGCATCTGCTTGTTGTCGCCTTTGAGTTTGGCAAATGTGTCCTTACCGAAGTAATATGAATGTGCCTTGTCGCCGTGGACTATGAGTACTGCATTTTCGAGTTCATCGGCGTATTCGAAGAACTTGAAGTTAAGGAACGGCAGGTTTGAAGTCACGTTCCAGCCATCGTTTGAGTTGCCCGAGCGTGTGTGGTAGCCGCGTTCGGTCTTATAGTAGTCGTGGTAATCCTTTACAAACTGCGGAACATCTTCAGGGAGAGGGTCTACCACACCGCCGCCTCGCCGATATGAACCGTTTTTGAAGTCAGCCGAGCGTTGGGCAGCCATTGCCGCACGGTTGGCATTACGCTGTTGTGCAGAGTTCTCGCTGTCAAAGTAACCGTTGGCGTTTACTCGGGTCATGTCGTACATGGTAGAGGCAACGGTGGCCTTGATGCGAGGGTCGTTTATAGCAGCCTGAATGGCTATGCCGCCCCAGCCGCAAATGCCCAGTATGCCTACTTTTTCTGAATCGACACCGTCGAGGTTAACGAGATAGTCAACGGCAGCTGAAAAATCCTCCACATTAATATCCGGCGAGGCCACACGGCGGGGCATGCCTCCGCTCTCACCTGTGAATGAGGGGTCGAATGCAATGGTAAGGAAACCACGTTCGGCCAATTGCTGCGCATACAGGCCTGATGATTGCTCCTTTACGGCTCCAAAGGGTCCGCTTACGGCTATTGCGGCCAATTTGCCATTTGAATCTTTAGGCTTATACATGTCTGCGGCGAGAGTCACTCCGTAGCGGTTGACGAAAAGCACCTTTGAATGTTCTACCTTGTTGCTTTTAGGGAACACCTTGTCCCATTCCTTAGTCAGCTCAAGTTTTTCAACCGGAGCGAACGATGTGTTTGTATTCGGGTTATTCATGTCTTTAGCTTCTGCTGCCATAGTGCCGAGAGTGAGCACTGCTGACAAAATTATGTTTGATTTCATTATTTTTAGGTTGAGCTTTGTTGATGCAAAATTACACAGTAATCCACAGGCATAATTACCAAAATT